>NZ_JAKGCY010000004.1:0-367296 GCF_021852965.1 Vibrio floridensis | reverse complement strand
CAGCGACTGCCGCTTTCTTCGGATCGTCTTCTGCTGGTTGCGATTCTTCGCGGTTTTGCTCAGGTGCAGGTTCGTCTATTTGCTGCGCTTTTCGTGCTTTGGCACGGGCAATCGCCGCGGCGACGGCCGCTTTCTTAGGATCGTCTTCTGCTGCTTGCGATTCTTCGCGGTTTTGCTCAGGTGCAGGTTCGTCTGTTTGCTGCGCTTTTCGTGCTTTGGCGCGAGCAATCGCTGCAGCAACAGCGGCTTTCTTATCTTCAGGTTCATCCGCCGATGATTCGGATGAAGCAAGTGGTGGTTGCTGCGCTTTTTTCGCTTTTGCTCTTGCAATGGCGGCGGCAACGGCAGATTTTTTATCCCCTTGCTCTTCAGAGTCTGGGGTTTTAGATTGCTCTTTCTCTGCTTTTCGCTCGCGAGCAAGACGCTTACGTTCTTCGCGTAACTTCACCATTTCTGAATTGTCTGGTTCAGACGAACCGGAGTCAGCTGCGGCGGCTTGTTTGGCTTTTGCTTTGGCAATGGCTGCAGCAACTGCCGGTTTAACGCTTGGTGTTTGCTCGCTATCTTGAGTTTTTTGCGCTTTAACACGAGCGATGGCGGCGGCAATGGCGTCGTCGCCTCCCGTGGATTTCATTTCCTTACGGCGATCTTCCGCGGCTTTCTTAAAGCGATTCTCGCGTTCTTCTTTTTCGCGCTCCATGCGTGCTTTTTTCTCTTCAAAGCGCAGTTTGGCACGTTCTGCTGCGTCAGCTTCTTGAGCGCGCGTCCGAATTTCGGCTTTAGCTTGACGATAATAGCTGACAAGCGGGATTTCACTTGGGCACACAAAGGCACAAGCGCCACATTCGATACAATCTTTTAAGTTTAGCTCTTCACACTTGTCGAACTCTTCGGCTTTAGCGTGCCATTGTAGCTGCTGAGGAAGCAGTGAAGCAGGACAAGCTTCAGCGCATGCGCCGCAGCGAATACATTCCATTTCGTAACCCGCAGGAGAAATCTCTTTGCGGGTTGGAGCCAAAATACAGTTGGACGTTTTGGTGATCGGAACGTTTGCATGAGGCAGGCTAAAGCCCATCATCGGACCGCCCATGATCAAACGTGGTAACTTTTTGTCTGCTTGGTAGCCAAATTGTTCTAATAAAGCATGTACTGGTGTGCCCAGCGGTACCCAAACGTTACGTGGTGTCTCGAAGGTGTTGCCCGTTAAGGTGACGACTCGATTGACCATTGGTTCGCCGTCCATTACCGCGCGCTTAATCGCGTACAGCGATCCGACATTTTGAACAAGGATGCCAATATCCGCAGGAATACCGCCCGCGGGAACTTCTTTATTTGTCAGAACCTTAATCAGCTGCTTTTCGCCACCAGAGGGGTACTTGGTGGGGATAACACGAATAACGATGTCTCTATTTTGTGCGGCTGATTCAAGGGCTTTAATTGCTTCGGGTTTGTTATCTTCAATTCCGATGATGGTAAGTTTAGGCTGCAAAATGTGTTCTACAATTTCGATACCTTGTAGAACCTCTTCCGCGTGTTCTTGCAAAAGCTTGTCGTCTGCGGTGATGTACGGTTCACATTCTGCCGCGTTGACAATCAAAATTTCTGTTCGGCCTAAGCCAGATTGGATTTTTTTCGCGGTCGGAAAGCCTGCGCCTCCCATTCCGGAAATGCCCGCCATGCGAATCACATCCAAAAGATAGTCGCTGTTTTGTTGTGAATAATCGATGACAGGTTGTTTTTCACACCAAGTATCTTGGCCATCTGGCGTGATGACCACACACATTTCGCTCAAACCAGAAGGGTGCGCCACTGTGCGTGTTTCAATAGCTGTTATGGTTCCGGAAGTCGAGGCGTGAATTGGAAGTGTAAAACCGGCATTCGATTGGGTGAGCAATTGCCCTTTTAAGACGTGATCGCCTACGTTGACCAAGATGTTTCCCGGTTTGCCGATGTGTTGTTTGAGCGGTAACACAATCTCATTGGCTAGCGCTGCGTGCACCAAAGGCTGCTGGTTTGACTGGCGTTTGTTTTCCGCAGGATGAACACCACCTGGAAAATCCCAAAGCGCGCCTGTACGAATTTGTTCAATTAAAGACAACATCTTCTTTGCCCTTTAGTTATTCTGATCTCTGCTGGTGGCAGAGTTAGGGTTAGCTTCGGAAATATTGACCACAGGTATAGCATTAAGCTGCCACTTCCATGTTTCCGTGGTGGTCTCCAATGGGATCATTTCGATACAGTCGGTTGGACAGGGCGCGACACATAAATCACATCCCGTGCATTCGTCTTTGATAACGGTATGCAGTGCTTTTGTTCCGCCGACAATAGCGTCGACTGGGCAAGCTTGTATACATTTGGTGCAGCCAATGCACATATCTTCATGGATGAAAGCGACCGTTTTCACTTTGCCTTCAAGATCATGGGCGGATTCTTCCGCTTCAACGCCCATAAGATCGGCCAGTTTCTCAATGGTCGCTTGGCCTCCTGGTGGGCACTTATTGATGCTGTCTCCATTCGCGATGGCTTCTGCGTAAGGACGGCAACCAGGATAGCCACACTGACCACATTGCGTTTGTGGCAATATGGCATCGATTTGATCCACGATTGGATCCGCTTCGACTTTAAAGCGAATTGAGGCAAAACCAAGGATAGCGCCAAATAGCGTAGCCAGCAGTGCAATGGCTAGCACGGCAATCATGATGGTTGTCATCTTATTTCACCAACCCCGTAAAGCCCATAAACGCTAGCGACATTAATCCTGCAGTAATCATCGCAATGGAAGCCTCTTTAAAAGGCGCAGGCACATCCGCTGCAGAAATGCGCTCACGCATCGAAGCAAACAGAATCAGTACTAAAGAAAAACCAACCGCTGCACCAAAACCATAGATGATGGATTCAACAAACGAGTGGTTTTCATTGATATTCAGTAGAGCAACCCCCAACACGGCACAGTTGGTGGTAATCAAAGGTAGAAAAATACCCAGCAGGCGATAGAGGGTTGGGCTGGTCTTGTGAACCACCATTTCCGTAAACTGGACCACCACCGCAATCACCAAAATAAAGCTCATGGTTCGTAGGTATTCGATGTGCAATGGCTCAAGAATGTAGCTTTCAACAAGATAAGCGCACACGGAAGCCATAGTAAGGACAAAGGTCGTTGCCAAGCCCATACCAATTGCGGTTTCCAATTTTTTTGACACGCCCATGAAGGGACACAATCCGAGAAACTTCACCAGTACAAAGTTGTTTACGAGGACGGTGCCAATCAACAACAAAATATATTCGGTCATAATTATTACGTTCTGCAAATCCGATCCCGATATTATCGTGCTTTGTCCGGGTAATAACAACCAATGAAAGGTAAGGTTTTGAGTAGCTGACGGAATTTTATACTTCGTAATCGGTTCGTTTGTTTAGGGCAAGAAAAAATATGGCGCTGCAAATGAACAAAACACCCGATACCAAGAAGGGTTGTTTTGAAAAAGTTCGTCTCCGCCAGCTGGGCTCAACTCCGCGGCGCAGGGAGCAAACTTCGTCGCTCTGTCAGCTTAGGTAAGGAGGATGATGGCCTTGAGTGAAAGTGGTGCGATCGCTAACGAGCAGCGCTATACGTGTCAATACTGATATTGAGATTTGCTGTCAAAAAAAAGCAAAAAAAACACTTTACTTTCCTGAACCCCTTGTAGGGTTTGGTCTTGCTTTACTTATCCACCAAAATTGTGGATAACTGTGTGAGTTAATCTTGAGCAATGTACTGCGAGGCTTGAATTTGAGTTTAAGCTCTAAAGGTAAGCGTGTGTGATTTTCTTATAAGGTAATGATATTCAGACTTTATTTTATATCTGTAGAGGTGTGTCTTGATGTGGATAAATAAGTGGTAATTTAGTAAAGGCTCATTTAAAAGGGTGCTGATGGGGAAAAGATGTGGATGGTATTACGACTAGGTTAGTGATGAGAGCGCTAGTAGGGCGTAGGAGAATAACAGAACTGAAATTGATAAGCTAGAAAAATGTCATGTAATCGTTAGGCTGTTCCACAATACAATTGACAGCGTTTTATCGAACATGTTCGGCACGATCTATCAAGCGTACACAGTCGAAAATTGCTTCTATGTTTCTTTGATATGGGAGTGTATATTTATACAGTTTTTACGTTGTGCAGTAGTGAGAGGAAAAATGAGCAAACTTTACGATCTGGTTTCTGACTATGCGCCATCGGGAGATCAACCAACGGCGATCAAACAACTGACAGAAGGGTTGGATGCTGGCTTGGCTCACCAAACCTTACTCGGGGTGACGGGATCCGGTAAAACATTTACCTTGGCGAATGTGATTGCTCAAGCGCAACGCCCAGCAATCCTGCTTGCGCCAAACAAAACCCTTGCCGCCCAACTTTACGGTGAGATGAAAGCGTTTTTCCCCAATAACGCGGTCGAATATTTTGTCTCTTACTACGATTATTACCAACCTGAAGCCTATGTGCCAACCACCGACACCTTTATAGAGAAGGACTCATCGGTCAACGCTCATATTGAACAAATGCGTTTATCTGCCACCAAAGCGTTATTGGAGCGAAAAGACGCCATTATCGTCGCCTCTGTTTCGGCTATTTATGGTTTGGGTGATCCCGAGGCCTACCTGCAAATGATGTTGCATATACGCCGTGGTGATGTGATGGATCAACGCGACATACTGCGCCGTTTGGCTGAGCTGCAATATAGCCGTAACGATATTGCTTTTGAACGAGGCCAATTTCGCGTGCGCGGAGAGGTGATCGACGTTTTTCCGGCTGAATCGGACCAAGATGCGGTGCGCATCGAGATGTTTGATGATGAGATCGACTGCATCAGTGTGTTTGATCCACTGACCGGAGTGGTCAAACAACGCGATTTACCCCGCTTTACGATTTACCCTAAGACTCACTACGTCACACCTCGAGAGCGTATTCTGCAGGCGATTGAAAACATCAAACAAGAGCTGCGTGAGCGACAAACTTACTTGCGTGACAACAATAAATTGTTGGAAGAGCAACGTATTAGTCAGCGTACCCAATTCGATATTGAAATGATGAATGAGCTGGGATTCTGCTCTGGCATCGAAAACTACTCGCGTTATCTCAGCGGTCGAGCGGAAGGTGAGCCGCCTCCAACGTTATTTGACTACTTACCACACGACGGTTTGTTGATCATTGATGAATCTCACGTGACAGTGCCACAAATTGGCGCAATGTATAAAGGTGACCGCTCACGGAAAGAGACCTTGGTTGAATATGGTTTCCGTTTGCCTTCAGCATTGGACAATCGACCATTGAAATTTGAAGAGTTCGAAGCGCTTGCGCCACAAACTATTTTCGTTTCAGCCACTCCGGGTAATTACGAACTAGAGAAAAGTGCGGGCGAAATTGCTGACCAAGTGGTGCGTCCGACCGGATTGCTCGATCCTGTACTGGAAGTGCGACCAGTGGCGACTCAAGTGGATGATCTGCTTTCTGAGATCCGCATCCGCGCGGTGAAAGATGAACGCGTGTTAGTGACAACACTGACCAAACGTATGGCGGAAGATCTAACTGAATACTTGCATGAGCACGATGTGAAAGTGCGTTACCTACACTCTGATATCGACACGGTTGAACGAGTGGAGATCATTCGTGACTTGAGGCTAGGGGAGTTCGATGTGTTGGTGGGGATTAACTTGTTACGCGAGGGCCTCGACATGCCCGAAGTGTCTTTGGTTGCGATTCTCGATGCTGATAAAGAAGGCTTTTTACGTTCAGAGCGCTCATTGATTCAGACCATTGGCCGTGCAGCCCGTAACCTCCATGGTAAAGCGATCTTGTATGCAGACTCCATCACCAAATCGATGAAGAAAGCGATGGATGAAACGGAACGACGCCGTGAGAAACAGCAAGCGCACAATGAAAAGATGGGCATTCAGCCTCAAGCCTTGAAGCGTAATATCAAAGATATCATGGAGCTGGGCGATATTACGAAATCCCGCAAGCAGAAAGTGAGCAAAACGGTGCCGTTGTCGAAAGTGGCTGAACCATCACAATCCTATAATGTGTTGACGCCACAGCAACTGGAAAAAGAAATCACAAAACTGGAAGCGCAAATGTACAAACACGCTCAGGATTTGGAATTTGAGTTAGCCGCGCAGAAGCGTGATGAAATTGAAAAGTTGCGCCAGCAGTTTATTGCTAACAGCTAACCAGAGCGTGGTGAATTAGCGCTTGAAGTGAACAAAAAAAAGCCAACAGTCATTTTTACTATTGGCTATCAATTGTGAACACTAGGTTCACTAACAACGTCAGTTGGCTAGGTGACCCGAGGGGCCATCTTTTGTACTGCATGGTTTATGCCAGTTGTAAGCACGCTAAGTAGCGCAAAAATGGTGTGTGTGGCGATAAAATACAATTGAAATTTGCAAAATGCATCGCGCAATGCGATTATTATCCAAAACACAAATAACAATTGGCTAGACTATGCAACAAATCACCACAACGAAGCAGCGCTATTTGCTTATGGTAGAGGATACCGCCTCAGTAGCAGCCCTGTACCGTTCCTATTTAATGCCTTTGGGTATCGATATTAATATTGTGGGGACTGGCCGCGATGCTATCGATAGTCTTAAACATCGAATTCCCGATCTAATCTTGTTGGACTTACGTCTGCCGGATATGACAGGTATGGACGTATTGCACGCCGTAAAAGCGAGTCACCCAGATGTTCCCATTATTTTCATGACCGCACATGGGTCAATTGACACTGCTGTGGAAGCGATGCGACATGGTTCTCAGGATTTCTTGATCAAACCCTGTGAAGCTGACAGGCTTCGGGTCACGGTGAACAATGCCATCCGCAAAGCGAGCAAGCTAAAAAATGATTCAGACAGTGCAGGAAGTCAGAACTATCAAGGCTTTATCGGTAGTAGTCAAAAAATGCAGCAGGTCTATCGAACCATTGACTCGGCGGCGAGCAGTAAAGCAAGCATCTTTATCACGGGTGAAAGTGGTACAGGTAAAGAGGTGTGTGCAGAAGCGATACACGCCGCCAGCCGACGAGGCGATAAACCATTTATAGCTATTAACTGTGCAGCCATTCCTAAAGATTTGATTGAAAGTGAGCTGTTTGGTCACGTCAAAGGGGCGTTTACCGGTGCGGCGACCGATCGCCAGGGCGCTGCAGAACTGGCCGATGGCGGCACGCTTTTCCTGGATGAGCTGTGTGAAATGGACTTGGATTTGCAAACCAAGTTGTTGCGTTTTATTCAAACCGGCACCTTCCAAAAGGTTGGTTCGTCCAAAATGAAGAGTGTCGATGTACGATTTGTCTGCGCGACCAACCGAGATCCTTGGAAAGAAGTGCAAGAAGGGCGTTTTCGTGAGGATTTGTATTATCGTTTGTACGTGATTCCTCTTCACCTTCCGCCTCTGCGTGAGCGCGGCGAGGATGTGATCGAAATTGCCTATTCTCTACTAGGCTATATGTCACATGAAGAAGGGAAGAATTTTGTGCGTTTTTCTCAACCAGTCATTGACCGTTTTAACGAATACGAATGGCCGGGCAATGTTCGTCAGTTACAAAACGTACTGAGAAACATTGTGGTACTGAATAATGGTAAAGAAATTACCATGGAAATGCTGCCACCTCCGCTCAACCAACCGTTTGAGCGCAAGGACATGGCCCTACAGCTTTCTGAGGATTTGATTTCAGTGACCGATATTTGCCCTTTGTGGATCACTGAAAAAATGGCGATAGAACAGGCGATTAAAGCTTGTGACGGCAATATTCCACGAGCCGCAGGTTATTTAGATGTTAGCCCTTCAACCATTTATCGCAAATTGCAAGCGTGGAACGTGAAAGAAGAAAAACAGAAAGCCTAATGGAATTATTAAACCAGAAGAAAATTGCTTCGCTCAGTGAAGAAATTGGTCAAGAAAATGTGCCGATGTTATTGGAGATTTTTTTGGGTGAGTTAGAAAGCTATCTCAAGGTACTTTGTGACGCGACTTACAGCGATAAACTCAGTTACTTGAAAGAGATCAGTCATGCTCTAAAGAGCAGTGCAGCCAGCTTTGGAGCTGATTCATTATGTGCGTATGCGGTTGAGATTGACGCCAGAGCAAAGCAGAATGATGATTTTGAAGAGATGGTCGATGTCGTTGCGATGATTGATCACTTACACAACACCCGACACGCCTATTTAGCTTGGCAGGCAAAAATATTCTGATCAAAAACGGCTCCTTATTTAAAGAGCCGTTTTTTATTAGGGCTGCGTTTTAAATGTCTGCTAAGAGTTGTTGCTCGATAGCAAGACGCAGTTTTTTCCGATCATGACGCCAGTCACGATTCGCAGAGGCAAGTGATTGAGTCACAAAGTGCCAGCGATCTTTCAACTCAGGATGCTCGGTATCCCCTAGGACTACGTCTATCTTTCGTCCTTGGCATGCACGCTCACACCATTCGAGTTTCTCTTTGAAGCTCATACGGCCGGCCGGGCCAAACTCTGGGCTTAAGTTTGCAACAAAGATCAATTTGGCTTTGGTGTTTTTGGCAATCGCTTTGCCAAGTTCAGGCAGCAACAATGGCGGCATAATACTGGTTAGAAAACTGCCGGGGCCAAGGATGATGGCATCGGCCTCTTCAAGTGCCGTGATGGCTTCTTTGGTGGCCGGCACTTCTGGGGAGAGATCCAAGCGGCGTAAGTCGGTTTCCATTTCGTCGACGTTAGTCTCACCAGTTACCCATCTTCCGTCAGTTGATAGAGCGGTCAGGTCGGATGGGTGTTCAGACATCGGTAAAATATTGACTTGCACTTTTAGCATGTCGCGAACCAAATTGATCGCATCTAGTGGGCGAACGGATAAGTTGTCGAGCGCGGTGAGCATTAGATTGCCGAGGTTGTGGCCGTCAAGCTCTCCACTGCCTTTGAAGCGATATTCAAACATCATTGAGCTGATAGAGGGCTCAGTAATTAATTGATTAATACAGTTGCGGGTATCACCCCATGCAATGCCACCTTGGCAATGGCGTATTCGGCCTGTTGAACCACCGTTATCGGTGGTGGCAACAATACCTGTTGCATTGCCGCCAAACTCTTTGAGAGCCGCGAGCATCCTTCCCAAGCCATGACCGCCGCCAACCGCGACGACTTTTTTGGAAGCGTATATGTTCATCCTGTTCTTCTTATTTTTTCATAACCAACTACAATTTAGAGTATCCCGTTAATAACAGGTACTCACAAGGTGGTAAATTGTGGGTTTAGTGAGGTTTTTCTCGATTAGAGCTAGATTCCACTACAAATATTAAGTATTTTAACGGGCAAAGCTACCACTTGATCAATCGGGTCAAGGGTTGCCATAACTCCGAGCTTAACTTGCTAAGTTATTTGGCATCAAGTGCTGAATAATACGCGGCTTAAGCCAGTGGCAAAAGGTCACAAGGGCGTACTTGGAAATGACTACGCCTCCCGTGTTTGGAAAGGTGTTCCGTGGCGCAACAATTCGAAGATAGATTCCACCGCAAATTCTATTACTTGCGTCTGTCTGTGACGGATGTGTGTAATTTCAAATGTACTTACTGTTTACCTGATGGTTACCAACCTTCGGGGCAGAAAAACTCGTCTTTTTTAAACCTCGCTGAAATTCGCCGTATCGTAAAAGCCTTTGCCGATTGCGGAACAAGTAAAGTGCGTATTACTGGCGGAGAGCCAAGTCTGCGCAAAGATTTTACGGACATTATCCATACAGTTGCTTCAACTCAGGGCATCAAACGAGTGGCCACGACTACCAATGGCTATCGGATGGAAAAACACATTGGTGAATGGCGAGACGCTGGTCTGAATCAGATTAATGTCAGCGTGGATAGTTTGGATCCTCGCATGTTCCACCAAATCACCGGCGAAAACAAATTTCACCAAGTGATGGCAGGGATTGATCGTGCGTTCGACGTGGGTTTTGAACAAGTGAAAGTCAACGTTGTGTTGATGAAAGATCTCAACCACAACGAGTTGCCTGCGTTTTTACATTGGATTAAAGATCGCCCCATCCAATTGCGTTTTATCGAACTGATGCAAACTGGCGAAATGGACGAGCTGTTTCAACAGCATCATGTATCTGGTGTCTCCATTCGAAATCATCTCATCGCTAATGGTTGGCTGCTGAAAGTCAAAGCCGTTAACGATGGCCCAGCACAGGTGTTCGTGCATCCAGATTATCAAGGTGAAATTGGCCTCATCATGCCGTATGAGAAAGATTTTTGTGCGAGTTGTAATCGCCTGAGAGTATCAGCCAAAGGCAAATTGCACTTATGTCTATTTGGTGACCGAGGTGTCGAGCTCAGAGATTTGCTCCAACAGGACTCTCAGGAGTCAGCACTTATTGAACGAATTCAAACGGAGCTGCAAACCAAATCCGTGAGCCATTTCTTAAACGATGGCAATACCGGCATGACGCCACATTTGGCTTCAATTGGCGGCTGATCCGCAAAATCAAATAATCCAGCTAGCAATCACTAATTGCTAGCGACGCAACCAATTTAACTGAGAGAAGGTGAACACATGGGTCACGCAGAAAGTAAATTCCAAGCCGCTAATATCGCGGTTCTCACTGTTTCTGATACACGTACAGAAGAAAATGATACTTCAGGTGCTTACCTCGTTGAAAATGCGAAAGAAGCGGGTCACAACGTTGTTGATAAGCAGATTGTTATCGATGATATGTATAAGATTCGCGCCATTGTTTCACAGTGGATCGCAGATGAAAACGTGCAAGCGATCATGATCACTGGTGGTACCGGATTCACTTCTCGCGACAGTACTCCTGAAGCTCTAAAACCGCTTTTCGACAAAGAGGTTGAAGGTTTTGGTGAGTTGTTCCGTCTTGTTTCTTATGAAGAAATTGGCACTTCGACGATTCAATCTCGTGCGATTGCCGGTTTTGCAAATCATACAGTGATTTTTGCTATGCCTGGCTCAACGGGGGCTTGTCGTACGGGTTGGACTAAAATCATCAAGCAACAATTGGATGCGAGCCATCGTCCTTGCAACTTTATGCCTCACCTGAGCGTATAAAGGAGAGCCCATGAGCCAGTTTACTCACATCAACGCCTCTGGCGAAGCAAACATGGTGGATGTGTCTGCCAAAGCTGAAACGGTACGCGAAGCACGTGCGGAAGCGTTTGTGCATATGGCACCAGAGACATTACAGCTTATTGTTTCTGGTCAGCATCACAAAGGGGATGTGTTTGCCACGGCGAGAATCGCAGGCATACAAGCGGCGAAGAAAACTTGGGATTTGATCCCATTGTGTCATCCGTTATTGCTGTCAAAAGTGGAAGTACAGCTAGAAGCCATCGAAGCGGAAAATAAAGTGCGTATCGAATCGGTTTGCAAGCTAGCGGGAAAAACGGGTGTCGAGATGGAAGCGCTGACCGCAGCGTCGGTCGCCGCTCTGACAATTTACGATATGTGTAAAGCGATACAAAAAGACATGGTGATTGGCCCTGTGCGCTTGTTAGAGAAAACGGGTGGTAAGTCTGGACACTTTAAGGTAGAAGCATGATTACAGTTTTATTCTTCGCTCAAACCCGTGAGTTGGTGGGAGTGGACTCGATAGAAGTGGAGCCAAACTTTGTTACTGTTGAATCACTTCGCTCGTATTTGGCGGAGCAAGAAGGGAAGTGGGCGCTTGCTTTAGAGGCGGGCAAATTACTTGCTGCAGTCAATCAGTCGATCGTTCCACTGGAAACAACACTGCAAGATGGTGACGAAGTGGCCTTTTTCCCTCCCGTGACAGGGGGGTAACGTGGATAATCGTATCTCAGTTCAAGTCGAAGATTTCGACATCGCAGCAGAGTATTCACTCTTATCTCAAGGGACAGAGGCTGGGGCTGTTGTCACGTTTGTTGGCAAAGTTCGCGACATGAACTTGGGTGATAACGTGCTTGGTCTATCCTTAGAGCATTACCCTGGTATGACAGAAAAAGCGTTAGGAGAGATCTGTGATCAAGCAGAACAGCGTTGGCCTCTACTGAATGTTCGCGTTATTCACCGAGTGGGTGATCTCGATATTGGCGATCAAATTGTCTATGTCGGTGTTTCAAGCGCACATCGCGGCGCCGCTTTTGAAGCTTGTGAGTTTGTGATGGATTATCTCAAAACCAAAGCGCCATTTTGGAAGAAAGAGCGAACCACAGAAGCAACAAGATGGGTAGAATCGAGAGCATCGGATAAGCAAGCCGCTGATCGATGGCACTCTTAGCCTCAAGCAAATCAACACAATGCCGAACTAACAAAAACGATGGTTATCCCCGTCGTTTTTTTATGCTGATGGAACACAATATGTACGCTCACTATTTTATGGAACGTAATTTCGGTTCAGTGACTACCTTCACACTCTCCACTTTTCTAACAAAACAATCGTCATAATTCGTTAGACGATATGTATCTTAAATGTTAATTTTTTATCGATTGTCTAGCACAAGATGCTATCATCTGGTTATTTTTTAGATTAATTGGCACTTATAGCTACTGCTTATTGATTGGGTAAATGAAAATAACCGCAAGAAATTAATATGCTGGAATAAGGTGCTACACAATAGGGTAATGCTTAGGATTATTGAGTTTTTTGCTACATTTTTATGGCAAATTACTTCAATGATTGCTAATGTGTGCCGCAATCTCTACGAATCTTTTGATGTCTTCAGTTCTAAAACGAAGCTAAAAAGTTCTAAAACACTGCCGTTCAGTGTTAAACAGAGAAGTCATGGATGCAAAAATAAAACTTGGAGTTTATGCATGTATAAGAACAAAATCACACAAGCACTTCTTCTTGGTGCTGGTCTAACATTCGCAACAACCTCTCTTTCTGCCTTTGCGGCAAACGTACCTGCTGGAACGAAACTAGCTGCTAAACAAGAACTTGTTCGTGGTAACGGTACTGAAGTTGCCTCACTTGATCCGCACAAAACCGAAGGTGTTCCAGAGTCGAACGTTATTCGTGACCTGTTAGAAGGTCTAGTAAACCAGGACGCTAATGGTAATGTAATCCCAGGCGTAGCAGAAAGTTGGGAAACAACAGACAACCAGACTTTCACTTTCCATCTACGTAAAGATGCAAAATGGTCTAATGGCGACCCTGTTACCGCGGAAGACTTCGTATACAGCTGGCAACGTGCTGTCGATCCAGCAACGGCATCGCCATACTCTTGGTATATGGAATACACCAAGATGAAAAACGCCAAAGAGATCATCGCTGGACAGAAAGATAAGTCAACGTTGGGCGCGAAAGCTCTTGATGACAAAACGCTTGTTGTTGAGCTTGAAGCTCCAGTTCCTTATTTCGTCATGATGATGGGACACACCACGACTAAGCCAATTCACAAAGCAACGGTTGAAAAATTTGGCGATCAGTGGACCAAAGCAGAGAATTATGTCGGCAATGGTGCATTTGTTCTCGATAAGTGGGTAGTGAATGAGCGCCTTGAGCTAAAACGCAATGCTCAGTACTGGGATGACAAAAACACGGTTCTGACTAAGATGACTTACTTGCCAATTGAAAACCAAGTGGCAGAAATGAACCGTTTCCTATCTGGCGAGATCCACATTACCAATGAACTGCCACTGGAGCACTTTAAACGTCTTCAGAAAGAGCACTCTGAGTCCGTTCAAGTGAAAGGTGATTTGTGTACTTATTACTACGGTTTCAACAACGCTAAAGCGCCATTTGATGATGTTCGTGTACGTAAAGCACTTTCTTACGCAATCGATCGTGATGTAATTTCAAACGCGATTCTTGGTCAAGGTCAAAAACCAGCGTACTTCTTGACGCCAGAAATCACAGCAGGTTTCAGCCCAGAGATGCCAGCTTACGGCAAGATGACGCAGAAAGAGCGTATTGCTGAAGCGAAGAAACTGTTGGAAGAAGCGGGCTACTCAAAAGCTAACCCATTGAAATTCACGCTACTTTACAACACTTCTGAGAACCACAAGAAAATTGCTACCGCGATCCAATCTATGTGGAAAACCAGCCTTGGTGTTGACATTGCGTTGGAAAACCAAGAGTGGAAAACTTACCTAGATACTCGTCGCCAAGGTAACTTTGATGTGACTCGCGCGGGTTGGTGTGGTGACTACAACGAAGCGTCATCATTCTTGACTCTTATGAAGTCCAACAACTCTTCAAATGATCCTAAGTATCAGAGTGCAGAGTATGATGCAGTGATGGCAAAAGCGATCGCATCGACTTCAGAAGAAGAGCGCCAAAAACTTTACGTTGAAGCAGAAAAGCTACTGGCGCGTGATATGCCAATCGCTCCTATCTACCAGTACGTTAAATCACGCTTAGTGTCGCCTGCAGTGGGTGGTTACCCATACAACAACGCGGAAGACAAAATTTACGCGAAAGATTTGTACATCAAAGCCAACTAATCGGCAAATAAAACTATAACTATATAGACACTGCATGTGGTACACACATGCAGCGTCTGTTTTCATTTAAACTGTCACAGACTGAAAGAGTGAGTTTATGCTTAAATTCATCGCAAAAAGGATATTTGAAGCGATCCCAACCATGTTGGTGTTGATCACAATATCTTTCTTTCTTATGCGCTATGCGCCAGGTAACCCATTTTCATCAGAGCGTCCTTTGCCACCAGAAGTAATGGCCAACATCAACGCCAAGTATGGCTTAGATAAGCCAGTTTCTGAGCAATACTTAACGTATCTCACCAATATCGTTCAGGGTGATTTTGGTCCTTCATTCAAATACAAAGACTATACGGTTAACGAACTGATTGCGGGTGCTTTGCCAGTATCAGTAAAAATCGGTTTAGCCGCGTTTTTTTTCACCGTGATAATGGGGGTTACGGTTGGAACCATAGCGGCATTGAGGCAAAACACCTGGGTTGATTACACGATAATGTCGACCGCGATGCTCGGAGTCGTCATGCCATCGTTTGTGTTAGCCCCAGTATTGATTTACATCTTCTCCATAAACTTAGGTTGGTTCCCCGCTGGTGGTTGGCATGATGGTGGTTTCAAGTACATGGCACTGCCAGTGCTAGGTATGTCGTTATTGTATGTAGCAACTTTTGCTCGTATTACCCGTGGTTCAATGATTGAAACACTCAACAGCAACTTTATTCGTACGGCTCGTTCTAAAGGTCTTAGCTACAGTTACATCGTAGTAAAACATGCCCTTAAACCGGCTATGTTACCTGTTGTTTCCTATATGGGGCCTGCCTTTGTGGGTATCATCACGGGTTCTGTTGTTATTGAAACCATTTTTGGTTTGCCGGGTATTGGTAAGCTATTCGTCAACGCGGCATTCAACCGCGATTATTCTCTCGTTATGGGTGTAACCATTCTTATCGGTTTCCTCTTTATTTTGTTTAACGCGATCGTCGATATCTTATTGGCCTATATCGATCCGAAGATTCGTTACTAATTGGGTGAGTAATATGTTGACTAAAAAAGAAAATTTAGAAGCGATCGACAACTTCTCGCAAGCGTTGGAAGTGGAAGGTCGCAGTCTTTGGCAAGATGCACGTATCCGTTTTATGCGCAATAAAGCGGCAATGGTGAGCCTATTCATTCTGTTTTTGATCACTTTAGCGGTGATTTTTCTGCCGATGTTTTCGGCATATACCTACGAAGATACTGATTGGTATGCCATGCACGCAGCGCCTTCTGCTGAACACTGGTTTGGTACCGATGCGCTGGGTCGAGACCTATTTGTTCGAACGCTCGTTGGTGGTCGTATCTCATTAATGGTCGGCATCATGGGGGCACTCGTAGCGGTGTTGATCGGTACGTTGTATGGCGCGGCATCTGGCTTCATTGGTGGCCGCACTGACCGTATTATGATGCGTATTTTGGAAATTCTTTACGCGATCCCATTCATGTTCCTAGTGATTGTACTCGTAACATTTTTTGGCCGTAATATTGTGCTGATTTTTGTAGCGATAGGTGCGATTGCTTGGCTAGATATGGCACGGATTGTACGTGGCCAAACCTTGAGCTTACGTAGCAAAGAGTTTATTGAAGCGGCGCATGTTTGTGGTGTGAGCAAGTGGAAAATCATCACTCGCCACATTGTTCCTAATGTGCTGGGCTTGGTTGCTGTTTATTCAACGTTACTTATCCCAAGCATGATTCTGACGGAATCTTTCCTTTCTTTCCTTGGTCTAGGTGTACAAGAGCCGATGACGAGTTGGGGCGCGCTTCTGCAAGAAGGCGCGAACACGATGGAAGTAGCCATTTGGCAGTTACTTTTCCCAGCTTTATTCATGGTTTTAACGCTATTTTGTTTCAACTATGTCGGTGACGGTTTGCGCGATGCGCTGGATCCAAAAGACCGATAATTAGAACGATAAGATTAAGGAAGCAATGATGAGCTTATTAGATGTCAAAGATCTGCGCGTCGAATTCACCACGCAAGATGGTATCGTCACCGCAGTAAACGATTTAAATTTCTCCCTAAAACAAGGTGAGACGCTCGGTATCGTAGGTGAATCGGGCTCGGGTAAGTCGCAAACCGTATTTGCGATCATGGGTCTGCTGGCCAAAAACGGTATCATTTCTGGCAGCGCAAAGTTCGAAGGTAAAGAAATTCTGAACCTTTCAGAGAAAGAACTGAACAAAGTCCGTGCGGAACAGATTGCGATGATCTTCCAAGATCCAATGACCTCGCTGAATCCATACATGAAGGTAAGCGATCAGCTTATGGAAGTGTTGATGCTGCATAAAGGCATGGGTAAAGCAGAGGCGTTTGAAGAGTCTGTACGCATGCTAGAAGCGGTTAAGATTCCAGAAGCGCGCAAGCGTATTACCATGTACCCGCATGAGTTTTCTGGCGGTATGCGTCAGCGAGTGATGATTGCGATGGCGCTATTGTGCCGTCCCAAACTGTTGATCGCCGATGAGCCGACGACTGCGCTTGACGTAACGGTTCAAGCGCAGATCATGGATCTGCTCAACGAGCTGAAGCAAGAGTTCAACACCGCCATCATCATGATCACCCATGACCTTGGCGTGGTGGCTGGCTCTTGTGACAAAGTGCTGGTTATGTACGCTGGTCGTACTATGGAATACGGCACAGTAGATGAAATTTTCTACAACCCAAGCCACCCATATGCGGAAGGTCTACTTAAGGCGATCCCACGTTTGGATACCGAAGGTGAGATTCTGCCAACCATTCCTGGTAACCCGCCAAACCTACTGCGCCTACCGCCTGGCTGCCCTTACCAAGAGCGTTGCCATCGCGTAATGGATCGTTGTAAGCGTGAAGCGCCAATCCTGACCCCATTTGCCGATGGTCGTCAACGTGCGTGTTTTTCTGAATGGGAGGCTTGGACAAAATGAGTGCACAACAGAAAAAAATCCTACTGGATGTCAAAAATCTAAAGGTTCACTTTAGTATCGCCCCTAAATCCGCATGGCCATGGAGTAAACCGTCAAATCTAAAAGCGGTTGACGGTGTGAACATTCGTCTTTACGAAGGTGAAACCCTCGGCGTAGTGGGCGAGTCCGGCTGTGGTAAGTCGACTTTCGCACGTGCCATCATTGGTCTGGTGAACGCGACCGAAGGTGAAGTGGTATGGCTAGGCCAAGACCTCACTAAGATGAAAGAGGTGCAACGTCGCGAAACACGCAAAGACATGCAGATGATTTTCCAAGATCCGCTTGCCTCGCTTAACCCGCGTATGACCATCGGTGACATCATCGCTGAGCCACTAGAAACCTTCTACCCTGAACTTGGTAAGCAGGAAGTGAAGTCTCGCGTGAAAGAGATGATGGCCAAAGTGGGTCTGCTACCTAACGTGATTAACCGCTATCCACACGAGTTTTCTGGTGGTCAGTGTCAGCGTATCGGTATTGCACGTGCTCTGATCCTCAATCCGAAAATGATCATCTGTGATGAACCGGTTTCAGCACTTGACGTATCTATTCAAGCTCAGGTAGTTAACCTTTTGAAAGAACTGCAAAAAGAGCTAGGCCTTTCTTTGGTGTTCATTGCGCATGACCTTTCGGTGGTAAAACACATTTCTGATCGTGTTTTGGTGATGTACTTGGGTAATGCGGTTGAACTCGGCACCTCTGAAGCCTTGTTTGCGGACCCTAAACACCCATACACACGCGCATTGATGTCGGCTGTGCCCATTCCAGATCCAAAGTTGGAGCGCGCGAAAACCATTCAAATGCTTGAAGGCGACCTGCCTTCACCGATGAATCCGCCGTCTGGTTGTGTGTTCCGCACTCGTTGCCCACAGGCAACAGAGGCGTGTGCGCAAACCAAACCAACGATTCAAGGTAATGACACACACGCAGTGTCTTGTTTACATGTAGAGATGTAACGTAATTCAGCCTGTGACGGGCTTAAGCGCGGTTTCTTTATGAGCCGCGCTTTTTTTATCTCTATTATTTGAGTTCAATCCTGCCTTGTCGGTGATACATTCAAATTTTTCGAATATCACTTGCAAATATTAGCCCTTAATAAATCACGCCCTTTTCCTATACTGAGAAAAAAGTGAGGAGGGTTCATGGGCAAATTAATTGAAGGGGTATGGCACGACGTTTGGTACGACACAAAGCAGACCAAAGGAAAGTTCGTGCGTGAAGATGCAGGATTTCGAGACTGGATTGAAAATAAACCACAAGCACTCTTTCAGCCGGAATCGGGTCGCTATCACCTTTATGTTTCGTTAGCTTGCCCTTGGGCACACCGAACGCTGATTTTCCGCAAATTAAAAGGGCTGGAAGAGCATATTGATGTCACCGTGGTTTGCCCTGACATGCTCAGTGATGGATGGAAGATGGGGTTGCCAGAGCCCTTGTTTGGTCATACCAAATTACATCAAATCTATACCCAAGCAAAACCTGATTATACTGGGCGAGTGACGGTTCCTGTTCTTTGGGATAAGAAAACCAATACAATCGTGAGCAACGAATCATCGGAAATTATTCGCATGTTTAACTCGGCGTTTAATCAACTGACGGGGAATCAAGATGATTACTATCCAGATTCGTTACGCGAGGTGATCGAAGAGTGGAACGCCTTCATTTACCCCAATATCAACAACGGCGTTTATCGTTGTGGGTTTGCCACGACGCAAGAGGCTTATGAAGAAGCGTATTACGCTCTTTTTTCTGCACTCGATCGTGTCGAGCATCATCTTGCGACGCATCGTTACTTAGCGGGCAGTCAAATGACTGAAGCCGATTGGCGCCTGTTCACCACACTGATCCGCTTTGATGCGGTGTACGTTGGCCATTTTAAGTGTAATCAAAAGCGTATTGCGGATTACCCCCATCTTAATGGCTACATGAAAGAGCTGTATCAGATCGAAGGGATTGCTGAAACGACAGATTTCTACCACATTAAACGCCATTACTATTTTAGTCACATTGGGATTAATCCAACGCAAGTTGTGCCATTAGGCCCCAATTTGGATTTGGACAGTGACCACGGTCGTGAGGGCATTGGACGTTAGGGAATTTGCGATCAGATGTCGTGAAGTGAACTTAAATAAAACGGAGGTCATGACCTCCGTTTTTGCTGTTATTGAGCACCGCTTTCGAAGCAAAGCGCTATTGTGGCTGACAACTCGCCGACGTCACCATCTCATCGATGATCAGTTGTCCACGAGAGTTGCGAATTTTGATGCGGTACATCAGCCCCATATCGAGTTGGTTTCGCACGGTTGCGTCTTCGCAGTATTGACTTACGCTGGTGGAAAGCAGCTCTTGTGTCGGTTTTGCGCCAGTCGCGTCGGTGTTGTAGATCATCATGATCTCAACAATGTTTTTCGATGATGAAATACGCATGACTTTTAGTGGTCCGTATTCAATCGGTAATCCCGCCGAGAGCACGCCAGCGCGGTTAGACGCCATGAGCTCTAATTGACGCTCTTTCTCACCATTTGAAGAACAGCCCGCTACTGCCAACAACACTAATGATGCAGAGAGTATTTTTTTAAACATTAGAACACTTTCTTGAAAGGTTTAACGATCACATTGGCATAAACACCCGCTGCGATATAAGGATCGGCATCCGCCCAGGCTTGAGCTTCTTGCAAAGAAGGAAACTCCGCAATGACGGTTGAACCTGTGAAACCTGCTTCACCAGGGTTGTCAGAGTCGATGGCTGGCATCGGGCCTGCAGTTAATAGACGTCCTTCATCTTGCAATGCTTGCAATCTCTCTAGGTGTTGTGGGCGCACACTAAGGCGTTTTTCCAACGAATTCTCAACGTCCTGAGAAAAAATGACATACCACATTCTCTTTTCCTTTCTAATGGTGATACTAACTTGGCCTAATCTATCTCAATTACAGGGAGTTAGAACAGCTAAATTCGAGAAACTGTGAAACTCTACGGAATTTATGCCGTAACGATAGGCCGTGGTTTGCCGTCTGCATCAATGGCGACATAGTTAAACGTGGCATCGCAAACCATAAAGCGATCTTCGATCCCGTGGTCGCGTACGGGCTTCACCCAAACCTCGAGATTAATCGACATTGAAGTGCGACCAATTTTGGTGCATTCACCGTAAACACACACGACATCGCCCACGCTGACTGGTTTTTTAAAGGTAATTCCGGACACGGATACAGTGACGATTCGTCCGTGCGAGATCTCTTTCGCCAAAATACCACCGGCGAGATCGAGCTGAGACATGATCCAACCACCAAATACATCCCCATTGGCATTGGTATCGGCTGGCATGGCGAGGGTTCTTAACAGTAACTGACCCTTTGGAGAGTGAAATTCCTGACTCATTTTGACATCCACAACAAACAAAACAGCGACCAAAGGGTCGCTGCGAAAAATAAGAACAGGATTATAGCAAAAAATGCAGTTTATTCATCCGTTGGCACGTCCGATGACTGGCCATTTTGTTCTTTAGGGAGATGTTTATAAATATAGCCGCCAGTGAGGACGGTAAAAACCAACGTCGCCGCTAATAAACCAAAGACTTTAAAATTCACCCAAACATCTAAAGGAAGCTGGTAGGCCACATAGATATTCAGCCCTGCACAAAAGGTGAAAAAGCCAACCCATGCCCAGTTAATGTTTGCCCATACTGACTCAGGCAAGGTGATCTCTTTGCCCAACATACCTTTGATGGCGGATTTGCCCATAACATGGCTGACCGTCAAACCAATGGCAAACACGGCGTAGACGATGGTCACTTTCCACTTAATAAAGTTGTCGTCATGCAGGAAAATGGTCATGCCACCAAAAATGGCCACCATTAAGAAGGTGATTAACTGCATCTTCTCAATTTTCTTGTACAAGGCGTAGGTGACAACGATCTGAATGGCTGTTGCTGCAATCAAAGCGCCTGTTGCAACATAGATATCGTACATCTTGTAGAGGGCAAAAAAGATAATTAGAGGAATAAAATCAAGTATTTGCTTCATGTGGCAAAAATGTTCCTGTCGATTGCATTGCCCACAGTCTAAACAAAACTGGCTTAATGTGAAGTCTTGAAAGTAAATGTTGGCTCTTTGAGGGTTAGGAAGCCCAAAGGCTTCCCAAGATTCTCCGTTTTTAAACCGCGCCCTGAAATTGGGCGATGACACGTTTCATGTCTTCCAAATAGCCTTCGGTGCGGAGATTCTCAACGGTCACCTCAAGTTCGTCGTCGGTCATTGAAAAGCACGTCGTTTTGCCGGTGGTTATGCCAAGGTAGTGGTGATACTCATCTTCGGTAAAATGGCCAATGCGGTCTAACAGTAGTGCCTTCATGCCATGATGGATAAGGCCATAATAGGTGCGTCGATGTAACGTCATAATGCTGTCCTCATTCTGCGTCGAAGCACAAACTGCGTGATGAATTTGACGCTTCTGATGGTTATGAGCAAGAAGCAATATGAGTGCCACTTTCAGTTTGCCGCCTTTGGCGCTTTCTGCAGGCATAAAAAAGGGGCAACGCATTGGTCACCCCGTTTTGAGAATCAATTTGCAAAAACTGCGATTACGCTTCTTGCTTATTCATCTCAGCTTGTTTTTCATTTTCTTCATCAAGCAGTGCATCGACAATGACGGCACACGCTGCATCACCAGTGATGTTGAGCGCGGTACGAATCATATCGAAGATACGGTCAAGAGCGAACAACAGTGGTAGACCTTCGATTGGAATGCCCGCTGCGAGCAAGACGGCAACAACGAGGAAAGAAGGACCAGGAACACCTGCTTGACCTACTGCGCCGAGCGTTGCGGTCACAATGATGGCAATGTAGGCACCCATGCTCAAATCGATGTTGAATAGCTGAGCAAAGAAGATCGCGACGAGGCCGTAGTAAATGGCGTTACCAGACATGTTGATCGTTGCGCCCAGAGGCAAAACGAAAGATGCGGTGGAGTTGCGAACACCCAGATCTTTCTCAACGGTATCCATGGTGACTGGCAGGGTTGCCATTGAAGAAGCGGTTGACAGAGCAACAGCTTGTGGCTTTTTCATCGCACTGATGAATTTCTTCGCAGAGGTTTTAGTAAACAGCTGAATCATCAGTGGGTAAGCTACGAAACCAAAAATAAGAATCGCCGCAACGTAAACCACAAACAGTTTAAACACCACCATCAGGGCGCCAAAACCAAACGTACCTACGGCTTCTGCCATCAGGCCAAATACACCGAGAGGCGCGATGACCATCACTTTGTTGATCATCCAAACCATGGAATCAACAATGCAGTTTACGCCATTCATGATTGGCTCACGCTTCTCTTTCTCTTGTTTAGAGATAGCGATACCTAAAAATAGACAGAAGACGAGGATCTGTAGGATGTTGGCTTCATTAAGTGACTGGAAAACGTTGGTTGGGATCATACCTGTGATGGTAGCCCAAAAAGTAGGAAGTTCACCTTTAGAAGCGTACTCAGCAGAGAACATGCCTTCGACACCGGAAACATCGATACCCATGCCCGGCTTGAAGACTTCACCCATGAACAGGGCAAGTGCAACGGCAAGTGCAGATGTTAGACCGAAGTAACCTAGTGTCACGAAACCTACCTTGCCAGCAGATTGACTATTGCCTAGGCCCGCTGCGCCAGAAATTAGGGCAACAGCAACAAGAGGGATAACCAGCATCTTGATCAAGTTGATGAAGATGGCCCCCAGTGGAGCAAACATAGAGGCGCTATCACCCATCAAGGCACCAACGGCAGTACCCACGATCATGGCGATGACAACCTGCACACCAATGTTGCGTAACAAACTCTTTTCTTTTAACACTTCCATAACCTCTGTGCTAATAAATATTAAAAATCCAGAATTACCCACTGAACAAAAAGTGTTCTTTGGATAAATATTCGATCAGATTTTTACACGTTTATTTCACATTTAGCAATATGGAATAAGAAGCGAGGGTGTGAATATCAGGCGTTTTATTGACGATTGACAATTTTTTAAGCAGAAGGCAAACGTTTGCTATAGCTTGGTCTTATATAACGTTGGCATTTTATTGAGTGATTGGTCGTTTATAAGCCGAGATGGAAGTGAGTTGGAATGTTAAAAAAAAGATCGATTTCTAGTGGCGAATAAGAAATCGATCTCATAGATGTTTAGATGTCTACCACGTTACTTTTGTGTTGCAGACTTCATGTTGGAAACAAAGTTTGCCAGTGCCGTTAACATCGCGTCAGGTTCATTGAGGTGACTTTCGATGATTTTGACCACTGCAGAGCCTGAAATGGCACCTGCCGCACCCGCATCGATAGCCTGTTTAACTTGCTCTGGCTCTGAGATACCAAAGCCCAACAGTGCAGGTGGCGCATTAAATTGTTCTAGTTTCGCAAGCATATCACCCACAGGCATGTTGGCTTTTGTTTCAGCTCCTGTGACCCCCGCTCGAGAGAGAAGATAGGTATAACCGCCACCCAGTTGTGAAACCTGTTTTAGTGTTTCATCACTGGCCGTTGGTGGTGCGATAAAGATTGGATGTACACCAAACTTTTCGGCTGCCGCGACAAACTCTGCACTCTCGTTCGTTGGGATATCGGCGATCAACACAGAATCAATGCCTGCTTGAGCGCAACGTTGGTAGAAATTCTCGATACCACGTGAATAGACCAAGTTGGCGTACATCAACAGGCCAATCGGCAGATCTGGGTATTTAGCTCGGATTTGTCCGATCAAATCAAAACAGATATCAGGTGTTGCGCCTGAATCCAGCGCGCGAATATTTGCGCCTTGGATCGTTGGGCCGTCGGCCAATGGATCAGAAAATGGAATGCCAAGTTCAAGAGCATCGGCACCCGCTTGAACTAAGGTATCCATGATCTTGAGTGAGAGTTCAGGGTTAGGGTCACACACGGTAACAAAAGGAACAAAGGCACCTTGTTTTTGCGCGGCGAGGCGCTCAAATGTCGCTTGATAACGGTCCATTAGATTGCTCCTTTTTCTTCCAAAATGGCATGAACGGTAAAGATGTCTTTGTCACCTCGACCAGATAGGTTAACGACCAACAACTGCTCTTTCTCTGGGTTGTTGCGGGCCATTTTCAGCGCATGTGCCAAAGCGTGAGACGATTCTAACGCAGGTATAATACCCTCACTTCTTGCCAACTCTTGGAAAGCATCAAGTGCTTCATCATCGGTGATGCTGTCGTATTCAGCGCGACCAATGGCATTAAGGTGAGCGTGTTGAGGACCCACTGATGGGAAATCGAGACCTGCGGAAACGGAGTACGATTCTTCGACTTGGCCGTTTTCATCTTGCATGAGTGGCGCTTTCATACCAAAGAAAATGCCAGTTTTGCCATGTTTTAAGGGGGCACCATGTTGGTCGGTATCAATGCCTTTGCCCGCAGGCTCAACACCAATTAGGCGAACCGTTTCTTCTTCGATAAAATCGGCGAACATACCGATGGCGTTTGAGCCGCCACCAACACAAGCAATCACTGCATCAGGTAGGCGACCTTCACGTGCGAGGATCTGATTCTTCGTTTCTTCACCAATCATACGTTGGAACTCACGTACGATGGTTGGGAAAGGGTGGGGACCCGCTGCAGTACCCAATAAGTAGTGGGCGGTTTCATAGCTACCCGACCAATCACGCAATGCTTCGTTACACGCGTCTTTTAGTGTGGCAGAACCTGAGTGCACCGGAATCACCGTCGCGCCCATCAACTTCATACGAAACACGTTTGGACTTTGGCGTTCAACGTCTTTTGCTCCCATGTACACACGGCATTTCAATCCCAGTAGTGCACAAGCAAGTGCAGTGGCAACACCATGTTGGCCTGCACCCGTTTCAGCAATGATCTCGTTTTTGCCCATGCGCTGAGCCAACAATGCTTGGCCAAGTACTTGGTTGGTTTTGTGCGCGCCACCGTGCAGCAAATCTTCACGTTTTAGGTACAGTTTGGTTTTGGTGCCTTTGGTCAGATTGCGCGTCAGCGTCAGTGCGGTTGGGCGGCCTGCGTATTCTTGGAGTAACCCCATAAACTCACTGCGGAAGTCAGGGTCTTCTTGGGCGTCAATGAACGCTTGCTCGAGCTGTTCTAATGCGGGTACCAGAATCTGAGGTACGTACTGACCGCCGTATTCGCCAAAGTAGGCATTTAACTTAGTCATGTTTGCTTCCTTAATTGTGTTTGGCTATGTGCCAGAATTTGTTCTTCACTGAACCTCAGGTTCAGATCATCAATATCAATAATTTCGGATGGCTGCAAACGCTTGCTGCAGCTTCGTTAGATCTTTTTTCCCAGGGCTTTCTTCAACACCAGAGTTTAAATCCAGCCCTAAACATCCAAGGCTTGCTGCCTTTTGCGCGTTGTCTGGATTGAGACCGCCTGCCAACATGATATGGCTTGGATCATCCAATAGAGTCCAATCAAACGTGCTTCCTGTTCCACCGCTTTGTTGCCCCACTTGTGCATCGAAAAGATGGCGATCAACATCTTGAGTGAGTAAGGTCGGTGCTTGCTTGGTCACGCCATAGGCTTTCCAAATCTCAACCGATTCTTTGAGTTGCTGGCGCAGTTGTGCGATGTAATCGGCGTCTTCGTTACCATGTAATTGCACCGCATGCAGTTGCAGCTGGTTTGCGGTTTCGGCCACCAAGGCAACGGGGTGATTTTGGAACACGCCAACATAATTGAGCGGAGCGCCACTCATCGTCAGTCTTGCCTGCTCTATATTTACAGCACGTTTGGATTGCTCTACAAAAATCAAGCCACCAAAGACCGCGCCAGCTTGATAGGCTTTGGCGGCTTCCTCCGGATGAGTAAGACCACAGACTTTGTTTTCACCCAGTGTCACTTTGCGTACCGCGAGCTCGAGGTTTTTTTCTGCCATCAGTGAGCTACCGATCAAAAAGCCATCAGCGTATTGGGCGAGATCGCGCACTTGCTGGTGGGTGTAAATGCCCGATTCCGAGATCACAATCGCTTCTGGTGCTAAGCGACGCAAAGTTGGCGCGAGTACTTTGGTGCGATTCAAATCGGTGGTGAGGTCACGTAAGTTGCGGTTGTTAATGCCAATCACTTTCGCCCCCAGCTTCACCGCACGCTCCAGCTCTTCATCATTACTGATTTCTGTCAGCACACCCATTTGCAACTGGTGGGCAACATCCGCCAGTGCTTGATATTGCTCGTCATTGAGGACTGACAACATCAATAAAATGGCGTCGGCTTGATAGTGACGAGCGAGATAAACTTGATAGCTATCAACCATAAAATCTTTACACAACACAGGCTGGCGCACTTGCTGACGCACTCGGGGCAGAAAGTCGAAGCTGCCTTGGAAGTATTTCTCATCGGTGAGTACCGAAATCGCATCTGCGTGGTGGTTGTACACCGACGCGATGTAATCCAAGTCGAAATCTTCACGGATCAATCCCTTCGATGGGGAGGCTTTCTTACATTCGGTAATGAATACCGTGCGTTGGCCCTGCAAGGCTTGGTAAAAGCTGCGATCCGATGGTGTCAATGTGGCTTGAAAACTGGCCAATGGTTGCGCGTGTTTACGCTCGGCCACCCACTGGTATTTATCGCGAACTATCTTGGCTAGGACTTCCGCCATTTGTGCTTCCTGTAGAGAAACGTGTTCTGACAGTTTTTCGTTGCTGTTTGTCATCATAAACCTCAGGCGTGTTGAGCCAATTTTTCGACCAGTTGATACGCTTTACCAGAGTTCATTACGTCGATCGCTTGTTGCGTATTGGCTTTAAGATCCTCATGACCAAAAAGACGCATGAGCAGGGCGACGTTGACGGCAACGGCACTCAATTGAGCTTCCGTCCCTTTTCCGGTGAGTAAGTGGGTGATGATGGCTTTATTTTCCTCAGGATCGCCCCCCTTAATCGCTTCCAATGGGTGCGTATTAACGCCAAAGTCGGCTGGGGTGAGTGTGTATTCGTGAATCACGCCATCTTTGATTTCTGCGACCAAGGTGTCGCCATGAATAGCGACTTCATCCAAGCCGCTGCCATGCACGACCGCGGCACGTTTCATGCCCATTTTCAACATGGTTTCTGCGATAGGGCGAACCAGTTCTTGGCTGTATACACCCATCAGTTCGATGTTAGGGCGCGCAGGGTTAATCAAAGGGCCTAAGATGTTGAAGATGGTGCGCGTTTTCATGGTTTGGCGCACAGGCATCGCATGCTTCACGCCGCTATGGTATTGAGGTGCAAACAAAAAGGCAACGCCAATATCATCGACGGCTGAGCGAGTATCTTCTGCACTCATTGCGAGGTTGATGCCAAATGAATCAAGTAGATCGGAAGAGCCAGATTTACTTGAAACGCTGCGATTGCCATGCTTAGCGATTTTCAACCCACAGGCTGCGGCCACAAAGGCAGCGGTTGTCGAGATATTGATGGTGTTGTGGCCATCGCCACCCGTGCCCACGATGTCGGCAAAATCGTAATCAGGACGCGGGAAAGGCTGAGCATTGGCAAGCAATGCTTTGGCTGCACCGGCAATTTCATCGGGTGTTTCCCCTTTGATTTTCAGTGCGGTTAGGGCTGAAGCCATAAGAATGGGGTCTAACTCGCCGCGAATAATGGTGTCGAAAAGTTGTTGGCTCTCTTGCTCTGTCAGAGATGCTTGCTGATACAGTTTGTTGATGATGGCTTCCATAATCTTTTCTCCCAATCCTTATGCTAATGCCCAATTAATCGCGTTGGCTAACAACGTCGCACCTTGTGTCGTCATGATGGACTCTGGGTGAAATTGAAAACCGCACACCTTGTCTTCTTCGTTAACCACTGACATAACAAGGCCATTCACTTCGGCGGTTACGGTCAGTGTTTGCGGTACGTGTGTTGCCACCAACGAGTGGTAGCGCGCAATAGCCAGTGGGGATGGCAACCCTTGATAAATCGCATGGCTTTGGTGCTCCATCATCGAGACTTTGCCATGGATGATCTCGCCTGCGCCTGCCACGGTGCCACCGTAGGCTTCCACAATCGCCTGATGGCCGAGACAAATGCCAATCACTGGGACTTTGCCTTTGACGCGAGCAATTAACTCTGGCATACAGCCCGCCTCTGATGGCGCGCCTGGCCCTGGAGAGAGCAGCACCACTGGGCGCTCGAGTTGCTCAATCGCGTCTACAATGGTGTCTGTGGCAATACTATTGCGGTAAATCGTGACTTGGTGGCCCAAAGAGCGGAACTGATCAACCAAGTTGTAAGTAAACGAATCGAAGTTATCGATAAATACAATGTCCGCCATCTTTACGACTCCTTGTGGGCTTTCTGAATGGCAGAGATGACTGCCTGAGCTTTGCCGCGCGTCTCATCGGCTTCGGCTTGTGGATCGGAATCAAAGACCACTCCTGCACCGGCTTGCACTTGTGCGATGCCGTTTTCAACGTAAGCCGAACGAATCACGATACAGGTATCCAGTGTCCCTTCGCCAGTGAGGTAACCGACAGCCCCACCGTAACTGCCACGGCGAGCCCCTTCAACATCACGAATCAATTGCATGGCACGAATTTTCGGAGCGCCCGTTAATGTGCCCATATTCATACACGCTTGGTAGGCGTGTAGTGCGTCAAGATCGTCACGTAATTGTCCAACAACGCGTGAGACCAAGTGCATCACATGGCTGTAGCGGTCCACTTTAAGTAAATCGGCGACGTGGCGTGTCCCTGCGCGAGAAATGCGTGCGACATCATTTCGAGCGAGATCCACCAACATCATGTGTTCGGCGTTTTCTTTCTTGTCAGTGCGAAGTTCAAGTTCAATTCGGCTATCGAGGTCGAAATCGATCTCACCATTGGCTCGCTTGCCACGGCGTCGAGTACCAGCAATGGGGTAGATTTCCACTTGATTGGTGTGCGTTTCATATTTCAACGCGCTTTCCGGTGATGCGCCAAACAACGTAAAGAGTTCATCTTGCATGTAAAACATGTAAGGACTTGGGTTGCTGACTTTGAGCTCTTTATAAGCCGCCAACGGTGACGGGCAGGGTAGGGTAAAGCGGCGTGATGGTACGACTTGGAAAATGTCGCCTTTGACGACGTATTGCTTTAGGTCGCGTACCACTTGGCAAAAGGCGTCATCGCTGATATTGGTATCGACGTCAACCTCATCGAGATGAATGGCTTTTGGTAGCGCTTTCGGGGAGGCACACAGGGTGCGTATTTGTTCAATGCGTTGATTTAGCACTTCTTTTTGTGAGTCGTCTGCAAAAAGCGTTGCTTGTAAATGGCAACTCTCGGTCTGGTGATCGACCACCATCAGCGTTTCTGCCACATAGAAGACATAGTCAGGACATTGATTTATCGCGTGGGCTTCACCCAGTGGTTCAAAGTTGGCCACCAAGTCATAGGCAAACAGACCGCCGATAAAAATCGCGTGCTTGTCTTTTTCCGCCAAATCAAAACTGTGTTGAACCAGTCTCAACGCGTCGAAACTAGAGGCTTCACGTAAGCGAGAGTCTTCATCGAGTCGGTCATCTGGGCTTGTGAAGGTGAGGGTAAGTTGTTGTCCATCAAACTGATGTTCAACCTCTTTCGCGACATTCTTTGTCAAATGCGTTAACAGATTCTTGCCGTTGTTACTGAGTGCCGTCATGGTCACGACATGGCCATGGCAAACCATACGTACCGCAGAATCGACAATCAGTAAGCTTTTAAGATCTTGTTTTGAATAGATTTCAGCCGATTCGAGCAATAAGCTATCGCGTTTGTTTTCACACAAAGTGTGAAAAAGGCGCGTAGGATCCGAATGGTAAGGAACCGTCGTTGACAGAAGCTCTAGCTGTCCTAGTGTGGTGATGTTAATGGCCTTGTTCACAAGACCTCCTTATTATTCAATTCTTTGTCTTCCTGCTGTACATACTCGCACAAAGCAAACGTTCACCCAACGCAGAATTTGTTCGTTTTGATGAATGTTTAATCAGTTGATTGTGAGATGTGCAACAAAATAAAAAGCCCGCATGGTTAGCGGGCTTTGTGTGATTCATTTTCTTTATTAAAAGTACACGTTAGCCCACCAAGAACTTGTCCAAGTGCGCCACCAAGCGAGCTCTGCTGCATTGAGATTCTCGTTATGCAGAGCAAGTTTCGCTTTCTGGTTGTGGTTAAATTCTTGTAACATGGTCGGCCCTATAGTCAGGTACTTTGTATTTGTGTACTAGTTAACTAGTGCAAGGGTAAAAAGTCAACCCCCTAGTAGCAAATATATGAGAATAGATTTACATAGCCACACGACGGCCTCGGATGGTCGTTTTTCACCGCGAGAACTCATCGAGCGAGCCCTTACGTTTAACTTGGATGTGCTCGCGGTGACCGATCACGATACGGTAGAAGCGTTGGCGGAAATACATCGTTATGTCGATGAGAAGCAATTGCCAATTAAAATCATTAATGGCATTGAAATATCCACGGTTTGGCAGAATAAAGACATCCATGTCGTGGGATTAAATGTTGATCCTAACAACATGACACTGAATCAACTGATTGAGCAGCAACAAGAACATCGTGTTAGCCGCGCTGAGCTGATTGCTCAACGTTTGCAAAAAGCGACGCGGGAAGGTGTGCTCGAAGAGGTACGCCAAATCGCTGATGGCGCGCCGATTACCCGGGCTCATTTTGCCAAATGGCTGGTGGATAATGGTTATGCCAAAACGATGCAGCAGGTGTTTAAAAAATACTTAACTCGCAACAACCCGGGTTATGTCCCGCCAAACTGGTGTTCAATCGATGACGCAGTGAAAGCCATTCATGCCGCAGGGGGCCAAGCGGTGCTTGCACACCCAGCGCGATACAACTTGACGGCGAAATGGTTGAAACGCTTGTTACAAGCGTTTGTCGAAGCTGGTGGCGATGCGATGGAAGTCGCGCAGCCACAACAATCGCAGCAAGAAAGGCGCAATTTGGCCGATTATGCAATACAATACAAACTATTAGCTTCCCAAGGCAGTGATTTTCATTATCCGTCTCCGTGGATGGAATTGGGAAGAAACCTCTGGTTACCCGCGGGGGTTGAACCAGTGTGGAAAGATTGGGGTTTAGAACCGGTAGACAAAACTCAAACCGTGTCTACGAATGCCCCTGAGCTATAGAGCCGAGAGGTTCGATAATGAGGAATTACCATGAGCCAGTTTTTTTACGTTCATCCAGAAAACCCACAGGCTCGCTTGATTAATCAAGCCGTAGCAATCATTCGAAATGGCGGAGTGGTGGTGTATCCAACCGATTCAGGATACGCGTTGGGCTGTCAATTAGAAAACAAGCAAGCATTAGACAGAATTTGCCAGATCCGTCGCTTAGACGAAAAACACAACTTCACACTGTTGTGCCGTGACCTTTCAGAGTTGTCCATATACGCACGCGTGGATAATACGGCGTTTCGTTTGTTAAAGAACAACACCCCTGGTCCTTACACCTTTATTTTTAAAGGGACCAAAGAAGTGCCGCGTCGTTTGATGAACGCTAAGCGTAAGACCATAGGTATTCGTGTACCCGATAACCGTATCGCCCTAGACCTGCTTGATGCGTTGGGTGAGCCACTGATGTCTACATCATTGATTTTGCCAGGCAAAGAGGTAACGGAAGCCGATCCAGAAGAGATCCGCGATAAACTTGAACACGCGGTTGATGTGATTCTTAACGGGGGTTACTTGGGCGAGCAACCAACGACGGTGATTGACTTTAGTGAAGGTGATGCGGTTGTTGCGCGTATTGGCGCAGGTGACCCAACGCCATTTGAATAATTTTTAGAGGAAAGATAGATCACTCGTACACGAGTCTTTTCTCTTACATTGGATTTTTTTTTCACTTATAATTATCGGCCCGATTCCGAGCATCGGGTCGATATTGAAAACGGGTCTAGCTTGGTAAGACAACGACGTCTGAGAAGACGACAATTTAGGTAGATAAATGAACGAAAAATTACAGAAAGTTTTGGCACGAGCTGGTCATGGCTCACGTCGTGAATTGGAAGCATTAATCAAATCAGGACGTGTGAGTGTGAACGGTGTTGTCGCAAAACTGGGCGAACGACTGGAAGATGAGCAGGCTGTCGTGCGCATCGATGGTCATGTTGTGTCCGTAAAAGCTCAGGAAGAGGTGATTTGCCGTGTATTGGCATACTACAAACCTGAAGGTGAGCTATGTACGCGTCACGACCCAGAAGGCCGCCGTACTGTATTTGACCGTCTGCCAAAAATTCGCGGTTCTCGCTGGATCTCTGTGGGCCGTCTTGATGCGAACACCTCTGGCTTGCTGCTTTTTACCACTGATGGTGAATTGGCAAACCGCCTAATGCATCCAAGCCGTCAGGTTGAGCGTGAGTACCTTGTTCGCGTTTTCGGTGAAGTCAACGAACACAAAGTCCGTAATCTTGTAAATGGCGTAGAGCTCGATGATGGCTTAGCACGCTTTGAAGATATCGTTTACACGGGCGGCGAAGGCATGAACCATACCTTCTACGTGGTGATCAACGAAGGTCGTAACCGTGAAGTTCGTCGTCTTTGGGAATCTCAAGATTGTACTGTAAGCCGTCTAAAACGCGTTCGTTATGGTGACATCTATCTTGATAAGAAGCTGCCTCGTGGTGGTTGGATGGAGCTTGAGCTGAAAGATGTGAACTACCTGCGTGAGTTGGTTGAGCTTCGTCCGGAAAAAGAGACCATGATTGAGCTGAACAACTCATCACGTAAGCGTGACCGTGCACGAAGCCAAAAAATTCGTCGTGCGGTGAAGCGTCACGAAGAGCGAGTGAGTACGCCAAAAGGTCGCAGTAACAATGCGGCAAGACGTAAACCGACGAAAACGGCAACGCCAACAAGCGGTAGTGGTAAGCCAAGTAAAGCGGGTAGTCGTCCTCAATCGGGTAGCCGAACAAAGCCTCAACGCTAAAATGACTATTAAAAAGGCTTGCCATTGGCAAGCCTTTTTTGTTGGTGCTAATCTCGTTTCCAGAGAATGTGACAGAACTTTTGTTCAGGATCTCGGCTGATCAGTAGACGAGCAAAAACATCGTCCAACACATCATTTTCTTCGTTTACAAGGCCGATGCGAACTTCTGCATACGTTTCTTGGTCAACATCAAAACCCACGTGGCTCGCCCAATCGTCACCAGTATCAACCAGTTCAGCAGCACCGCGATCATCAAACTGTGCAGTAAACAAAATGACATCTGCTGGCTCAAGGTTATCGGGTGCCATCTCCAAAAAGATGTCGTAAGCGGCGTCTATCGCATCATCGTAAGAGATTAAATCCGCCATGACTTACGCTCGGCTCATGTACTTACGTTCTGCCGTGTTGATGATTACACGATCACCCGTTGCAATGTACTCAGGAACTTGAACAACAAGACCTGTCGATAGGCGAGCTGGTTTAGTACGAGCAGATGCAGAAGCACCTTTGATTGATGGGTCGGTTTCTTCAATCACAAGTTCAACAGATGAAGGAAGCTCTAGGCCCACAGATTCGCCGTCAACTAAAATAATATGGATGCCTTGTGTGTCTTCGTTAATGAACAGAAGATCATCTTCAACATCGGCGTGCTTAAATACGTATTGTGAGTAATCCGCGTTATCCATAAAGATATAGTCGTCGCCGTCAACGTAAGAAAATGAGACTGCTTTTTTGTTCATTTCGACCGTTTCTACAACGTCATCAGACTTGTAACGCTCTTCAACGCGAGCGCCTGTCGCTAGATCGGTACAACGCATTTTGTAGATCTTAGATCCACCACGGCCACCTGGCGTTGTTACTTCGATATCTTTAACCAGAAGAGTTTTGCCGTTAGATTCGATTGCAAAACCTTTTTTAATTTCACTTGCCTTTGGCATATCTGTTCCTATAGCGTTTTTAGAGTTGCTCAAAATCGCCGAATTATATACCCAACTTGTGCTAACTTGCGAGTACTCACAATGAATAACTTGTCTAATTGTCGCCCGAGATCGTACTCTTTTAGAGACTCTGTGGTCATTGAGCGCTGTGTATTCTCTGTGAGGGCTTGATTCCATGTATGAGCTAGGCGAAGATTGGGCGTTCCCCCAAATACAACTCTATTAATTGATTCATGACTTTAGCTGTTATTGACCCCAAGCAACCTTTTCAACCCACATTTGATCCTGTCGTCAGGGATGCCTTAATGTGTCTTAAAAGTGCACTAGGCACCAACCTACACAGTCTTTATGTCTATGGCAGTGTCGCGAGGAAAACCGCAAAAGAAGGTCAATCGAATCTCGACTTAGTTTTGGTGACACATCATCCTTTTACTGATCAGCGTGCTACTGTGCTAAACACGTTAAAATGGCGAGTGCAAAAGAGTTTTCCTCAAGTGAGCGGCGTGTCGGTCAAAACGGCAGAGGTGAGAGATATCGCCTCGCTGGACAGTCTATTTACTTGGGGGTTCATGTTAAAGCATTGCTGTGTTTGCATTTATGGTAGCGATTTAGCGGAGTGTTTCGGCGAATACATACCCAGTTGGGAGATTGCCAAACATTGGAACATGGATGTAGAAGATTGGTTGGCAGTGTATCGCAACAAAATTGTTCGCGCGGCATCCGCTGAGCAACAAGTTCAAGCCCAAAAAATCATCGCCAAAAAGCTGCTAAGAGCGAGCTATTCGTTGGTGATGTATAAAGACCAGAATTGGTATGATGACCCGTTAGAATGTGGTCGTCACTTCGTCAGATATTTTCCTGAGAAAGAAGTAGAAGTGCGACGTCTTGCGATCCTATTGTCAGGGAAAGTTATTCCTAAGCGCTCTGTTCTTGGGCTGTTAGATGGTTTCGGTGAGTGGCTGGTGAAACAGTATCAAAAAACAGAGTTTAAGATAGGGTAGCGCTGTTTAAATTTGTCCGCCTAGGTTTTGGCGTTCTACAAAAATTCGGACTCTCAATAAGAGCGAGTTTATCTTCTTAAGTAAATTCTAATGAAGGTTGCCGGTTCTGTGCTAGCTTTATAAATGTGGAGTTAGTACAGGACATGCTCATGGACAAGCAAACGAGCTTATCGGTCGCTGCGGTTGGTCTAAACCTCAGAAAATTGGCGAAAACACTCGGCCCTTCATTGCAAGCGATACGTGAGGGGATGATCTGGCTGATACCGTGCCTTATGTTATCCGCTTTTGCTCTTTTTTTTGCCAGTATGGGTGAGTTTATTGGTGGTGGGCGCAGCGGCTGGATCAATGCGCTTTATCAAGTACACAATGCTATCGCCAGTTTTTTTCCCTACCTCATGACGGCTACGATTTCCTATGTTTTAGCGATGCAGTGGAAACTCGCGCGTCCACCGATGGCGCTACTCTCCATTATTTTTCTTTTGATTGTTGGGGAAACGATGCCAGAAGATGAAACATTGAAGATGTTTCATATTGTGATGGCGATCGTTACTCCTCTCTATGCCGTTCCCATTCTTGCTCATTTGCTGCATGTACCCCAGCTTCGGATTACCAGTTCAGATAGTGGTGGCAAGTTGGTCAAAGAGTCACTCAATTTGGTTTTACCAGCACTGCTGACCGCCTTTATTGTTGTCATCATTAACTATTTTCTTTTCAATGTACTGAGTTTTGGTAGTGATTTGCAGATAATTGACTTGGATTATGCTAATCAACCGTTTGAGTTCGGTGTCGTGTTTGCTGCCTTAAACTCGGTTTTGTGGTTTCTAGGCGTTCATGGCTACTACGCTTTGTTGCCATTGGTTGATCTTCTTCAGCACGCAAGCGCATTAAATTACGCGACCTTTATCGCTGGTGGAGAAGGGCAGTATCCAATGAATCTCTCGATGATGGGGACCTTTGTGTTTATTGGGGGAAGTGGCGCGACACTTTCGTTGGTGGTCGCTATGTTGCTTTTCGCTCAGCAGAAAAGTCTGAAATTGATAGCGTTAGCGTCGATTCCAATTGGTCTTATTAACGTAAACGAAATTCTGCTCTTCGGTTTGCCGATCATTCTCAACCCACGCATGTTTTTGCCATTCTTCCTCACACCCGTTGTACATGTGATCACGACATTACTCGCTATTCAAAGTGGCATTATTGATATCCCAAGTGCCAATGTGCCTTTCAATGCGCCTATTATTATTAATGCATGGCTTGCCACTTCCGGTGATATGGCTGGTGTGATGCTGCAATTATTCAATATCGCTATTGGTGTGCTGATTTACTATCCCGCCGTTAGGAATCTAAACCGCCTTTACAGAAACCGCGAAATCAAAATTGATTTCCTCGATACGGTTTATGTGCGAAGACGAGAAGAGGCTGACACCCTGAAAGATGATCCCATTGCAACGGCCAATGATAGGGCTCGTCGTGCACAAGAAGTAGAGAAACGCTTGGAACATATTGGTAGCAAAGAGTTCTGTCTGGAATACCAACCTCAGATATCCCACCAAACTGGTCGAGTCGTCGGATGTGAGGCGCTGATTCGCGCGATAGAACCCGATGGCACTTTGGTCTATCCCGGCTCTTTTTTGCCTTGGCTTGAAGAAGCAGAACTCATGAAGGATGTAGACCTATGGGTTTTAAAAACCGTGGTGGCAGACATCCAGCACTGGAATCGTGAGGGGCTTTATGTACCCGTTAGTATTAATCTAACGCCAAGTTTTCTGTCGGACTTGGAATGCATGGATAAGCTTGAACACATTCTCTCTCCAGTAGCGTCTCAAGTTCATATCGAAATTACGGAAGAAACGTTACTGGTCGATGAACAAGTGTTGGCTCATTCGTTTAATCTGCTGCATCAAATGGGTGTGGCGGTTTATATTGATGACTTTGGTACTGGTTTCTCCTCCTTGTCTTATCTCAATCGATTTGAGGTGGATGCGATAAAAATTGACCGCTCGTTTGTGTTGGCTTTAGATAATGATAAGGGGAAAAAGGTCTTTATGAGTTTGCTTTCGGTTGCAGAGCAACTTGACTTGGATGTGGTGATTGAAGGCGTGGAGTCACAACAGCAATTGAACCACATTCCTCACAAAGATAACATTTCGATTCAAGGATGGTACTACAGCCGTTCACTGCAACTGAAATCCTTCGTCCAATATTGCATAAACGCCAATCACATTAAGCCGGTAGTGGAGATAGAGAAACTCTAGTTTTTTGTGCTGGAAAACAGATCAAAAGAGGCCCAATTGTGAATCCGACAGTTGAGAGAAGTCTTTACCAATAAAAGGTAGAATGGCATCGGCAACCGGTTTGAGCTGTTTATCGACATAATGTTGGTAGTCGATCGCGCTCGATTGGTATTCCTTGGGTTCTGGCCCGTTGAGCGTAATGAGATACTCAATACGTGCTCGATTTTGATATTGAAGTGGGCGCCCTAAGCGCTCATTGATTTCGTCTGCCATTCTTGCCGCCCGAACTTGAGGCGGGACGTTTTTCTGATAGTCGCTGAGTTTTCTGCGTAAGCGTTTTTGATAGACCAGCTCATCATCAAATGCACCCGCGCGAGTTTGTTCAACCATCTCACGCACATAGTCCGTTGGATCTTGGTCGTGAAAGATCATCATATAGAGTTGGTGCTGGAAACGTTGTGCTAATGGCGTCCAGTCCGTTCTCGCACTTTCTAAGCCTTTAAACACGATTCGCTCTTCGCTACCTTGTAGAATCAATCCTGCATACCGTTTCTTCGAGCCTGTTTCGGCACCACGGATGGTTGGCATCAAAAATTTGCGATAGTGGGTTTCGTACTCAAGTTCAAGGATCGAGTTTAAATTGAACTCTTGCTCAAGATGATGCTTCCACCATTGGTTAATCAGGCTGACCAATTGGCGACCAATCGCATCGGCTTCTGGCTGCTCGAAACGACCATTGAGCGAAACAAAGGTTGAGTCCGTATCGCCATATATGACTTGATAGCCCTGTTGTTCAATCAGCAGTTTTGTCTGCTTCATGATTTCATGTCCGCGCATCGTGATGCTTGAGGCCAACCGAGTATCAAAAAAACGGCAGCCCGATGAGCCAAGCACCCCATAGAAAGAGTTCATGATGATCTTAATTGCTTGAGAAAAGGCCTTGTCGTTGTTGCGTTTCGCGACATCTCGAGCTTGCCACAATGTTTCGATCATCTCGGGCAGGAAGTGTTTAGTGCGATGAAATTGACCACCACGAAAGCCCGGAACGGCTTGGTGAGTCGCTTTGCCACTTTCTAATTTAAGCCCTTCAACTAACCCAAGTGGGTCGATCAGAAACGATCGAATAATCGATGGATAAAGACTCTTAAAATCGAGCACTAAAACAGAATCGTAAAGTCCGGGCAGTGAGTCCATGACGTAACCACCGGGGCTTGCAACCCAATTTTCAGGCTGCAAATTGGGCGCGATGTAACCTGCACGATGCAGTTGCGGTAGGTAGAGGTTGGTAAAGGCCGCCACAGAGCCCCCGACGCGATCAAGTTCGACGCCCGTTAATTTAGATCGTTCAATCACGTACTCAAGTAAGTGAGTGTGAGCAAAAATTCGATTCACCAAGACGCAATCTTGTAAGTTGTATTTCGCGAGGGAAGGCTTGTCGTGGCGAAACATGTGATTAATTTCGGCCATGCGATCGTGCACATTGTGAATCGCTTTACCTTCGCCCAATAGTTCTCTTGAGACCGATTCGAGTGACCAAGAGCGGAAGTGATACGTTGCGGTTTTAAGCGTATCAATGCCATCTAGGACAACGCGGCCGGGAATGGTAATAAATGCCTGTTGGCTTTGGCTCGATGAGCGGAAATAGCTAGTTTGGTTGCCTCGGCCGAGAGTCAGTTTCAACTGATGCCACTCTGCGCGCTTTTGCAGTAATCGAAAGTCAAAATCAATGACGTTCCAGCCGACGATAACATCTGGGTCAAATTGCTCAAACCAAGCAATCAAAGCAAGCAGTAATTGTTTTTCATCTTGGACCCACTGAATGGGTGTGTCGGCCGCTTCGGGCTCACCAATCATGATCACTCGGCTATCCATCGGGCTATCTAAACCGATGGAATAAAGAATCCCTTTTTCTGAGCACTCTAAATCGAGTGAAACCACTTTAAGCGTTGGCGTGTAATCCCCTTGCCGACACTTGGCATTGGTGACTTGAACATGGGCATTTTGCGTTTTAAAAGTACCGGTAAACGCCAAAGATCCGCGGATAAAGCGTTCCATTAAGTAGCGATCGGCAAGGCGAATGTCTGACTCCAACACCGTAATGTCGTGTTGAGTAAGTAATGATGAGAGGGTATAAGCATCTCGATTGGTTTGACAGTAACACGCTGCCATAGGGGTGTGTGAGAAGTCTTTCAATGGAAGAGGTTTGAATTCCACTTTAACATCGGGATGGTGTTCACTTGCTAAGCGTTGGGCATCTTCACGCTGAGTATCATCGATGAAAAAAACCGGTTTCTCACCATCAATAAGCAATTGGTGCGGCCCATCTTCTGTTGAGAGCCACAGTTCAATTTGAGTGCCTGAAAAGCGATCGCGTGCATGTCGAGTTAAGACAAAACCGTGAGTGATGGTCAAATCCGAATTCCAATTAAGAACAACTGCCCTGATGTTAGCAAATTGTCACTCAAACGCGTGAAATTAAGTGGTTTTTCTTGCACGTTTGCTTAAAGTTTGTACGCCTAGAGCGTGATAAATATGATGGAGATAAAATTCCTGGCGATTGCTCCGAAGTAAGTGTCTCCTTTTAAAAACAAAATTGTTAGAGTGACCTTTGATATTTGCGCTCGCATCCAATAAGTCCTTGCTAAAGTTTGCGTTTCGGCACATATTCATAGAAGGCATTTTCAGAGTAAATGCGGTAATATAGGCAACTGTACTGATATCCACACTTGATGTGGAACAGAGCCAATTAATAGTGTGGAGATACAAGTTTGATCAATGTTTTCCTTGTAGATGATCACGAGCTGGTTCGCACAGGGATACGACGTATTATTGAAGACGTCCGTGGAATGAACGTAGCAGGAGAAGCTGATAGCGGTGAGAATGCGGTAAAATGGTGTCGTAGCAATCATGCAGACGTCGTTTTAATGGATATGAACATGCCTGGTATTGGCGGCTTGGAAGCTACCAAGAAAATTTTGCGTGTTAATCCAGATGTAAAAATCATCGTCTTAACTGTTCATACGGAAAATCCGTTTCCAACTAAAGTGATGCAAGCGGGGGCTTCTGGTTATTTGACCAAAGGCGCTGGCCCAGATGAAATGGTGAATGCAATTCGTATTGTCCACAGTGGGCAACGTTATATTTCACCAGAAATTGCGCAGCAAATGGCGTTAAGCCAGTTTTCGCCTGCGTCCGAAAACCCTTTCAAGGATCTGTCTGAGCGCGAGCTTCAGATCATGATGATGATCACGAAAGGTCAGAAAGTGACAGATATTTCTGAGCAGTTAAATCTCAGTCCTAAAACTGTCAACAGCTATCGTTATCGTTTGTTTAGCAAGCTATCGATTAATGGTGACGTAGAGTTGACCCATTTGGCGATTCGCCACGGAATGTTAGATACCGAGACTCTCTAGTGTGACTCAAATTTTTGATTCGGTGTCTTTTCTCAAGACAGTCACTCATCAGCCTGGCGTTTATCGTATGTATAACGCCGAGGCTGTTGTTATTTATGTCGGTAAAGCCAAAGATCTCAAAAAACGCCTCTCAAGCTATTTCCGCAAAAAAGTTGACAGCGAAAAAACCAAAGCACTGGTGAGTAATATTGCCAAAATTGATGTGACCGTGACGCACACCGAAACGGAAGCGCTGATTCTTGAGCATAATTACATTAAGCAATATTTGCCGAAGTATAATGTCCTGCTGCGAGACGATAAGTCTTATCCCTATATTTTCCTTAGTGCCCATCGCCATCCTAGGCTCTCTCTGCATCGTGGTGCTAAGAAGAGAAAAGGCGAGTATTTCGGACCTTATCCGGACTCAGGTGCAGTACGTGAAACCTTGCACTTGATCCAGAAAATTTTCCCGGTGAGACAGTGTGAAGACACCGTTTATGCTAACCGAACGCGTCCTTGTTTGATGTACCAGATTGGTCGCTGTGCGGGCCCTTGTGTCAGTAGCGTCATTTCTGATGTCGACTATGCAGAGCTGGTGGGTTACTTACGTCTATTTTTACAAGGTAAAGATAACCAAGTTCTAGAGCTCCTAGTGCAAAAAATGGAGATTGCGAGCCAGCAACTTAAGTTTGAGGATGCGGCAAAATTTCGTGATCAGATCCAAGCGATTCGTCGCGTTCAGGAACAACAATATGTTTCGGAAGATAGCCAAGAAGATATGGATGTGCTCGGTTTTGCACAAGAAAATGGCATTGCATGCATCCATATCTTGATGATTCGCCAAGGTAAGGTACTGGGAAGTCGCAGTCATTTTCCCAAGATTCCTCAAAACACCAATGCGCAAGAAGTGTTTGATAGCTTTTTGACGCAATACTATTTGAGCCACAACGAAGCTCGGACGATTCCATCGCGCATCATTCTAAATCAGGAACTGGCTGCGGATGTTGAGGCGATTCAGTTGGCGCTCAGTGATGTCGCTGGGCGGAAAGTACAATTTCATACCTCGCCATCAGGGTCACGTGGTCGTTACCTCAAATTGTCCAATACCAATGCGCTGACGGCAATGACGACCAAAATCAATCATAAGATGACGATTAATCAACGCTTTAAGGCGTTACGTGACGTTCTTGCGATGGACTCGATTGCTCGCATGGAGTGTTTCGATATTTCTCATACCATGGGCGAAAGCACGATTGCCTCATGCGTGGTGTTCAACAGTGAAGGCCCGGTTAAGCAAGAGTATCGTCGCTACAACATTACCGGAATCACTGGTGGTGATGATTATGCAGCCATGGGGCAAGCTCTAGAGCGTCGTTACGCCAAACAACTGGATGTCGAGAAAATTCCAGACATTATTTTTATTGATGGTGGTAAAGGGCAACTCAATCGAGCGCACGAAATCATCGCGCAATACTGGGGAGATTGGCCGAAGCGGCCCGTGATGATCGGCATCGCAAAAGGAGTCACTCGTAAACCAGGTTTGGAAACTTTGATTACGGTTGATGGCGATGAGTTTCATCTACCAAGTGATGATCCGGCTCTACATTTAATCCAGCACATCCGTGATGAGAGCCATAATCATGCCATCGCAGGGCACAGAGCGAAGCGCGGAAAAACGCGTAAAACGAGTGCGTTAGAGGGCATTGAAGGCGTAGGGCCTAAACGACGTCAGGCGCTGTTGAAATACACAGGGGGCTTACAAGAGCTCAAGCGTGCAAGTGTTGAAGAAATCGCCAAAGTGCCGGGCATCAGTCACTCTTTGGCAGAAATTATCTATCAAGCATTGAAACAATAGTGAAAATCCAGCACCATTAGCGCGCAAAGTGTAAGAGAATAATAATATGCGTTTGAACATCCCCAACATATTGTCATTGATGAGATTATTTCTCATCCCTGTGTTTGTCGTAGCGTTTTATCTTCCCTATTCATGGGCTCCTTTTGCTGCGGCAATGGTGTTTTGGGTTGCCGGTTTTACCGATTGGCTTGATGGGATGCTAGCAAGAAAACTCGGTCAAACGTCGCGTTTCGGTGCGTTTATTGATCCAGTGGCGGATAAAGTACTAGTGGCGACCGCTTTGATTTTGATTACCGAACATTACCATTCCATCTGGGTAACGATTCCAGCCGTGACCATGATTGCAAGGGAAATCATCATTTCAGCACTGCGTGAGTGGATGGCAGAAATTGGTAAGCGAGCCAGTGTTGCGGTTTCTTGGGTGGGTAAGGTAAAAACCGTGAGTCAAATGTTTGCGCTTTGGGTACTAATCTGGCGTTATGACGACTGGATGATCTGGTTAGGCTTTGGTGCATTGTACATTGCCACTTTCTTAACATACTGGTCGATGGTGCAGTATTTGACGGCTGCGAAAGATGACCTATTAAATGAAGAACATCACTAATACAGAGAAAGCGGGCGCAAGCCCGTTTTTTTATGCTTGAAATTCCTAAGTGTTTACCAAGAGCAGACGACGCAAGCTTAGGATTATTCTAACTATCTTCTCTTCTTTTTAGATAAAAGCTGCCTTTAAAATAAGCAATTTGCAGTGTTTAGCACATTTTGTGCTCAAACGATTTAAAAAACAAAAAAATAGTGTTGACTCGATCTGATGAATGGGTAGAATGCATCCCGTACCCAAGAGAGGAAAGCTTCTTAAAGGTCATGTAAGGCGCGTTGGCAGAGGGGCTATGCAGCGGATTGCAAATCCGTGGACCTCGGTTCGACTCCGGGACGCGCCTCCATTTGCGACACTAGCTCAGTTGGTAGAGCGCAACCTTGCCAAGGTTGAGGTCACGAGTTCGAACCTCGTGTGTCGCTCCAAATTTAAAGATATGGCGTTAAGCGATATCGAGATGGCGAAGGCCGTAACAAGTTTTGTGTGCCCTGGTGGTGAAATTGGTAGACACAAGGGATTTAAAATCCCTCGACTTTCGAGTCGTGCCGGTTCAAGTCCGGCCCGGGGCACCATTTAATTTCGTTCGTAAGAACAAATGCGACACTAGCTCAGTTGGTAGAGCGCAACCTTGCCAAGGTTGAGGTCACGAGTTCGAACCTCGTGTGTCGCTCCAAACATGAAAGCTCAGCAGCAATGCTGAGCTTTTTTGTTTTCACCAATTCTTGAGGCTGATGTCGCCCGCGTAGCATTGTTTCCTCTCGTTTCTTTTTGTTCCGCTCTGTTGTTGTGTTTCATAGTGCGAGCTAATCGGCAAAATTATTAGTAAAACTTGTTGCCAGTTGATTTCTTATTGTGCTAAATTCGCGCGCAATCTCGGACGGTAGTTCTGGGGGACACGCGTAGTGACCATTCAAGCTGATTGTGACACTGCGTAGGGTAGGTATCGATAAAACCTTTTGTCGATAGACGGGATACTAATGTTGCTTAAGCAGCGGCATGTAAATGGGAAACCCAACGTTGAACTTTTTTAATAATCTCTCATTAATCAGCTTCATACTTCCTAAATGCCCTGTTTTGCAAAACAGAAGCATTACCGAGCCTTGATTTTAAGACCGACGCTATCACCATTTTTTTAGATGGTTGCTATTCCGTACCCGTTGTTTTGACGTTAATCGGAAGGCTTGGTCATGTCCCGAACACGTACTAAGAATTGCTGAGTGCGCGAGGGGGCGAGAATCATTTTTTTTATTTCAAGGGAAAATGTATGAGCACCGCCTTTGAAGTCGATACGAAAACTATCGCGACAATTTTTTCTTCTCAAGTTCCTGTTGTTGAGGGAATCTATGATTTAGCGCCAGATCAAGTGTTACTTGATCAGGCTGAACACGAGTCAGAAGTACGTTCTTACCCACGTCGTCTGCCCATCGCTATTAAGCAAGCCTATGGCTGTTTAGTGGAAGATACTCGTGGTCAAATCTTTTTGGACTGTCTTGCTGGTGCGGGTACGTTGGCTTTGGGTTACAACCACCCGGAAATCAATCAAGCGCTAAAAGAGCAATTAGATTCTGGTCTCCCGTACCAAACTCTGGATATTGCGACGACAGCAAAAACCCACTTCATCAAATCAGTGAAAGCCTTCCTACCTGAAGAGCTCGGCAACAACTGTGTGATCCAGTTCTGTGGCCCATCTGGTGCGGACGCTGTTGAAGCGGCCATCAAGCTGGCGAAACAAACCACAGGTCGCAACACCATGTTTGCTTTCCGCGGCGCATACCATGGTATGACTAACGGTACCATGGGTATGATGGGTAACTTGAACACCAAGGCTCGTCGTACTGGTTTGATGTCGGATGTGCATTTTATGCCTTTCCCATACAGCCTACGCTGTCCGTTTGGGCTGGGTGGTGACGAAGGTGCAAAAGCGAGTATCCGCTACATCGAACGTCTTCTTAACGATGATGAGGCGGGTATCATGAAACCTGCAGCAATCATTGTTGAGCCTGTTCAAGGTGAAGGCGGTGTCATCCCTGCTCCAGCGTTTTGGTTACGTGAACTTCGTCGTATCTGTGACGAACACGGTATGCTATTGATTTTCGACGAAATCCAGTGTGGCGTCGGCAAATCAGGTTATCACTTCGCGTTTGAAGAAGCGGGCATTGTTCCTGACGTATTGTGTCTATCTAAAGCCATTGGTGGTGGTCTACCAATGTCGCTACTAGTGATTAACAAAAAGCATGACACATGGCGTCCGGGTGAACACACAGGTACCTTCCGTGGTAACCAGCTCGCGATGGTTTCTGGTGCAAAAGCGCTTGAAATTATCACGCGTGATAACCTTGTTGAACACGCAAATGTGGCAGGTCAGTACCTACGTCACGGCTTAGAAAAAATTCAACAACGCGTGGATTGTATTGCGGAAGTTCGTGGTAAAGGCTTGATGCTTGGTGTCGAGATCCGTAAGCCAGGCACAGAACTGAACAAATTTGGTGAGCCTGTTTCTGATGGAAAATTGACTCTTGCCATTCAACGTGCTGCGCTAGAGCGCGGTTTGATGGTCGAGAAAGGCGGTCGTGACGGTTCGGTTATCCGTTTCCTTCCTCCTCTGATCATCTCTTTTGAGCAGCTTGATTTTGCCCTACGCATTTTGGAAGAAGCGATTCTCGCTGCCGGTGGCAATTTGAAAGCTGTTGAAGAAAATGCCGAGTGGAAAAAACACTTTATCCACACAGGTGTAAACGGCAGTAAAGAGTTCGCCTCGGTGATGAACCACACTACTGCGGCACTAAAGGACGCGTTTGAAGAAGTGGATGCACCGTACTCAGGTATGGATCCGAAAGCGTTAGAATCTGCGATTTACGCGGTTGATCTAGACAACAAAAACGCGCCTCTAAAAGAGATCATCGACGAAACAACAGAGCTCGTTGTTAAGAACTCTATCTTTACTCAGCACCCTGACTGTATCGCGCATTTGCACACGCCACCACTAATGCCAGCGGTGGCTGCAGAAGCAATGATCGCGGCACTGAACCAATCAATGGATTCATGGGATCAATCTTCATCAGCTACTTACGTTGAACAGAAAGTAATTAACTGGCTGTGCGACAAGTATGAGTTGGGTGCGAAAGCAGACGGTATCTTCACCAGTGGCGGTACTCAAAGCAACCAAATGGGCCTAATGCTGGCTCGTGATTGGATTGCAGACAAGTTGAGTGGTCACTCAATCCAGAAGCTTGGTCTTCCAGATTACGCTGACAAACTGCGCATTATCTGTTCTAAGAAGTCGCACTTCACAGTGCAAAAATCCGCTTCTTGGATGGGCTTGGGCGAAAAAGCCGTTATGACCATCGATGCACACTCAAATGGCACAATGGATGTGACTAAGCTGGAAGCCGCGGTAGAGCAGGCGAAAGCTGAAGGTTTGATCCCATTTGCTGTCGTGGGTACAGCAGGTACGACAGACCACGGTGCGATTGACGATTTGAACACCATCGCGGACGTGGCAGAAAAACACGATCTGTGGATGCACGTTGACGGTGCTTACGGTGGTGCTCTGATTCTGAGCAGTCAGAAAGCGCGCTTGAAAGGCGTGGAGCGTGCGCAATCAGTGAGTGTTGATTTCCACAAACTGTTCTATCAAACAATCAGTTGTGGTGCTGTGCTTGTTAACGACAAGCAGAACTTCAAGTTCTTGTTGCACCATGCCGATTACTTAAACCGCGAACACGACGAACTGCCAAACTTGGTGGACAAATCGATCGCAACCACTAAACGTTTTGACGCTTTGAAAGTTTTCATGACGATGCAAAACGTAGGTCCGAAAGCGCTAGGCGCGATGTACGACCACATTCTAGGTCAAACACTTGAGGTGGCGGACTTAGTGCGTAATACAGAAGGCTTCGAGCTATTGGCTGAACCTTCACTATCCACTGTCTTGTTCCGTTCCACTCTAGGTTCGGATCTGGATGAGTTGAATAAAACGCTGAGACTGGAGGCACTGACTCGCGGTGTGGCAGTCCTGGGTGAAACAATCGTAGATGGCAAAACAGCGCTGAAATTCACGATTCTTAACCCATGTCTGAAGATGTCAGATTTTGAATCTTTACTATCTAAAATCAACACTCTAGCGGCTGAGCTAGCGCAATAAAGGTAACGGAAAACTATGGCAATTTTACAAATTGGTGCAGGCGGCGTAGGCTGGGTAATTGCACACAAAGCAGCACAAAACAACGATGTTCTAGGTGACATTACTATCGCTTCTCGCACTTTAGACAAGTGTGAAAAGATCATTGAGTCGATTCATGGTCGTAACAACCTGAAAGATTCAAGTAAGAAACTTGAAGCTCGTGCTGTGAATGCTGACGATGTGGACTCGCTGGTTGCACTAATTAAGGAAGTAAAACCTGATTTGGTTATCAATGCAGGTCCTCCTTGGGTAAACCTGACCATTATGGAAGCGTGTTACCAAGCGAAAGTGTCTTACCTAGATACATCGGTAGCGGTTGATCTATGTAGTGAAGGTCAGCAAGTACCAGAAGCTTATGACGAGCAATGGAAATACCGTGCTAAGTTCGAAGAAGCGGGCATCACGGGTATCCTTGGTGCAGGTTTCGATCCTGGTGTTGTTTCTGTTTTCGCTGCGTATGCAGTGAAGCACCTATTTGATGAGATCGACACCATTGACGTGATGGACATCAACGCAGGCGATCACGGTAAGAAATTTGCAACCAACTTTGACCCAGAGACGAACCTATTGGAAATCCAAGGGGATTCTTTCTACTGGGAAAATGAAGAGTGGAAGCGCGTTCCTTGCCACACTCGTATGCTAGAGTTTGATTTCCCGAAATGTGGCAACTTCAAAGTGTACTCAATGGCGCACGATGAAGTTCGCTCGCTGAAAGAGTTCATTCCTGCTAAGCGCATTGAATTCTGGATGGGCTTTGGTGATCGTTACCTAAACTACTTCAACTGCATGCGTGACATTGGTTTGTTGAGTCCAGAGCCACTAACACTCCATGACGGTACGGTGGTTCAGCCTCTGCAAGTATTGAAAGCGATGCTGCCAGATCCAACGTCTTTGGCTCCAGGTTACACCGGTTTAACGTGTATCGGTACTTGGGTTCAAGGTAAGAAAGACGGCAAAGAGCGTAGCGTGTTTATCTACAATAACGCAGACCACGAAGTCGCTTACAAAGACGTCGAGCACCAAGCAATTGCCTACACCACAGGTGTTCCTGCGATTACTGCTGCACTGCAGTATTTCCGCGGTGCTTGGGCTGAGGCTGGCGTATTCAACATGGAACAGTTGGATCCAGATCCGTTCCTAGAAACCATGCCAGCTATCGGCTTGGATTGGGATGTGCTAGAGCTAGCTCCTGGTCAACCAACGATTCATACACTGAAGTAAGCCTTTCGCTGTATTATTCAGTCCTATCTTCAAGCCGGTGCGTTGCACCGGCTTTGTTCAGTTAAAGTGATGATAAATATGAACAAAGAGCAATTGAAAACACCATTTTTCATGATTGACGAAGCAAAGTTGATCCAAAACCTAGAGATTGCTAAGCAGTTAAAAGAAATTTCTGGGGTTAAATTGGTATTGGCACTGAAGTGCTTCTCTACTTGGGGTGTATTCGACATCATCAAACCTTACCTAGACGGTACGACGAGCTCAGGCCCGTTCGAAGTGAAGCTAGGTTATGAAAAGTTTGGTGGCGAAACACACGCTTACAGTGTGGGTTATAGCGAAGATGATGTTCGTGAAGTCGCGGATCTGTGCGATAAAATCATTTTCAACTCACAGTCTCAGTTAGCTGCGCACCGTCATATCGTTGAAGGCAAAGCGTCTGTCGGTCTGCGTTTGAACCCGGGTGTGAGTTACGCAAACCAAGATTTGGCAAACCCTGCTCGCCAATTCTCACGCTTAGGTGTACAGGCTGATCATATTGATCCGGCGGTATTTGATAGCATTAATGGCGTGATGTTCCACATGAACTGTGAGAACAAAGATGTGGACGCCTTCATCGCGCTACTGGATTCCATCTCTGAGCGTTTCGGTGCTTATCTCAACAAACTTGATTGGGTCAGCATGGGTGGAGGCGTGTTCTTCACGTGGCCAGGTTACGATGTAGAAAAGCTGGGTCTAGCGCTGAAAGCGTTCTCTGAGAAGCACGGCGTACAGATGTATTTAGAGCCAGGTGAAGCAATCATCACTAAAACAACCGATTTGGTTGTGACGGTGGTGGATTTGGTTGAAAACGGCATGAAAACGGCGATTGTGGATTCAGCAACAGAAGCACACCGCCTTGATACGCTGATCTACAAAGAACCAGCATCAGTGCTTGAAGCATCAGAAAATGGTGAACATGAGTACGTGATTGGTTCTTGTTCATGTTTGGCTGGTGACCAATTCTGTGTGGCTAAGTTTGACCAGCCTCTGCAAGTTGGCCAGCGTCTGCACATTCTTGATAGTGCAGGTTACACCATGGTGAAACTGAACTGGTTCAACGGTTTGAAGATGCCTTCCGTATACTGTGAACGCACCAATGGTGAGATTCAGAAACTCAACGAGTTTGGTTACGAAGACTTCAAGCGTACATTATCTCTATGGTCGGTACAGTAAGTCCGGTTATATAGATAAGATAATAGAGGAGAGCAGCCAGTTGGCTGCTCTTTTTGTTTGTTAAGACTCGATAATCACGCGAGTGTCTTCACTCAAGGATTCTAGCTCGTTGGCGACGTCTTCTATGTCAAGCTCGACAGGTAATTTAATCGCCATATTAGCGGTAAATAAACTCGAGCTTACACCACCACCGCCAGCAATGAATACGCGTTGGCAGTCCATATCAAGAATGCTGATGCCTTGATTGTCAAGCACGTGAGTAATCTCATTGACAATACCGGCACGATCATTCGAGTCGAGACGAAGTTGGAAGATGGTTTCTTTGTCGTGAGCAGTTGAATCTGAATCAACAAACTGAACAATCAAATCTGGGTGAGAGCTGAAGGCATCTTTAACGGTTTGAACGTGCTGTGATGGCATGTCAATTTTAATCACTGCGGCCACTTGGTCTTCAATGAAGTTAACCTTACTGATGAGCCATTTTCCCCCATTTTCATGAGTGATCGCCGCTAACTGTTTGATTGTTGTTGGCGAGGCTCTGCCAACGAAATTAACGATGAATAGACTGTTCATAACTTCCCCCTAGCACATCAAGCAACTTGTTGATTCAAAGAAATAATCTTTCTGTGTTCAGTGTAGAAGCTATCGATGCTGGCTAGGTTTGACTAAGGTCAAGTTTTTTAATTAATCCTTAAAGTGGAGTGACAAATTCAATCCTCGGACACAAAAAAGCGACCGGATGGTCGCTCTATGTAAGAAGTGGCTTAAAATGTGACTTTGAAATCAAATCCGTAGAACTGATTGTCGTATGCGTAGCCTGAGTCTAAAGCAAACTTTGCGGCATCTTGATTGCCAAACCAAGGGTTAGAGACGAAATTCACTTCGGCACTTCCTCCCCACGCATCAGTGACCCAATAATGAATATGGCCTACAGGGTTGAGGAAAAACAAGGAAACATCACCCATGGTCGCTGAGCCGAGCACTTCACCACCATTGGCGATAATGTTCTGCTCAGTTTCGAGCATGATTTCACCGACTACCGCACCGAAGAATGGTGTGATGAAAAGGTCCTGCCAAGATGGAATTTCGGCAAACGCTTCGACGCCATATTCCCAAAAAAAGGCAGACATAACAGAAGAGTAGAGAAACGATTCGAACTCATTGTATCCGGCGTGGCGTGCAGCAGTGTAGTAGACACCACCAAAATATGGGTGCATGACATAGTTTAAGAAATGCTCGTCTCTGTCCCAAATAGGGCCATCTGATACATTGTCTTTCCATTTTGAACCTAAATTGCTAAGGTTGCGCGCTTCGTCATCCCACTTGGTGATACTCTCAGGCAGTAAGGTCATCAGACCAACTGTCGCGACACTCAGACCAAGGATTGTGTAAGTTTGGCCCATCAAATAGTCCCAGTCTTTATCTTGCGGGACAATGTAGTGCTTAGGTTGCTTACCTGCGTCTAGATTCAACTCGTTGTTCGATTCATCTAAAGATAGCATCGGAGTAGACTTGTAACTATACAGGTTGTCGTTAGCGCAGTACTCTTGAAGACAGTTTGTGGTGTAAGAAAAATCTATGTGCTTACTGAAGTCATATTGTTCGGAAGCAGATGCAGAAGCGCTCAGGATGAGTCCGCTTAAAACTGTAGTTTTTAAGATTTGCTTTGACACAAAGGGTCTCCACATTGTGGTTAGATGATCAAGTTCACAATTATCCCTTAAAGTCGGGGATATGGGAACAGTAATCCGTCATTTAGCCGAAACAATTGGCATATAAGTTCGGTCTAACTCAAGCTGAACTGCTCCAAGAGAGAGTAAGGCTACATATTTTAAGGAACTTGATTCGTGAAAATTGCTATGTTGAGTACGGGTGAAGAAGTCCTTCACGGTGACATTGTCGATACCAATGCTGCTTGGCTTTCAAGCGTGATGTATGAGCAAGGTTTTGCCCTGACTAAGCGTTCGACGGTCGGGGATCAAATGAATGCCTTGGTCGAAGAGCTACTTATGCTGAGCTTTAACAATGATGTGGTCATCGTTAATGGTGGCTTAGGGCCAACCACGGATGATATGAGTGCGGCAGCGGCAGCCAAAGCCGCCGAATGCAAAATTGTGCTGTTTAAAGCGTGGTTAACTCGCATGGAAGAGATGTACCGTGAGCGCAATCGCCCTATGCCAGACAGCAACCTCAAGCAAGCCATGTTGCCTGAAACAGCCGAAATTGTAGACAACCCGATCGGTACGGCTTGCGGCTTCAAGATGCACATCAATGATGCCCTGTTCTATTTCACGCCGGGTGTTCCACGTGAATTTAAAGTCATGGTGGAAACGCAGATTTTGCCGGATCTCAAAGTCCAGTGGCCAAACAATGAAGCGTATCAATGTAGCCGGTTGTATACGTTTGGGCTGTCTGAGTCGGGAATTTCTGACAAGTTAGACGCACTGAAATTGCCACAAGGCTACGAGTTAGGTTACCGCTCAAGTTTGCCATTTATTGAAGTGAAATTGTTTGGACCAAAAGATGCCCTTGATGAGCGCGTCAAAGTGATGCAATTGATCTACAAATTACTGGAAAGTAACGTAGTGAGCGTGGACGAGCCGATGCTAGAACACATTGGCCATATGTTGAAAGAGAAAGACTTAACTTTAGCGACGGCAGAGCAGAGCAGCTATGGTTACTTAACCAGTTGGCTGCAATCTGAGCAGAATATTGCGGAGCAGAGTGGTCATGGCTGGGTGCTTTCGGCCAAAGGCAGTGAGACCATCGATCACAGTAATCCGCTTGCTGCAGCTTTTGCTTTAGCGGGTGCGACGCGTGAAAAATGCGCGACAGACCTTGCTTTGGTGACCGGTAAACTCAACGGAAAACAATTCTCTGTGGCTTTATCATCGCACGGTGGTGAGTGGGGGATGGTGCTAGAGTTAAATCGTGAGTATGCGCGAAAGGAAGCGAATAAGGTGATCAGCACGGTCGCGGTGGATGTATTGCGTCGTTATTTAGAGAAGAAACCCATGTTTGGGGACTATTTTTCCGTCACGAAAGTCAAAGAAATGTTTGTACCGAGCAGTCTAGTGAAATAAATATGGTGAGTTAAGCGCGATTTGTTTTTGTTCACACGTCCACACAGAAAGAAAAAGAGCCAGCATATTTTTGCTGGCTCTTTGTTTCTTGGTCAAAAAAGACTAAGCACGTTTTTCTTTTAGGACATAATTGACGTCACTCAATACCACATCTGTTTTCGCGCGGCAGATACACGGCAAAATCTCATTGCCCTGCGTATAGGCCATGGCAAAACCCACATACTCCACTTCGCCAGACTCAAGCTTGCAACGACATGCACCACAGTGCCCGTCACGACAGTTATATTCTGGTTGCAACCCTGCTTGTTCCATCGTTTCCAAAATGGTGTTGGATCGATTGGATTCAATGCTGCGTAGTTTGTTGATGCGGATTTTTGACATTAGAGTTCAAAGCCCTCAAAATCGTCAGAGTGAACTTCGTTGTCAATTTGGCCTACCAAGTAAGAGGAAATTTCCGCTTCTTGTGGTGCCACTTGCACGTTGTCAGAAGACAACCAAGCATTGATCCAAGGAATTGGATTCGAGGTTGCATTCGGATACGCCACTGGAAGGCCAACAGCTTGCATACGAATGTTGGTAATGTATTCAACGTACTGACAAAGAATGTCTTTATTCAGGCCAATCATTGAGCCATCTTTGAATAGGTATTCTGCCCATTCCTTCTCTTGCTCAGCCGCTTCTTTGAACAGATCAAAACACTGTTGCTTCGCTTCTTCTGCAATTTGCATGAAGGAGAAGTCATCTTGACCATTGCGCAGTAGGTTGATCATGTGCTGAGTGCCGTTAAGGTGCAGGGCCTCATCACGAGCGATCAGCTTGATGATTTTTGCGTTGCCTTCCATAAGCTCACGCTCTGCGAAAGCAAATGAACATGCAAAGCTCACGTAGAAGCGAATGGCTTCGAGCGCGTTAACGGACATCAGGCACAAGTAGAGTTTTTTCTTCAGTTCATACAGGCTAACTTTAATGGTTTCGCCATTCACCACGTGCTCACCTTCGCCAAAGCGGTGGTAGTCGTTGGTCAATTGAATCAAATCATCGTAGTAGTGCGCGATGTCTTTCGCACGCTTAAGAATGTGTTCGTTTTCGACGATGTCATCAAACACGACACTTGGATCATTGACGATATTACGAATGATGTGCGTGTAAGAACGAGAGTGAATCGTTTCAGAGAAAGACCAAGTTTCAATCCATGTCTCTAGCTCAGGAAGAGAAACTAACGGAAGCAGTGCCACGTTCGGGCTACGGCCTTGGATCGAATCAAGCAGCGTTTGGTACTTCAAGTTTGAGATGAAGATGTGCTTCTCATGATCAGGCAGTTTGTTGTAGTCAATGCGATCGCTTGACACGTCGACTTCTTCTGGGCGCCAGAAGAAAGACAATTGTTTCTCGATCAGCTTTTCAAAGATCTCGAACTTTTGCTGGTCGTAACGTGCAACGTTAACCGATTGGCCCAAGAACATCGGTTCTTTGAGCTGGTCATTTTTAGTTTGGTTAAAAGTACTGTAAGCCATGATGCCTCAATTCCTTTTAACCTCCCCTACAGGGGAGGCATTCGATAGTCTGTATTGGTTTCGATTATGAGTGGGGAAGATTAAATCTTACAACCGCCGCCTGCACAATCGTCATCTTGTGGTTGAACTGCGTCTTTTTGCTCATCTTTCGCGCCATCACGGGTGTTATGGTAGTAAAGCGTTTTTACGCCAAACTTGTACGCGGTGAGCAAATCTTGAAGCAGCTTCTTCATTGGTACTTTGCCGCTCTCATAACGAGCAGGATCATAGTTCGTGTTTGCCGAAATGGCTTGGTCAACGAACTTCTGCATAATACCAACAAGATGTAGGTAGCCATCGTTTGAGCCGATGTTCCACAACAGCTCATAGTTGTTCTTCAACTCGATGAAGTCAGGCACAACCTGCTTCAAAATACCGTCTTTCGATGCTTTGACCGACACATAACCACGTGGTGGCTCGATACCGTTCGTCGCGTTAGAAATCTGAGAAGAGGTCTCAGAAGGCATTAGCGCGGTGAGTGTCGAGTTACGTAGACCATGTTCCATGATCTCAGCACGCAGTGCATCCCAGTCGTAATGAAGGGGTTCATCACAGATCAAATCGATGTCTTTCTTGTACGTGTCGATCGGCATTAAGCCTTTTGCATAGTTGGTTTCGTGGAACAGTGGGCACTTACCTTGTTCTTTCGCCAATTCAACCGACGCTTTCAATAGGTAGTACTGAATCGCTTCAAACGTACGGTGAGTCAAACCATTGGCACTGCCATCTGAGTATTTCACACCGTGTTTGGCAAGGTAGTAAGCGTAGTTGATCACACCCACACCCAAAGTACGACGGTTCATCGTTGATTTGTACGCCGCTGGTAGTGGGTAATCTTGATAATCAAGCAGTGCATCCAGAGCACGCACCACCAATTCCGACAACTCTTTTAGATCGTCAAGTGTGTTGATTGCACCAAGGTTGAAAGCAGACAAGGTACAGAGCGCGATTTCGCCTGAATCATCTTCAACGTTCGCAAGCGGTTTGGTTGGCAGCGCAATTTCCAGACACAAGTTTGATTGGCGAACTGGTGCCACTTCCGCATCAAACGGGCTGTGTGTATTACAGTGGTCCACGTTCTGAATGTAAATACGGCCAGTAGACGCACGCTCTTGCATGAGCAAGGTAAACATCTCTAGCGCTTTTACCGTCTCTTTCTTAATTGACGGATCGTTTTCGTATTTCACATACAGACGTTCAAATTCCGCTTGGTTCTCGAAGAACGCATCGTAAAGCCCAGGTACATCTGACGGAGAGAACAGCGTGATGTTACCGCCTTCAACCAGACGTTGGTACATCAGTTTGTTCAACTGAACACCGTAATCCATGTGGCGGACACGGTTTTCTTCAACGCCACGGTTGTTTTTCAGTACCATGAGTGAGCGAGCTTCGCCGTGCCACATTGGGTAGAACACCGTTGCTGCACCGCCACGGACGCCACCTTGAGAACAGCATTTTACGGCAGTTTGGAAGTACTTGTAGAACGGAATACAACCCGTGTGGAACGCTTCACCACCGCGAATTTCAGACCCCAAAGCACGAATACGACCAGCGTTGATACCGATACCCGCACGTTGAGAAACGTAACGTACGATAGAGCTTGCTGTCGCATTAATCGAATCCAAGCTGTCACCACATTCAATCAGAACGCATGAGCTGAACTGACGAGTCGGTGTACGCACACCAGACATGATTGGCGTTGGTAGCGAAATCTTAAAGGTCGATGTCGCATCATAGAAGCGCTTAACGTAATCTAGACGCGTCTCTTTTGAGTATTTTGCAAATAGGCAAGCAGCTACCAAAATGTACAGGAACTGTGCACTTTCGTAGATTTGGCCACTTACGCGGTTTTGTACGAAATACTTACCTTCCAGCTGCTTTACTGCCGCATAAGAGAAATCGAGATCACGTTTGTGATCAAGGTACGCATCCAGTTCATCGAGCTCTGCTTTGGTGTAATCTTCAAGGATATGCTTGTCGTATTTGCCCATATCAACGAGGCGTGCAACGTGATCGTACAGCGTTGGTGGCTCATATTGACCATATGCTTTTTTACGCAAGTGGAAGACCGCAAGACGAGCCGCCAAATATTGGTAATCTGGCGTCTCTTCAGAAATCAAGTCAGCAGCAGATTTGATGATAGTCTCGTGGATATCGCTTGTCGTGATGCCGTCATAAAACTGAATGTGAGCGCGCAGTTCTACTTGTGAAACGGAGACGTTATTTAGGCCTTCGGCAGCCCAAGTAATTACTCGATGGAGCTTCTCTAGGTCGATGTTTTCTTTACGGCCATCACGCTTAGTGACGGTAAGTTGTTGGTTCATTCTGCTTTCTTTCCCTAACAAAACTGATAAAAGCCTTATTTTTGAGTGTTTCTATTGAAACGACTGTAAATTTCTTCGTGGCTTTGTGATCAAAGTCTATCTACATATTGTAGTTCAAACACAACATATAGGGGTACTATTGTTTTCGGGTTACAAGATAGTGCTATTGGCATCGGTTTTCAAGGCACAGTCTCTGGATGACTTGTGGATAACTTGCAAAATTACAAAAAACTGTAAGTAGACACTTACCGATGAGAAAAGAGCACACTTGGATGAAGAAAAGTGTGTTTTTTGGATTGGTTTATTCTTAACCGCAAACGAAAATATTTTTCTTGATCTTTATGCGCTTTTGTATGCGAAAAACGGCGTGATTAAAATGGAATCGCCAGCACAAAAAACGTGCATGCTTTAGCTAAAAAAGGCAGTAGTTTTGTGCTACTGCCTTTAAAAATAACATTCACTTTACTTTAAAACTTCTGAGTGTGAACGATGTAATTGACATCAACATTGTGCCCTAATTTGTAGGTGTCGCTCAGAGGGTTGTAGTGCAACCCAGTGATGCCTTGTTCACACAAATCGGTTTGGTCGATCATCTTAATCAGTTCAGAAGGACGGATAAACTTGTTATGGTCGTGTGTCCCTTCGGGAACGATTTTCAGGAGTTTCTCGGCGCCAACAATCGCAAACAGATACGATTTGATATTGCGATTTAAGGTAGAAAAGAACACGTGACCACCAGGCTTAACCAGTGCGGCACAAGAACGAATCACAGACAGTGGGTCGGGAACGTGCTCTAGCATTTCCATGCATGTCACAACATCATACATTTGCCCATTTTCAGCAGCGTGATCTTCAATGGTGCTTTGGATGTACGTGAGTTTGGTACCCGTTTCAAGCGCATGCAGGCGAGCAACCTCAAGGGGTTCTTTGCCCATGTCCAATCCCGTTACAATAGCGCCTTCTTTTGCCATGCTTTCGGCTAAGATGCCACCGCCGCAGCCGACATCGAGCACTTTCTTGCCAAATAAACCATCTGCTTTTGACAGTACGTAATCCAGACGCAACGGGTTGATTTGGTGAAGTGGCTTAAACTCACCTTCCAAGTCCCACCAGCGAGAAGCCATGTCTTCGAATTTTTTGATTTCGTTTGGGTCAACGTTTTGTGTTTTAGTCATAAGCGCTGCTCTGGATGATTCTGCTTCCTTGAAAATAGGACGGCATTATAACGCCTTCACTTTTTTCCTCCATAGAGAAACGACTTTTTGTGCTGAACTGGTCAAAATTACACCCTTTATCAGCAGCATAGACAAAAAATGTGCAATTTCTCTGCGATTGATTCTCAACCGAGGTCACAACCTGATAAAAGGGCGGGGAAAGTGATGCCGAACTAGGGAATTGTGTGTTATATTTTTGCACCTTACACGTATTGTACATACGATCAGAAAATAGAGGGATAATGGCTCTATGAGCGATCTAGCTAAAGAGATCACGCCCGTAAACATTGAAGATGAGCTAAGAGGTTCTTACCTTGACTACGCGATGTCCGTAATCGTGGGTCGTGCTCTTCCGGATGTGCGTGATGGCCTAAAACCAGTACACCGCCGCGTGCTTTACGCGATGAATGTACTAGGCAACGACTGGAATAAACCATATAAAAAATCTGCCCGTGTCGTCGGCGACGTAATCGGTAAATATCACCCTCATGGTGATAGTGCGGTATACGACACCATCGTACGTATGGCACAACCGTTCTCGCTACGTTACATGCTGGTCGATGGCCAAGGTAACTTTGGTTCGATCGATGGTGACTCCGCGGCAGCAATGCGTTATACCGAAGTTCGCATGGCGAAAATCGCCCACGAGCTTTTGGCTGACCTAGATAAAGAAACCGTGGATTATGTACCAAACTATGACGGTACAGAACAGATCCCTGCGGTTCTTCCTACGAAAATTCCAAACCTGCTGGTCAACGGTTCTTCCGGTATCGCAGTAGGTATGGCGACCAACATTCCTCCGCACAACTTGACGGAAGTGATTGATGGCTGCCTTGCATACATCAATAACGAAGCCATCACGATTGATGAGCTGATGGATTACATTCCTGGTCCAGATTTCCCTACGGCTGCTTTGATTAGCGGACGTAAAGGCATTATTGACGCGTACAAAACTGGTCGCGGCAAAATCTACATGCGTTCAAAAGCGGAAATCGAAGTCGAGAAGAATGGCAAAGAAACCATCATCGTTACTGAGATCCCATATCAAGTGAACAAAGCTCGTTTGATCGAAAAGATCGCTGAGCTAGTGAAAGATAAGAAAGTAGAAGGCATCAGTGCACTGCGCGACGAGTCGGACAAAGACGGTATGCGCATTGTGATTGAATGTAAGCGCGACGCAGTGGGTGAAGTGGTTCTAAACAACCTTTACGCCCAAACTCAGCTGCAAACGACTTTCGGCATCAACATGGTTGCGCTTGATAATGGCCAGCCAAAGTTATTCAACTTGAAAGAGATGTTGAAGTGCTTCGTTGATCACCGTCGTGAAGTGGTCACTCGTCGTACTATCTTCGAACTGAAGAAAGCTCGCGATCGTGCCCATATCCTTGAAGCGTTGGCGCTGGCTCTTGCGAACATCGATGAAATCATCGAACTGATCCGCAACGCAGCGACCCCGGCAGAAGCGAAAGCGGGCTTAGTGGCTCGTGGTTGGGATCTTGGCAACGTGGCTGCCATGCTTGAAAGTGCGGGTACAGATGCTGCTCGTCCAGATTGGCTTGAACCTCAATATGGCATCCGTGATGGTCAGTACTTCCTAACGGAAACCCAAGCGCAAGCGATCCTTGATCTACGCCTACATAAACTGACAGGTCTAGAGCACGAGAAGATCCTAGACGAGTACAAAGCGCTATTAGACGAAATCAAAGAGTTGATGCATATCCTTGCAAGCACTGAACGTTTGATGGAAGTGATTCGTGAAGAGCTTCAATCAGTTCGTGATACCTTTGGCGATGTACGTCGTACAGAGATCACCGCTGCGACTCACGATATCGATTTGGAAGAGTTGATCGCTCGTGAAGACGTCGTTGTTACACTGTCTCACGAAGGTTATGTTAAGTATCAAATTCTAAGCGACTACGAAGCACAGCGTCGTGGTGGTAAGGGTAAGAGCGCAACCAAGATGAAAGATGAAGATTACATCGAACGTCTATTGGTCGCGAACACGCACGACAACATTTTGTTGTTCTCAACGCGTGGTAAGACTTACCGCATGAAAGTATACCAATTGCCTCTCGCAAGCCGCACGGCTCGTGGTAAGCCAATTGTGAACCTACTACCGCTGGAAGAAAACGAACGTATTACGGCTATTCTACCGGTAACAGAGTTCAGTGCTGACAAGTTTATCTTCATGGCAACTGGCGATGGTACGGTGAAGAAGACCTCACTTGATCAATTCTCCAACGTTCGTGCAAATGGTCTTATCGCTGTGAACCTACGTGATGAAGATTCGCTGATTGGTGTTGATATCACTGACGGCGAAAGCGAAATCATGCTGTTCTCTAAATTTGGTAAAGTGGTGCGCTTCAAAGAAGCAGAAGAGAGCCCAGTACTGGATGAAAATGGTAACCCAGTTCTTGATGAGAACGGTCAGCCAGAGATCAAGTTCAAAGGCGTGCGTCCTATGGGCCGTACCGCGGCAGGTGTTCGTGGTATGAAACTCGCTGATGGCGATCAAGTTGTGTCACTGATCGTACCGAAGAATGACGGCGATGTCCTTACTGTGACTGAAAACGGTTACGGTAAACGTACTGTGCTTTCAGAGTACCCAACCAAAGGCCGCGGCACTCAGGGTGTTGTGTCTATTAAGGTTTCTGAGCGTAACGGTAGTGTTGTTGGCGCGGTTCAAGTTGAAGACGGTGACGAATTCATGATGATCACGGACGCTGGTACACTAGTACGTACTCGTGTGGCGGAAGTGAGCCAAGTGGGTCGTAACACTCAAGGTGTCACCCTGATCCGTACTGCAGAAGACGAATCGGTTGTGGGCTTACAGCGCATTGATGAAGTTGAAGAAACTGAGTTGCCAGAAGGCGAAGAAGCGGACGCAACGGAAGCGACTGAGCAAGTATCTCAGGCACAAGATCCTCAAGCAGACAACGATGACGCAGCCGAGCAAGAGTAATCTTGCTTAGCAACGACATAACAAAGCCAGATAGTGCAAACTATCTGGCTTTTTTTCATTTTTGTCGATAGGAAGTTGGCAATGGGTCAAAGCAGTTGCTTAAAAAGTTTGCTAAGCTGACCGCTCATTTTCTAAAGGATAATCATATGGATAGCTGGTTAATTATCGCGATAATTATGATGCTGTTTTTTTTGATCAGTATCTGGATGGCGGCCGCGAAATGGGCAGCGAAACAATGGTATTTACTTAGCTTATTAACGATGATCGGCGCTGTAATTACCTATGGTGTACTGCAGAGCCCCCGTCCTGAACCAAAGCCAGAAAATGCGATGTTCAAGAGCATGACGGCAGAGGATTTGATGGCGCAACTGCAAGTTCAATTAAAAGAGAATCCGAATGATGCGGGGTTGTGGTTTCAACTTGGGCAAGGGTATCTGCTCAATAAAGAGTTGGATGCTGCTTTGATCTGTTTCGACTATGCAATACAGCTGACCGAGCACCCTTCCTCTACTCAACTTGCGGCAAAAGCAACCGCATTGTACTACCTTGGATCTCAGCAAATGAGTGGTGAGGTAAGCCTTTTGCTTGAGCAAGCCTTACAACTTGAACCTTACAATGAAGCCGCCTTATCGCTGCTCGCGAATGATCATTTTATCTCTTTTCGTTTTCAGCAAGCGATTGATACATGGACCTATTTGCTGGATTCTAATGATCCTAAATTGGACAGAGAATCGGTTATCCGTTCCATTGATCAAGCCAAGGCATTGATGCAAACTTCAACTCGTTAAGCGTATTGTGGCTAAGCAATACATTAATTAGCGTTGTTCAAGTAAATGTTGCCAAACATGGGATGCGTTTCGGTATTTTTGAAACTGAGTGCTGCCATATGACCATTTTCCTAACCAACTCTGCTATCCTCCTCAGGTAACTCCTTGGCACAAGCGTCAGAAACGTTGTTGTTTGGCTTACTCACTCTAAGCAAAGAGTTTGCTGTGTTTAAACAGATGGCCTGAACGCGAACTGTAACGCTAAGCTGCTAGGGTACTGTTTAAGGTATATATGGAAGTATTCTTATAGGGAGGTGACCAGGATGGAATTACTCTCAACCTATCTTACGATCATTATGGCAATGCTCATTGCTTATCCGTTTGTTTTAGTTGGATTAAAAGCAGCCAGTAACGGATGTGAGGTTACGAAAGTCAAAGTAACCAATCGTTTTAACTATGGATTTTCGTTGATTCTTTTGATTTTCATGATTGCGCATATCCAGACAGAAACTTTTTACGCCGCAGGGTTGCTTGAAATGTTCAAACCAGAATAAGCAACAATCGATAAATAAAAACGTCAGCCTTCAGGCTGACGTTTTTGGTTAATTGTACTTTGGCTAGTATTTAGACTCACGTTCTGCTGCGGCTTTATCCCAGTCAGGCACAACGGTTTTTAAGAAGTGTTGTTTCTCGGCGTTCATTTTCTCCATATCCATACCGAGCGCTTTTTGTGCCGCGGCTTTGCTGGAAATGTCTGGAATTTGAACTGGTTCGGTGATGCCTTTTTTGGCAAGGAGACGAACAAGTTTGGTTCTGGCATCTGCTGCGCGATCCACTGCTGTACCTAACACTTCAAGTGCTACTTCAGGTGCGTGCATATGGACGCCGTGTGATGCGATTGCATAGTCCCAACGCCATTGAGCATGACGAATATCTTGCAAAATCGGCTTCATTTCTTCTTCAGTAGCGCCAGCTTTCCACGCTGCTCCCGCTTCAAAGTGAGCCGCAACGATTTGTTTTTCAGCAGTCAACTTCATGTTTAGTACTTGTGCTTTGCGGGTAGAGACAATCTCACGCAGCTGATCTTTGCTCTGGGTATGGCACTGCGCACAAGTATCTTCGAAACGATCGAAAGGATTACCGACTTTGTGATCAGTGTAGACGGTGCCATCTTCTTTCTTCACTTTTGGCATATGGCAATCAACACAAACCACTTTATTTTTGCCATGAATACCGTCCCGCCAGGTTTCAAAACCGGGGTGCTGCGCTTTTAACATGGGTGCTTTAGAAACCGCATGCGTCCAGTCAGCAAAGCCTAGAGCGTCATAATACTCTTCCATTTGTTGTACGCCAGTACCCATATCCCAAGGGAATTTGACGGCTTTGGTTGGGCCAGTGAAGTAGTATTCAACGTGGCACTGAGCACAAACTGATGCTTGTTTATCTAAGCGAGATTGCTGCTCAAACGGTTTGTTGATCGCTTGGAAAGCGCGTTCTACATAAGGGCGTGTCAGCGCTAGCTCGGGTTCGCCATTTTTGAACTTTTCGCTACGGGTATCGTGACAGTCAGCACAGCCAATAGGGTTAGCAATTTCAGTACCTAAACGAGCCCATTTGCCTTCGAAGTAGCCATCTTCACCACGTTCGTCGATCACACGGGCAACATCTGGGCTCTTACAGCTCCAGCAAGCCATCGGCATTGGGCCTGAGTTTGCATCTTGTGGTGCGCCAGTACGAAGCGTTTGTCTTACATCATCGAGCGCGTAATAGTGACCACGAGCCTTATTGTAATCTTTGGCAAAGCCATAGCCTGCCCAAAGAATCACCATATTCGGGTCTTCTGCTAAGGCATCTTCGATTTCAACGCTTTCGGAAGTTTGTTTCCAGCTGTGATATTGATCGGGGTGATTTTGTTCAAACGCGTCGTTACGCGGATCAACCAGTCCTTTTTCTTCTGCAGAGACTGCAGTGATATTCAGCAATGCTGTCATCACAAGGGCAGTCACTGAGACTGAGGAAGCCATCCAGTGTTTTATGCTCACGGTGTTATCTCCATATTCGTTTTAATTAGCAGCGTTGTGAGTTTGCTATATCCAAATAAGAATTGGAGATCTGATATTTATATTAGGTCAGTAACATTTAGAAAAGAATTGGCGAAAATATATTCATTGTCTTAGATCAATTTAGGCAGGTGACCGCTGTCACGATAAATTCAATATACCCCTAAAGGGGTAGTTCTATTGTTTTTTAACTCAAACAGTTAGCTTAACAACAAAGAGTAAATAGGGTGATTAATATCTCTTTTTAAGCAAATATTAGGTACTACTAAAGAGTAGTAGTTGTATGATTATCTTTAGGTATAGCGTTGTGGCTTTTCCGAAATAAGAATTGATGTCATTTGGAATAATTTTGTTATTTCGAAGGAATTAATTTATCACCAGAGAAATAATTGAAAATGATTCTCAATTATTATTTGGATAAGGAAAGGATAAAATGGGCAATATAAAATTGGCCATAGTCATAATGCTGAAATCTATTCTCGCATTCTCTTTCTATGGCTATTCATTCTCAGCGATAGCAGACACTTCTGTAGCCACAGAAGCCACTGACTCGTCGCGATTCCAAGTCGAACTGATCCGTGACCCTGATTACAAATGCGTTCAATGTCATAAGGACTCGAAGGAAACGTTGTCCGGTTCTCATGGTGAAGATGCGCATAAAATACTCGGCCGAGAAGTGAATTGTACGGAGTGTCACAACAACATTGGACCAGACCATCGAGAGGGCGCCCCCCTTGTTACTAAATACTCTTCTGCGCAATCTAAACAAGGTACGGAAAAAGTGTTCATGGACACCAGTGCTATTCTGAAAGCCAACAGCGCTTGTACCGACTGTCACCAACCTCAGTATCTACAAGCAGATAGCTGGACCCATGATGTGCACGCGAAAAATCTAACTTGCTCGAATTGTCATGATGTTCATGCCAATAAAGCCAAAGTGTTGGGTTTGGAGCGTAAAGAGAAAATTAAGATGTGTGTGGATTGCCACTCTGACTTTAACCAGAAAGAAGAGGAGAGGTAATATGAGTTGTTCAAGACGAAATTTCCTTGCTGGTGGTGGCGCGTTGATCATGACAACGGGCATTGCTGGCACTTCTATGGTGACTGGGCGCTTAGCATTTGCGGAAGAGGATAAGGGCCAAGCAACTCGTTATGGCATGATCCACGACGAGACCGCCTGTATCGGATGTACGGCTTGTACCGATGCCTGCCGAGAAGTGAATAAGGTTCCTGAAGGTGTGAGTCGATTGGAGATCATACGCAGTGAGCCGCACGGTGAGTACCCGAATGTCGATTACCGTTTCACCCGTAAATCTTGCCAACACTGTGAAAACCCACCTTGTGTTTACGTGTGTCCTACCGGTGCGGCGTACAAAGATGAAAAAACCGGCATCGTGGATGTACACAAAGAAAAATGTGTCGGTTGCGGCTATTGCCTTGCCGCGTGTCCCTATCAAGTGCGCTTCTTTAACCCAGTGGATCACTCGGCCGACAAATGCAATTTCTGTCGTGACACCAATTTGGCTCAAGGCAAACTACCCGCCTGTGTGGAATCTTGTCCAACTAAGGCACTGATTTTTGGTGATTTAAATGATCCGCAAAGTGACGTGAATCGAGTATTGACTGACAAGGTCTATTACCGAGATAAAGTGCACTTAGGCACGAAACCCAAATTATTCAAAATCCCACATCAAAAAGGGGAGGTGTAGCATGAACGGATTTGAATCTGCATTCCACTTTGATTCTCTGGTCTGGGACTGGATCATTGCGATCTATCTTTTCCTTGCCGGTATGTCTGCAGGAGCGGTGATGATCACTGTGTACTTAAAACGCAAGGTGATTGTCGGCGATCCAGCACAAAATGGCATCATGAAAGCGATGGCTTGGCTGGCGCCGTTTGGCATCATTTCGGGTTTAACGATCTTGATTTTCCACTTAACCAAACCTCTTGAGTTTTGGAAGATCATGATTTTCTACAATCCAACTTCCGTTATGTCGATGGGGGTTATTCTCTTCCAAGTGTACATGGCTGTGTTGTTTGTTTGGATTGGGATTATCTTTCAGAAAACGATCGTTGATTTTCTCGGTGATAAGTTGACCTTTGTTGATGGCTTGTTGACCTGGTTCAAGCGTTTTGAAAACAGCATCGAGTGGTTCTTAGCCTTTTTGGCGTTAGTGCTCGCAGCTTATACGGGTTTCCTCCTGTCTGCATTGAAAACCTATCCGATGCTCAATAATCCGGTGTTGCCACTGCTGTTTCTTTTCTCCAGTTTGTCTTCAGGCGCTGCCGCGTGTTTGATGTTCGGTATTTTGGTGTTTAAAGAGTCAGTGAAAGATCCAAGTGTCAGTTGGGTACATGGTTTTGAGCGTCCTGTGGTCTTGTTTGAGTTGTTTGTATTGGTCACCTTCTTTACTGGGTTGATCTTTGCGGGTGGACAAGCAGAAATGGCGGCTTGGAATGCTATCTCTGGTGGATTTTGGGCGCAGTGGTTTTGGGTTGGTGTGGTGCTGATTGGTATGTTGCTACCGCTGACACTCAACTGGTTAGTACCAGCCGAAGTGAGGCATAAACATGCTTATATTTTTGTGGTCACGACACTTAGCATGGTTGGCGTTTTGATGCTGCGTACGTTTATTTTGTACGCTGGCCAGATGACGGTTGTCTAATTAAGGAGTATAGATGGAGGCAGAACTGGGCCTAATTTGCCTGATTTTTGCGGCAGTCGGCAGTAGCTTCGCAGTGATATTGCATGCCATGAATCGACTGTTATCGAAGCAAACACCCCTCGCATTAATGTTGGGTTGTGGGTATTTAGTGGCGCTCAGCTCTGCTTTTTCCTTGTTGTATCTGATTCTTGCTTTTGTTGCCGATGATTTCGCATTGGCTTATGTGGCAAGCCATTCCAACAGCCAATTACCCGTGATCTTTAAAATTGCGGCAAGTTGGGGAGGACATCAAGGCTCGATGCTGTTTTGGGTCGTCACCTTAAGTTTGTGGGCTTGCTTGATTCGATCTCGTGATGAGTTCTCATCGCAGTATAAAGCGGATTATATTGCGGTAATGCTCGTGCTTACCGCCATTTTCGCCTGGTTTACTCTGTTAACCTCGAACCCATTCGAGTACGCGCCATCACTGGCCAGTGATGGACGCGATCTCAACCCAATGTTGCAAGATGTTGGGCTCATTTTGCATCCTCCTCTACTGTACCTTGGTTATGTCGGTTTCGCTTCTATCCTAGCGTTGGGCGTAGCGGCGTTGTTACAGCCATCGGCCATCCATCATTGGTTTCAGGCAGGCCGTGACTGGGCGATGGTTGCGTGGGGCTTTCTCACCTTAGGCATTATTGTCGGCTCTTGGTGGGCATACAATGAACTAGGCTGGGGAGGTTGGTGGTTCTGGGATCCGGTTGAAAATGCCTCTTTGCTACCTTGGTTAACAGCAACCGCCTTGTTACACACACTTGTTCAATCAAAGCGGCAAGGTGGGGTCAATAAATCCAGCTATATGCTCGCGTTTTTGACCTTCGGTTTCAGTGTTCTCGGTACTTTTATTGTCCGCTCGGGGATTTTGACATCGGTACATGCGTTTGCCGTGGATCCAACCAAAGGTATTGTTCTTTTGCTGGTCATGGCGTTCATTTTTTTACTCACTTTTGCGTTATTGATCCTCAAAAGTGATCGCATTCGCGCTAAAGGCATTACCCATTGGCTAAGTCGCCAATACCTTACGCTGGTGGCGATGGGATTGTTACTGATCGCAACCAGTACCGTGTTCCTTGGCACCTTCTACCCAATGATTTATGAGCTGCTGCGGCTTGGGAGCATCTCAGTGGGCGCTCCGTATTTCAATACGATGATTGCGCCATTAAGCCTCTTAGGGCTGCTAGCAATGGGGTGGGGGCCGCTACTAAAATGGCAGCAAGGCCTGTTTCAGCGCCGCAAACGCGTTTTGACGGAGTTTGTGGTCTCCGCTGTACTCGGTGCCATGCTCTATGTGCTGCAAGTGCAGGTATGGGTGCCAATGACTTTGTTGTTCTGGTGTGTTACGACCTGGGTGATTGCCAGCCACTTTCGGTTATTGTTTGTTATGCCACCAACGAAGAGGCGACAAAAACTGCCAATGGTGCTTGCTCATATTGGTATTGCATTGGTGTGCCTGGGCGCGATGATGAATGCCCAACATTCGTTTGAACGAAATGTTCGTGTGGAACCTAACTCGTACCATCAGTTCGATGGCTTTTCCATTCGTTATCAGGGTATTGACTGGTCCATTGGACCAAACTATACCGCAGAGCGAGCGTCGGTCTCACTCATCCTTGCCGATAGGCAATTTCAATTGTTGCCTGAAAGACGGCATTATCCGGTGAGGGTTATGAACATGACAGAGCCCGCTATCAAGTCTTTTTGGCATGGAGATTACTACCTGACTCTGGGTGAGAAAGTCGGGCCCAAAGCCTATGCGTTGAAGATCCAATACCGTGCTTACATTTGGTGGATCTGGCTAGGCGGTTTGATGGTTGTTGCTGCGGTGGCCACTGCATTGCAGCCAGTTCAGCAACGCGTTAGGGTGGAGCGCTACTGTGAACAACAAAGTTATTAAGTTGCTTGTATTGGTGAGCATTGTCGGTATCGTTACGTTTACCGCCGTATTGGGCATTGAACGACAAAATGCTGGTCACACAACGCCTGCCACTGTGATTCCCTTGCCCAATATTGACGCAAAAGATCTTTTTTCGGCGAATACGATCACAACGCAAGATCTTATTTCCGAAAAATACCGTGTGATGAACGTTTGGGCATCTTGGTGTGGGATTTGTCGAGATGAGCATAGGTTTATTATGTCGCTTAAACAGCAGGGTATTGACGTGATTGGCTTAAATTATCGTGATAATAAGCGAGAAGCGTTGGACTATTTGGAAAGTGAAGGTAACCCTTATTCCAAGGTGATTTATGATCCAAACGGGATCGTCTCAATCGATTTTGGCGTGATTGGCACTCCGGAAACCTACTTAATAAACCCTAATGGGGAAATAATGATCAAATTTCGAGGTAAATTAGATCAAAAACAGTGGAATAAACATTTTGCTACGTATTTTAAATAGAACGTTATTATCGACATGGATTGTCTTATTCATTGCTTTTGTCTCTTTCTCTAGTCAGGCACAGAACGAGAATACAAGCTCTAATCACGTTGATTTGTTTCAGTTTCATAGTGTCGAGCTGCAAGAGAGAGCAATACGTTTATCCAAGGAATTGCGCTGCCCCCAATGCCAGAATCAGAATCTGCTTGAGTCGAATGCGCAAGTGGCGCGAGATCTGCGTTTTATTGTGTATCGCCAAATAAATGATGGGAAAAGCGATCAAGAAGTGGTGGACTTTATGACCAGCCGATATGGCAATATGGTGTTATATAATCCGCCAATAAATAGCAGTACATTATTACTTTGGATCTTTCCTGTCGTTATTTTGATCATTTTCTTTGTTATTTCGATCCGAAATATTCACACAAAAAGAATGTGACAATTATTCCATAATAAGCAATTAATTGTGCAATTATCATGCAAGCTGTTATCATTTTTGAAAATTATATGAATTAATCGCGAGATACTGATAGGTAATCAGAGTGGATACAATTAAGACGCAATTAAAAAAGGATTTTTATTCGCAAATTTATTCACTGCAATCAAGTGCAGCGTCTCACACCACGTCAACCTTGGCGCTTTTGACTGAAGAGGAAATCAGCGAGCTAGAAGCGATTTGGATAGAGCTCGTCGTGTGGAAGAAAAGCCAAACGCATTGATTGATATAGCGATTTATCTGGAACCCCAAACTGTGTTTGGGGTTTTTCATTTGTGTGCCAAGGTGAGTTAAATCGGAAGTCTTGTCTTTGTATTAAGCGACTTCCGGAATAGGTTTAGGTGGTTCTTCCAGATCGGGTTCTCTTTGCACGTTTGGAACTTGTCCTTCACCTACAGCACTGAGATAGCAGCCACTGAGTTTTATCGCAAGGTACATATCGGCACGCAGTAAAATACCCCCTTCAGTGGTACTGATCCCGGACACCTCACACCATTGACGAAGGCTTCGTTTTCGGCCGGCGAGTATTAAACGTATGCCTCGCTTTTTCAAAGTTTCATGAACGTCCGAGAGTGTGGCCATCACACTTAAATCCAAGTGGGTAAAGCTCGATACCGCGTCTACAACAACACACCCGATATCTTTGCTGTGCTCGGTGTGCTCAAGAAGACGACGCTTGAAATAGGGGGCGTTAAAGTAGGTGAGTGGCGAGTTGAAACGATATATCACCATTCCGGGAATTGGAGAGGCTTTTCCTGTGCTGTCTACTGTTCGAATGGTGCCTTCTTCATCAAGGCCAAGGAGTTGATCGCTCGGGCGCATAACGATACGCAAAAATTGGAAGAGACCCAATAGCACTGCCAAAGTAATGCCGGGAATCACGCCAACCACCAACACTGAAACAAAGGTGATCGCCGCGAGGTAAAAAGCGTCTTTATCACGTTTCCGTAACGTCCAAATACCTTTCAAATCCAGTAGGGATAGCGAAGCGATAATCAAAACAACGCCGAGTGAAGCTATAGGAATGAACTGCAACGGCTGATAGATAAACACTGCGATGATCGCAATGGTAATCGCTGCAATGATTGACACCAACTGAGACTTACCGCCGTTTGCGTCGTTCACTGCAGTACGAGAATCCGCGCCACTGATGGCAAAACCTTGTGAAAATGCGGAAGCGAGATTGGCAAACCCCAACGCGCGAAACTCTTTATCGGCATCGATATCATAGCCATTCTTGGCGGCGAAACTTCGTGCTGTCAACATCATACTCACAAAGCTGACCATGGCGAGGTTGAGCGCAGGTACGACCAACTCACGCGTGACGCCGAGATCGAACTCGGGTGTTTGAAAGTTAGGAAATCCACCTTGGGTGATCCCCACCACTGATACGCCTATTTCTTGTAGACGCAGTAACCATACTGATGCCGTGGTAACCAAAATTGCCAACATAGCAGCAGGCCATGCTGGCTTGAATTTTTTGGTCAGTAAGTAGACCACCACAGTTGCAAGGCTGAGGAGTAACGTTGGCCAATGCAAATCTGCGAGACGCTGGGGCGCTTCCCATAAACGCTCCAGTAGGTAACGCTGCTCATATTTCCAGCCGACGACTTTCGCAAACTGGCCAACAATAATGGTTAAGGCGACACCGTTGAGCAGGCCGAGCAAAATGGGGCGAGAGAGAAAGTCCGCGAGGATGCCAAGTTTCAGACGGCTGGCCAAAACACACCAAATTCCCGTCATCGCCGTCATGGTCATAACCAATTGCCAGTGTTTCGTCGGGTCACCAGCAGCGAGAGGTGTCACCACCGCTGCAATCACCGCACAAGTGGCAGCGTCAGGGCCGACAATGAGCTGTTTAGACGTGCCCATCAAAGCGTAAACCAGCATAGGTAGAACACAGGAGTAAAGTCCCACAATAGCAGAGACGCCTGTTAATTGTGCGTAAGCGATCGCAACGGGAAGCGCGACGGCAACAACGGAAAAGGCTGAGCGAATGTCATCGACTAGCCACTCTTTCTGGTACTGTTTCAGTGAGACAAATCCAGGAAACCACTGCGAAAATAATATTTTTGCCAACGAGATGCCCTAATGAGATGGGGTTAAGTTGCTGTAAAGTATACAGCGTATTTTTGTAACATTTGTGAGTAATTTGAGGGGCATCTCTGTTTAATTACCGTTTGGTGGGAATTTACGTTGATAACGAGGCAGCATCGATTCATTGCCAAGCAATCCGCCTTGATGGACATAGAGTAACGTTTTATCTGGATGTTGTTCTAACCAAGGCAAAAGGCAGCGCCACATTAATGGATCATAAAGCAGATCAAATTCGATATCTGTCTGCTTGAGCAGCGATTGCCAGATCTCATAGTCTGCTTGGTAGAGTTTTCCAAAATGGTGCTTGTTTGTTGGTGTAAGAATAGTGGGATGATCTGGTTCACCGAGTTCGGCAAATTGTGACGTTAAGTACTCGTCGCCACCGACACACGCACAGGTGACAACATCGATGTTATGCGGTTTGAGGTACTTGTGCAGATACAAGGCGGTCGTACCCGTACCTGAGGGTAATGCTACGGCAAATTGTTGCTTGGGTTCAAAGCGAGACCAAGCCAACAGCTCAAGGGCAAGTTGTTTAATGCCTTCCTCTGCCAACGCAAAGCGCCCACCTTCAGGCACAACGTAACAGTGTGGATCAGGCTTACGAACATGATCAATGTAGTCGCGAGGATGAAACGTTGGCGCAAGCTTAGAGACTTCGATGATCTTAGCACCCAGCTCCAATGCACCGCGATAGTTGCCTTGTGGGCGTTCTATGAGCCATTCAGGAAGATGATCAACATAAAACTCGAGTTGCCACTTTTTAATGCGAGCGAGTGCTGCGAGGGAATACAGGGAGTTGGCTTGGGCAGAGCCGTAACTGATCAATGTATTGACATGAGGTAAATCCATGCATAATAACTGCATGAATTTTCGGGCCTTATTACCCGTGAAATGAGAATGCAACAAGTCATCGCGTTTTAGATAAAAGGTATGACCCGCGTAGCAATGTTGAGTAATAGGACTGTTATCAATATTCATAACGTGTGATGTTATTGACTTAAAAGAAAATAACTAAAAAATATAAGTTGGAAAATAAACCGATGCGATTTTAAGCGTTAGAGAAAAAAGTCTCAACACTAAGACGAAAGAGATAGGGATACTTCATCGGCTTATTGCATACAACGTTAAGGCTGGAGCGTTAGGAAACGTGCATTCGATTTCAGATCAAAAAATACTGCGGCTTATACGCATCATTCCGCTAGGTATTGTCACGATTTTTATGTTGGTGCTGGTGGTGATGGTTGTGAGTGGCAACAATACTAGAACACATCAACTGGTGGACATTCTGCGACAGGACTTTACCGACAGTCAAAAAGCGGATGTGGCTAGGCAAGTAGAAAGTGTTTACCAACAGCTTGAATATGAGCGTAGTCAAGCCCTCCCTCTTCTTAAAGAGTCTGTCAAAGCGAGGACTCTGGAGGCGTATCAGATTGTTCAAAGCATTTACAATGCCAACATCGACCTTCCGCAAAGTGACGTTATCCAACTGGTGATGGACGCACTAAGGGATGTTCGTTTCAACGAAGGGCGAGGTTATTATTTCATCTATCGGATGGATGGCACCGCAATCATGCACCCTTTACGTCCAGAGTTAGAGCAAACATCCGTGTTGGGAATGCAAGATGCCCAAGGTAGTTTTGTCGCCCAAGATATGATTAAAAAGATACGCGCCTCAACGGATGGCGGGACCTTCCTAAGTTGGTGGTTTCAAAAGCCAGGTTATGGCAAAGAGGAATTTCAAAAAGTCGGCTACGCGAAACATTTTGCTCCCTACGATTGGTTTATCGGTACAGGGGAATACGTTGTTGATGTAGAAGCCTACATTCAAAAACGCATGCTCCAATGGCTGTCTGAGTTCCGTTTTGATCGCAATGGTTATATTTTTGTCCTCAATTTAGAGGGGGAAACGATCGCCCATATCGATCGGAGTCTAGTCAACATCAATCAACCAGATCTCGTTCAGCTATTTCTCAATGAACTGAGTCAAACCGACCAGCCAAACGCTGCCTTTGTCCGTTATACCTCGGCCTATGTTCCTAGAGAGGTTGCTGATGGAGAGAAAATGAGTTACGTCAAGCTCATGCCTGAATGGGGATGGGTGATTGGTGGTGGTCTCTATTTGTCAGAAATTGAAAAGTTTATAGCGAAACAGGCTCGAGAACTAAAAGAACGTAACCGTTCTGAGTTGTTTAAAATCTTAACGTTGTGTCTACTTTTAGCATTTATCCTAGCCTCGCTTTCGCTCGCGGTTAGTCACTACATTGGTAAACGTTTTAATCAATATCAGAAGCGTATTCGTCATGATTTCAAAAAACTAGAACAGAGTCAGAAGCTGCTTTCGTACCAAGCGAAACATGATTCACTCACCAAATTGCCAAATCGTTCATTGCTGGAAGAACAAATCGTCACGGGGATGAAGCGTTGCCAGCAAACGGGCAAGCACCTTGCGGTCATGTTTGTCGATCTCGATAACTTTAAGAAGGTCAATGACCAACACGGTCATAAAGTGGGGGATGAGCTGTTACTTAAAGTTGCGGAGAAGTTTAGTAGCCTATTGCGTCCAACCGACAGTGTTGCCCGTTTTGGTGGTGATGAATTTGTTTTCTGCTTTGGTGATATCGAGAACCATCAACAAGCGGAAGTTCTGGCGGAAAGCGTGCGTAGTTCGTTAAGGGAACATTTTATTTTGCACGGTGCATTAGTGTCCACCTCATGCAGTATCGGTGTCGCCATGTATCCAAGAGATGGCGACAATGCGGAGCAGTTGATCGGCAATGCAGATATTGTCTTGTTCCGCTCGAAGATGCATCACAAGGGACAGGTGATGTTTTATGACCAGAGCATCAATGAACAGGTTCAGTATGATTTCTTGTTGGAAGATGAGCTTAAGTACGCGATTGAGCGAGAAGAGCTTGAACTTTACTATCAGCCACAAGTGAACCCTAGAACTGGGGAAATAGAAAGCGTTGAAGCATTGTGTCGTTGGACAAATGGTTATTTAGGTTCGGTTTCGCCATTGAAGTTTATCCGTATTGCTGAGCTTTCAGGACAAATATTGACTATTGGTGATTTTGTGTTGAGAAAAGCCTGTTCTGACATGAAGTGGTTATCGAAAATGACAGGTAGGACCTTGCCGGTGTCAATTAACATATCGCCGAAGCAGCTTATTCAGAAAGGCTTTGTTAATGACGTCTATTGCGTAACGCGCGAATTTAATATGGATAGTCGTTTGATCACCTTAGAAGTGACCGAAAACGTGTTTATCGAAGAGCTAGATAATGTCAAACCCATCATAGAGGAACTCCGTCATTTGGGATTTCACATTTCTCTTGATGATTTCGGCACAGGTTTCTCGTCACTCAGCTATCTCAACGCTCTACCTATCAGTGAAATCAAAATTGATCGCTCTTTTGTCAATAACATGCTCAGTAGCGAGCAAAGCGAAAGCTTGGTTAAAACCATCGTGGCGATTGGCCATTCCAATCGTATCGCGGTGGTGGCAGAAGGGGTAGAAACGGTGGAACAACAGATTCGTCTTCATCAGTTAGGCTGCGATCGTCTGCAGGGCTACCTTTTCCACAAGCCACTAACCTTAAGCGCACTCGCGGAATTATCGACAGTCGACACACCGGTTTGATTTTCGCCAATGACAAGGCTGCTAGGTCTCTTGCATCTAAGTTGATCTCGCAGTCTTTCTTTATTGCACTCCCTAACCATCTCATCCATCGACACCGCAGGCAAATTTTCTGCCACTCTAGTTTTTATACGCTAGGCTATTTATAAGCATATCAATTTAATGGTGGACTATGACCGCGCATCTCAAATTGTTGGCAAAGATAGCGTTGGCAAATTGGTTGGTGATATCTCTGATGGTTGGGTTCAACCTGCTTTCTGCGATGAGTGCGCTTATCGCTTCGATGGTCATCACAGTACTGATTGCTCAGGATAGGAAAGAACATGACGTAGAAGGAAAACAGCTGCAGTGGTTACGGCATTCGATGATCCCATTTCAACAACAGCAGCTTAAACGTTCGATCGATCTCTCTGAAATTGCAGTGGCTGAGCTACTAACAACAATTAATCAATGTACGTCACCGCTGGTTTCGCTAAATCCACCTTATTCATTAAATCCTACACAGATTGACGAAATACAAGCACATCAAAACCGTCTGATTACCTTGCTGCAGTTTGCTGACACCTGTCATCAACTCCAGCAAGGGGTGCTCGACCTTTCAGAACAATATCAACACGCTTCACCGACATTGAATGAACAGCAATGGCAGCAACACTGCGTTGAGTTACAACAGCGTCTCAATGACATCGCGAATCGAACCGAAAACGCATCCTCTGCATGGGCAGAAGGAGGGGAGGTCATTGTGTTTCATGAGCAGGGCAAATAAATGAAGAAAAACATTTTAATCGTCGATGATTCGGAGTCACTCAGACAAGTGGTGAGTATTGCGCTAACGGGAGCTGGGTTTAGCGTCATTGAAGCAAAAGATGGCGTGCAAGGGGTGGAACGTTTAAACGGCGAGCGAATCCATCTGATCATTAGTGACGTCAACATGCCAAACATGAACGGCATCGACTTCATCAAACAAGTCAAGCAGCACACCAAGTACCGTTTTACGCCCATCGTGATGCTCACTACCGAGACGCAGCAATATCTGATGGAAGAATGTAAGAAAGCGGGGGCAAAAGCGTGGCTGGTGAAGCCATTTCGTCCAGAACAGATGTTGTCCGTCGTATCGCGCTTTTTAATGGACTAAGAAATCAAGATGCAGGGAGTCGCTTGATGGCGCTGAAGAGATTTGTTTTACCTGACTGCATCACCATTTACGAAGTAACGCAGATTTATGAAGAACTCGTTCAATCGCATGATTGAACAGTTAACGCGCTTCAACGTGTCACGTTTAAGCCGCGTGGTGAAAACGTTAGAAAAGCAAGGTATCGATACGTTGAAGATGGTGTTTGCCCTCAACATCAGTGTGGTGGAGATTCTCAATGTCGATTTTGTTGACGAAATTCAGCAAGAGATTAATAAAGTGGGGCTCTCGCCAGCACAGATTAAATTGGAGTTAACAGAGTCTGCCTTGATAGATAACTTCAACTATGTCAATCAAGTGCTTGAGCAGCTGCAAACACTAGGCTTTCGTATTTCCATAGATGACTTTGGCACCGGCTTTTCCAGTTTGAGTTATCTTTGTCGTCTGAGCTTTGATGAAATTAAAATTGATCGCGCATTTGTGGCGGAAGTGGTCAACGATAGTCGTCTGCAGACGGTGTTTAACTCGATAGTCTCGTTGGCGTTGAACCTTAACAAGCCGGTGGTTGCCGAAGGGGTAGAAACCCGTGAACAGCTGGCTTATGCACGAGCAAAAAAAGTGGATTGCATTCAAGGCTTCTACTTCAGCAAGCCACTGACTGAAGACGATTTTATTGCCTACGTGCTGCAGCATCAAATGGACTGATCAATCCTATCCTGACTCCATTGACGAGATCCGCAGGGATAGACTGGTAGTCACACTGTGGATTGCGTTAACCGAACACCCAATGTGGTCAACATTTAGTTACTAGTTACCGGCACAACGAAAAAGATAAAGGCGCGGATGCGCCTTTATCCTTTTTAGTTAGCGTGAACCAGAATCAGAGTTTAAAGCGCGCAACCACGGCTTCAAGCTCTTCGACTTTTTTGTACAACAAGTTGACCGCTTTGGCACCATCCTGAGTGGAACGGACCGAGTTGTCTGCGATTTGGCTAATGGTGCTGATATCGCGGGACATTTCTGCGGTGGCAGTAGCTTGCTCGTTGCCCGCGTTGGCAATCATTTCAATCATGTGGTTGACATCTTGTGCTCGAGAAACGATTTGTGTGAGAGCCTGCCCGGCAGAGTTAGAAAGATTTACTCCCTCGGCAACAAGTTGCGTGCCTTCGCTCATCCGTTCCACCGCTTGGCGCGTTTCATGTTGAATCGAGGTAATTAAACCACCCACTTCTTCGGTTGCTTTCGAGGTGCGCTCAGCAAGGCCTCGCACTTCATCCGCCACGACTGCAAACCCGCGGCCAAGATCTCCCGCCCTTGCTGCTTCAATGGCTGCATTCAGCGCGAGTAAGTTAGTTTGTTCAGCAATGTCGTTAATCACTTTAATCACATTGCCAATTTCTTCCCCACGTTTACCTAAGCTATCCACGGTTTCGGCCGTTTCGTTGACCACAGAGGAAATCCTATTCATGCCATTGACCGTTTCTTGCATCAATTTTCCACCATTGGTTGCTTCCTCTCCGGCGACTCGAGCGCTTGCCGCGGCCTCTTGGCTTTGATCGGCGACTTGTTTAACCGTTACCGTCATCTCTTCAACGGCACTTGCGATCAACGTGGCTTTATCTGCTTGCTCTTGAATACCACTTGCTACTTCTCGGCTCATGGCATCAACGGTTTGTGTGTTGCTCGCGACCTCTGTTGCTACAGACGCTATATCAGACATCACATTGCGCAGCGAAATCTGCATTTCATCAATCGCGCTTGCGAGATCACCTAACTCGTCTTCGTTATTGTCTGCAATCGCTGAAGTGGATAAATTTCCTGCTGCAATCGCTCTTGCTTTCGTCACGAGTAAATTGATCCGCTTTTTGACGCTGTTGGTTAGCCACCAAGCAACAAACGCACCGATGATCACTACACTGACAACATTAATACTTAACCAGACTATGATCGTATTCATGTTGTCATTTAAAACACCAAGTGCCCATACGGCGTCATCTTTTTCTTCTTGAGAAGAGCCATCGAGAATATCTTCAAGGACATTGATATGTGATTTTTTCAATTGCCCTAGTAAGTCGATTGCTGCAAACTTATCACTTGGTTTGTAACCATCGAACACCTCTTGAGCCACTTTAACGATTTCCAAATAGTATTGTTCTATTTGGTTAATATCTCTTAGTTCATTGGGTTTCTGCTCTAATGGCTTGAGTGCTTGCAAATACTCGGAAAATGACTTTGCATCCTTGGCAAATGCGGCTTGTGCATCAGGTTCGCCCATCATATAGCTGTTGAGTGAGGCAAGCATATCACCCGCTTCATCGATTAACTCAAGGTAGTAGCGCACGCCGGGTAAGTCATCGTTGAGTGATTCCGCTAAATCGGTGGTGTTGTAGGCATCGGAAAACTCTTGTTCTTTTGCGGTATCGAGTAAGGTTTCTAAAGGCGCTCCGACATTTCTGTTTAGCATGGCAATTTTATCTCTCGCCATTCTTTCTTGGTCTGGAGAGTATTTACCGAAGACATTGGTTGTGACCTGAGCAACATAGTCATTCGTTAATGATAAAATTTTATCCATCTTCTCGATGTCACTCGCTTTGTTCGATTCCAAAGGACGTAAGATGGAATAATAGTGCTTAAATTCTTCAGCATTTTGCTTGAAGTCGGCTGCTTCTTCCGTTGACCCATTCATGTACTTCAATGCATTGGTTTGCAGATCGCCCACTTCGTCAAGTACGTTCAAGTAAGCGAGAACACCAGGAACATCATCAGATTCAATTTCTCGTGAGACGGTTGCCGATTGGTCGACAAGAGACCAAACCATAAAAGCCAGTGCCAAAGTGGTGGCGACAATAATGGAAAAACCTAAATATAAAGAGTGGGACAGTTTGAGTTGCATTATTCTCTCTCCAATAAGAGCAAGCTTTTTGAATAAAGTATGGAGAGGATTTGGGTAAGTGCAAAAATAAACTGATAAAAATATCGATATGGAAAGAGTTGTCCAACTTACCAGAATATTTTAGGGATAAAAAAACGCGCTCGCGCGCGTTTTTTTATCGGCTTAACGTTGTCGACTCTGGGTTGGTCGAGAGCCTTGAGGTTGTGAGTTACCACCGCGAGGGTTTTGCTTACGTTGGCCATTGTTTGTGACGTTCTGACCACCTGTTTTGGCGCCACTGCGTTTCGCTTGCCCCGGATTGGCGGGTTTTCCGCCATTTTGACGCTGTTTATCACCTGGGAAACCCGGTTGGGTGCTGGTGTGTTTGGTAGCAAAACGGTTGGCACCATGGCGGCCTGATTTACGACGCTGTGCTGGCGTGCGAGCATCCACATCTTCCGCAGGCACCAAACAGCCCGGTTTATCACCGATCAAATACTTTTTACCCATGCTGATCAGTGCTTCTCGGATTTGCGGCCAGTTGGCTGGATCGTGGTAGCGCAGCAGTGCTTTGTGCAGACGACGCTGACGTTCCCCTTTAGCGACAGGCACATCTTCACGCTGCTTATACTTAACGCGCTTCAACGGGTTAGTCTCAGAGTAATACATCGATGTTGCGTTACACATCGGCGATGGGTAGAAGTTCTGTACCTGATCGCACTCGTAATTGTTCTTTTTCAGCCACAGTGCCAAGTTCAGCATATCTTCATCGGTCGTGCCCGGGTGAGCAGAGATGAAGTAAGGGATCAGATACTGCTTCTTGCCCGCTTCTTGGCTGTACTTATCAAACATCTCTTTGAAGCGATCGTAAGTGCCCATACCCGGCTTCATCATCAGGTCGAGAGGGCCCTTTTCGGTGTGCTCAGGCGCAATTTTCAAGTAACCACCAACGTGGTGTGTGACCAGCTCTTTGACGTATTCTGGTGATTCAATCGCGAGATCATAACGAACGCCCGAGGCGATCATCACCTTCTTCACGCCCTCTACCTGACGCGCTGCGCGGTAAAGGTCGATGGTGTGTTTATGATCGGTATTGAGTTTATGACAGATACCTGGGAAGACACACGATGGGCGACGACAGTTGGCTTCGGCTTTTGGATCGCTACAACCGAGACGATACATGTTGGCCGTTGGCCCGCCTAAGTCAGAAATGGTGCCTGTAAAGCCAGGCACTTTATCGCGGATTTCTGCCAGCTCGGTCAAAATCGACTCTTGTGAACGGTTTTGGATGATGCGTCCTTCGTGCTCGGTGATTGAGCAGAATGAACAGCCACCAAAACAGCCACGCATGATGTTGACTGAGGTTTTGATCATGTCATAGGCAGGAATCTTCGCCTTACCATATTTCGGGTGCGGAACGCGCGCATATGGCAAGCCGAACACATAATCCATCTCTTCGGTGGTCAGCGGGATCGGCGCTTGGTTTACCCAAAGCTCGCGGTTTCCGTGACGCTGGATCAGTGCGCGGCCAGAATAAGGGTTGGTTTCCAAGTGGAGGATACGGCTGGCGTGCGCATAAAGAATGCGGTCGTTTTGTAGCTTCTCGAAACTTGGCAAACGCACCGCCGTGGTTGCGGCGTCGTGACGCGAAGGGCGAATGGTGATCGGCTGCGCTTTGGGCTCTTCCGATTTGGTTTCACACTGCGTTTCCACTTCGTATGGATTTGGCGGAATAAAGGCTTCTTTACGTGGCTTCTCGATGCGTGAGGAATCGATGATGGTGTAGCCTTCGGGCTCTGCCGCAAGGTTAACCGCGGTGCCACGAATGTTGGTCATTTGAGCGATCTCTTCGCCCTCAGCCAAACGATGCGCCACTTCCACCAGTGCACGTTCTGCGTTACCAAACAACAAAATGTCTGCTTTGGCATCAAGCAAAACAGAGCGACGCACTTTGTCGGACCAGTAATCGTAGTGAGCAACACGGCGTAAGCTAGCTTCAATGCCGCCTAAAACGATAGGCACGTCTTTATAGGCTTCACGACAACGCTGCGAGTAAACAAGAGTGGCGCGGTCTGGGCGCTTGCCGCCTTCATTGTTTGGCGTGTAGGCGTCATCGTGACGTAATTTTTTGTCTGAGGTGTAGCGGTTGATCATCGAGTCCATGTTGCCTGAGGTAACACCAAAAAACAGGTTTGGTTTACCCAGCGACATGAAGTCGGTTTTGTCTTGCCACTGTGGTTGAGCAATGATGCCCACGCGAAAGCCTTGTGCTTCCAGCAAGCGACCGATGATCGCCATACCAAAACTCGGATGGTCGACATAGGCATCGCCAGTGACTAGGACAATGTCACAGCTATCCCAACCCAATGCGTCCATCTCTTTTCTGCAGGTTGGCAGAAAAGGCGCGGTGCCAAAACATTCGGCCCAATATTTTTTGTGGGTATGGATAGGGGTAATATCGCTGTGCATAAAATAACCTCAGATTTTGCGAGCGCGAATTATAGCGGCTTGTGAGACCACTATCCACCACTACATAACCCAAGTTTTTGGCAGGGTATTAAGAGCTTGATTCGATATAAAAACGAGTGCGTTTTTCAGTTAACTTCAAAGTTGAGACATTTTGCATAGACTATACTTATAAAACAAGTGGCTTATAGGGGTTAACGCTATGGATAGCAAAACAATTCAAACAGAGAACCAAAATGGCACTCAGCCCCTTTCTTTACCTAAGTTAGGTGAAATCGATTGGCAGCTTAATCTGGATTCAAAAGAGTTTCATGCTGATGAAAACGCATTCGTTACCGTATTTGGGCTTGAAAGAAACATTTTGCACGCAGAGGAAGTGCTAAAGCGATTGGCACCCAGCCAGCGGCAAATCGCGATTGATACTTTTCGCCATGTGATGAAGAGTGGTGAATCGCAAGTATTCCGTTGTTGCCTTGTCTCTCCATTAGAGCGTGTTCATTTTGTTGAGTTTTACGTAGAGAAAAAAAATAGTCAGACCTTAGTTGGTACGCTCACACCGCTTTTAACGATAGAGTCCTGCATACAAGTGGCAGAAGTCTTTTATTCTCTGTTTGAAAATCCACATCATGGCGTGGTGATTACGGATGAGGACACCAGAATATTGGTATGTAATCAGTATTTTGAAAATACAACTGGGTATCAAAGAAAGGATATTACTGGTTTAAAAACCAGTATTTTTAATGCCGAAAAGCATTCTGACTTGTACTACCAGAACTTATGGAAACAACTTAAAGAGCTCAATTATTGGTCTGGTGAAATCCTTACTCGAACCTACTCGGGAGACAATGTTCCTCAGGAGTTAACGATTCAGAAGATCAGTGATGGCGTTGGAGGGGCATACTATGTCGGTATCAGTTCCAACCTTTCAGAGCGATTACATAGCATTAATGACAAAGATAATGGTGGTATTGACCTTCTTACTCAACTACCGAGAAAAGAACGCTTTCTTGATCAACTAGAGGGCTTGTGCCAAAGCAATAATAGTGATGTCGGCCTTATTATGCTTGCCATTCAACCTAAGTATGTTGAAGAGAACCCGTCGGCGATAAAAAAAGAATTTGCCCGTTTTTTACAAAATGGTTCAGGCGCAACCTTATGTGGTTATCTGGGTTCAGATAGATTTGTCGTGTGTTTAAAATTTTCGAAAACACAGATCGCACATATTCGCCAGATCAACCAGACCATAAAGCGTTTTTTCTCAAGCTTCCGAATGGCAGAAAATGAAATATCAAACGCTTTGACTCAAGGGAGTATTGGTATATCGGTACTCGGTATTGATGCCAAAACGCCACGCAGTTTGTTCTCCCATGCCAATCAAGCGTTGCTAGAAATGCATTCTGGTCACAAACATCGCGTCTCGTTCTATGATCAAGCGATTCACAAGCAGATAGAGCAAAAAAAAGCGACTGAAATCAAACTCACTGATGTGATTCTCAAGCAAAAAATAGAAGTGTTCTATCAGCCAATTATTGATTTGAACTTATGGGAAGTCTCGAAGTTCGAAGCATTATGTCGATTCCCAGAAGAGTTAAGCTGCGAAACATCGGTGCAGGAACTGATTAATATCGCAGAAGACCTTGACTTGATTGAAGAGCTGGATGTTGCCGTTGCGAAAACAGCACTAGATGCGCTGCCCGAGCTGCAGAAATCGTTTGGCGATCAGGTCGGGATTACCTTTAATCGCTCAGTTCATACCTCTGCGAGCATCGCTCATATTCTTAGCCAAACAGCGAAAATGATTGTTGAGAGCCAAGTCTCTCCGAGCAAGGTGACGGTTGAGATCACCGAAAATGCTTATTTTGAAAGTGAAGAGCAACAAGCCAATGGGCTGAGAGAGTTACGTGAAGCAGGTGTTACGTTGGCCGTCGATGATTTTGGTACTGGATACTCTTCCTTTGAGTATCTGAATCGATGCAACTTTGATGTTTTAAAGATAGATCGCGCTTTTATTAAAGACATTCAAGTCAATTCAAATCAGTTTCGTATTGTTAAATCGCTGACAGAACTTTCACATCAACTTGGGTTGAAAGTTGTGGCGGAAGGCGTTGAAACTGAGCATGAGTTGACGCTTATGGTTCAAGTCGGAGTTGATTATGCTCAGGGCTACTTCTTTTCTAAACCTTTTGCGCTTAATAGTGATTCAAGTGAAGAGTTTGGTCAGTTTGACTTAACTGTATTTCCTAAACAGTTTGGTGAAAGAGGGGGGCTGCTTCATCTCGTTACCCCGAATGTGCCACATCTGGACCCTGGAGACCCTATTTCTCTTGCTCACGAGTATTTTGAAAGAGAAGAACTCAACATTTTACCTGTTGTTGCAGAAAGAGTTTGTGTTGGATTTATTGACAGAGAAGCGTTGAATCTGCACTTAACGCCCGCAATGGGAACGGACTTAGAATCAATGAAGGAAGCAACAATTTGGAAAAAAAGAGTAAATCAAGTCATGGTTTTAGGTTTTTCTGAAGTGAACTGGCAAACTCGTCTGAGTGCGCTGCCTAGCATAATGAGCCAAAATGAAACATTTCCTTGGATACTGATCGACGAACGTGGGCATTACAAAGGAGTCATAGAGATGCATTCATTACTTCGATATTTAAAAGAGAAGATCATGTAAATCGGCTGGTGTAACCGCGCCCCATCACCTAATTTTAAAGAGGCTAGGTTTTTTACTAACGTCAACGCAGTGGCTAGCGTGAGATTCGTTAAGGAAAAACTATGTTACGACGCACCAGAGGGGATCCGAGTTCTGGCGACAGTGCTGCTCGTCTAGAAACGTATGAATGGCATTGGAAGCACGGTGAGTCTTGTTTGCAGGTGAGCGAAGAATTATTTCGTCATTTTTGGCGTGTCGGACTGAGTGATGACGTCAGCGCATTGTTTTGGTCTTCGTTTACTACCATCGATAAACTGCAATTGCTCAACTTGCTCGACCGAGCATGCCAAGCAAAAAAATCAGGCAGCTATCGTTGTTGGATTAGTATCAACTCGGTCAGTCACTATGTGCTGTTTCGATTTGTTCCCCAAGCGGAAAATGCCGTAGCGGGGGAAATCCGCAAGCTGTTTAGTGTCGATAGCAAAGGAAATGAGTTTTCGACGCTGTTTCGCCAAGCGTTCGACAATGATCATCATGGCATTTTGCTCACGGATGCCGCGACACAGATCTTGCTGTGCAATCGCTACTTCGAAAATCACACAGGTTACAAACTCAATCAAATTGTCGGGCAGTGCGCGTCGATTTTGGATTCAGGCAAACACAGCGATGAGTTTTATCAAAGCATTTCTGAAGAGGTAAACAGCAAAGGGCTGTGGCAAGGCGTGGTGCTTATTCGTACCTTTGGTGGTGCGATTGTGCCGCAAGAACTGACGCTGCAAAAACTCACTTGTGACGACAAAGTCTATTACCTTGGTTTGTATGTTGATTTCTCTGACCGCCTCTATCGTCTGGCCGATATGGAGCATGGTGGTGTGGAGTTGTTGACACAATTGCCCACAGAAAAACAGTTTACCCAGCAACTGACGGTGCGCTGGATGGACTCGAATAATGATGACTTGTTAATGGTGCTGGCATTTTTGCCCAATTTCGCGGCAGGTGATGAATATGAACTGAAACAACGTCTGTCGGAAAGCTTAGAGAAAAACCGCGTCAGTAGCACCGTGGGCTATTTAGGCGGCAACCACTTTGTTGCGGCGATTGAATGCAACAAAAGCCAAGGACCGAATCAGGTTCAAATCATTCATCAAACCATCCGTAAGTTTTTCGCTCAGCTGACCCATTTGAGTGGTGAGGAAGTGCAAAATGCGGTGTTGCGCGGCAAAGTGGGTGTCTCGATACTGGGGCATGATACACAAAACCCTAAAGTGATGGTGTCACACGCGGTACAAGCGATGCTGAACCACGAAGGGGCTTACAAGGGGATGATCACCTTTTACCACGGCTCCATTCACCGGGAAGTTTTGCGACGCCGAGAGCTGGAAGAGTTGGTGGTGCGGTCTATTCGTGAAGAGTCGGTTGAGGTGTTCTATCAACCCATCGTTGATACGGTAACGTGGGACATTGCTAAGTTTGAAGCGCTGTGCCGTTTTAAAGACAAACATGGTCAGTGGCAAAATACTCAAGAAATGGTCGGCATTGCGGAAGATCTTGAAATGGTCGCTGATCTGGATTGGACAGTAGGCAAGAAATCGTTGGAAGGGTTAAAGGCGATCCATCAACGTTTTGGCCAGCGGATTGGCATCACCATCAATCGCTCACTCAACACCAAGTTAGGTGCAGAAGAGGTGTTACAAAACGCGGAGCAGATGGTTTGCATGTACGCCGATACGCCGGAACTCGTGACAATAGAACTGACGGAAAGCGCGTATTTTGATAGCGAATCGAACCAATCGGAACTGATAAAACGCATTCGTCACTTAGGCGTTAGTGTCGCCATTGATGATTTCGGAACGGGTTATTCTTCGTTCACCTACCTCAGTGATTGCAACTTTGACTTGCTCAAAATCGACAGAGAGTTTGTGACCAATATTCGTATAGGTACGCATAAGTACCACATTGTGCGAATGATCACGGAGCTATCCCATACCCTAAACGTGAAAGTGGTGGCCGAAGGAGTGGAAACCAAACAGGAATTGGAAGTCTTGTGTGGGTTAGGGGTCGATTTCATTCAAGGCTACTTTTTCTCCAAACCTCTACCTCTGGAGCAACTGCACTTAGCTTGGAACTACCAATCTCAGTTGAGTGATTTCCTTGAGAGTAACGAGAGCGTGCGCAATAGGAGTGTGTTAAGGCTCTCTTTAGCGACGCAAAGCACGCTTGGGCCGCAAGATACCGTTGGGCAAGCAAAGGCGCTTTTGGATGCCGGCACCCTTACGGTGATACCGATTGTGGATGATGATGAATGCCTCGGTATTGTCGATAGTGAAACGCTCAACTTGCATCTTTCCGCTACGTTAGGCACAAAACTGGAAACGATGAAAGATCTCACTTTATCTAAACGGACGCTAAATCAGGTGATGAAGACTCAGTTCTCGAGCATCAGCTACCAGACCAAAGCGGTGGATATCGGCGTGTTGATCGTTCAAGAGTTGCCATTACCTTGGATAGTGTTGGATGAGTTGGGCAAATACATGGGCGTCGTGACGCAAAAAGAGGTGCTGCGTTACTTTGCTCAGGGATGTTAGGCATGTGGCAATCTTAAGCACATCAATTGCTGTTCTCTAGAGCTTTGGGTATCATGCCTGCCCAGTTTTAGTCGCATTATGTTGTTCATCATGATCCAGTTTTTACTCTCTTCTTTTGCTCCAATGTTGCTAGGAGCACAACTTGTTTTGACTCTTGTTTTGGTTAAAGGCGATATTTGCCCAGGTCAACGTGGTCGTATCCATAAACTCTTGCCCGCGATTGGTTTGATGTGGATGGCGGTCTCTTCAATTGAGATTGCGGCTTTTCTGGTGGTGTTTGCCATTTTCTATTTCTATTCCAAAGTACAAACCGGCAAAACGCGTGATGCAGGACCACTTTGGGTTCTCTACTTGGCCGATGGCTTAGCGGTCTCGTTTGTTGCGATTCAGGCGATGAAGCAATCCATGTGGGGCGCGTCTGTGGCGACAGTGATGATGGTGGTACTGCTTGGTGCGGCGTTTGCGCACTTGTTGTTAGTGATTGCTCGCTCACGTTTGCAAGCCTTCCACCGCATTTTGCCGTTTAGTGGTATTGTGGCGGCGATGGGCCTAGCGCTTTCGTTGCTGGCTGTTGCGTCCGGTTTTGATGAGCAAGCACAGACTCAAGCCACAACCTTGATTCTCACCAGCCTTGCGCTGGTCATTGGCGGTATTGTCGTGTGGTGTTGGCACATTTTCAGCGGAAAAACCGCCAGCAAGATCCAGCTTTCAACCGCGTGGGTGATGGTCGTGGCTGCGACCGTCTCTATGCAGATTTTGTTTGTGGTGAATGGATAAGTCTCATCTCTGACGAACATTCAAACATTTAGACCCGCTTCACTTTATCCCGTTGAAATAGTGACTACGCTTAATGGAGATGTACCAACAAAGGAGCGTAGTCATGGATCTGAGTAACGTCGCCCGTTTAGACAGCATTATTCTACTGGGCATCGTCAACGAGAAGTTACGACTGGAATGCGACAGCTTTGAAGAGCTGGTCAGCATGTACGAAATGGACGTTGAGCAAGTGGTCGGCAAACTGGATGTATTGGGTTATCAATACGATCCGCTTACCAACCAATTCAAATCATACTCTCGCTAGTGACCATTCCCTTAAGCCATCTTGATGCCATCAAGATGGCTTTTGCATTGCTGTCTCGCCGTCGCAAAGAAGGCTTGAAGATAGCGTTTGTCTTTATCGGCATTGCGTGTCGCGGCAAACAGTCGTCGCCACAATCCTTTACCTAATGGAATACTGGTGATCAGCCCTTGGCGGGAAAACTCACTGATCGCCCAGTTGGGCAAAGCCGCAACCCCCAAACCAGCCGAAACCATCTGCACTAGCATCAGTGTGTTGTCTGCTTGTTTCCAGCGAGCGGGCTCGACACCGGCGGGCGCCAAAAAGTGTTTCACCACGTCTAAGCGTTGTTTTTGTACCGGATAAGTCAACATGGTCTGATCGGCGAGATCGTCAGGTTGTAAGCGCTCTTTGCTTGCAAGAGGATGGTTGGTGGCGGTAATCAGGCGCATTTCAAAATCAAACAGTGGCTCGTAATGCACTTCAGAGCGAGGCTGAATATCGGACGTGATCACCAAATCCAGTTCGCCAGCCATCAAAGCGGGTAGGGGCTCAAAGCCAAAACCGGAGGAAAAATCGAGCGTCACGCTTGGCCAGGTTAACTGATATTCCTTCAGAGCAGGCATGAGCCACTGAAAGCAGGAGTGGCATTCAATCGCCATGTGTAAGCGGCCATTCACGTCTTCTTTTAAGCTCGCCAACTCATTCTCTGCTCTGGCTAACTTCGGCAAAATCTCGTCGGCTAAGCGCAGCAAAATCTCCCCTTCTGAAGTGAATTTGACGGGGCGAGTTTTGCGTAAAAAGAGCTGACCACCAATGCGCGCTTCCAAATCTTTAATTTGATGGGAGAGTGCCGATTGAGTGAGATGCAGTGAGGTTGCCGTAGCGGTCAATGAGCCAGTGTCTCGCAATGACGTTAGTGTTTTTAAATGTTTTAGCTCAATCATGAATCCCTCTCAACCAATCGCTCGTTACATGAGCCTTTTTAACTTACCCAGTTTTTTTGGAGCTGTAAACATCTAGACGTCTATTTATTTTGGTTGATGTTTCTTTTCTTATGATGAATTTTTCTAATAAACAAGTTGAATAAATGGAGATTGTCGAAACGCGAGGTTAGCGAGATAGTTTAGCCATCCAGACATCTTGTTGAATGAAGCGAACGAGATGCAACGGACGAGATGTCATGCATCCGCTCAGCAGCAGTTTGCGAGCAGCATAATCATCCCAGCATAGAAAAATCACGCATAAAAGAATAAGGAATTTGACATGACAACGACCACGCATATCCTTGGCTATCCCCGTATCGGCGAAAAACGCGAACTCAAATTTGCCCAAGAAAAATATTGGCGCGGTGAAATCGACCAAGCTGAGCTGAAAAAAGTCGGTGCGGAGCTGCGCCACAAAAACTGGCAAACTCAAGCCTCAGCAGGGCTTAGCTTTGCCGTTGCAGGGGACTTCGCATGGTACGACCATGTTCTGACCACCACCTTGTTGCTTGGCCATGTGCCAAAACGCCATCGTCATGGCTTCCCTGATTTGGATACCTTGTTCCGAGTGGGCCGTGGTCAGTCGCAATCGAGCTGTGCGTGTCATGGTGCGGCGGCGTCAGACATGACGAAATGGTTCAACACCAACTATCACTACATCGTGCCAGAGTTCAGTAAAGAGGACACCTTTGAAGTCAGCTGGCCGCAACTGTTTGAAGAAGTGAACGAAGCCGTACAAGCTGGCCACAAGGTAAAACCGGTGTTGCTTGGCCCACTGAGTTACCTCTACCTTGGGAAGGAAATTGAAGACGGATTTGACCGCTTAACACTGTTACCTCGTTTGCTCACCGCTTACCAAGCGATTTTGGCCAAGTTGGCCAAGCAAGGTGTTGAGTGGGTGCAAATTGATGAACCTATTCTTGCACTTGAGTTGGAAAAGCCATGGCTTGATGCATTTAAGCTTGCTTACCAAGTGATCCGCAGCGATGTAAAAGTGCTGCTGACCACCTATTTTGACTCTGTTGTTGATTCGCTTGATCGCATTGTCGAGCTCTCAGTGGACGGCCTTCATGTCGACCTTTCTGCCGCACCTGAGCAGTTGGATGCGGTGCTGGCTAAGTTGCCGCAAAATTGGGTGCTGTCGCTTGGGGTTGTCAACGGTCGTAACGTGTGGCGCTCGGATGTCAAAGCGCAGCTAGCGCGCCTGCTGCCCGTGAAAGCGGCATTAGGCGAGCGCCTTTGGGTCGCCAGTTCATGTTCGCTGCTGCATTCTCCGGTGGATTTAGAGCTAGAAGCGGGTTTGTCTGCAGAAGTGCGTAGTTGGTTTGCTTTTGCGAAACAAAAAGTGTCAGAAGTGGTGCTCCTTGGTAAAGCGCTGGATGGTGATGCGGCGTCGATTGCACAGTGTGAGGCGTACAGCCAGCCCATCCAAGCACGCAAATCGGCTGCTCATGTACACAAAGCAACGGTACAGTCACGAGTCAATGCTATTACCGCAGAGCTTGCTCAGCGCAGTGTGCCTTATGCTGAGCGTGCGCGACACCAAGCTGAGGTGCTGCAGTTGCCGCTATTGCCAACCACCACCATTGGTTCTTTCCCGCAAACCAGCGAGATCCGTGTTCAGCGCAGTGCCTATCGCAGCGGTCAGCTTTCTTCAGCAGAGTATGAACAAGCGCTAAAAGGCCACATAGCGGATGCGGTCAAACGCCAAGAAGCGCTCGATCTCGACGTGCTTGTTCACGGCGAAGCAGAACGCAACGACATGGTTGAGTATTTTGCTGAAAACCTGGCGGGCTTCCAAACCACGCAATTTGGTTGGGTGCAAAGCTACGGCTCGCGCTGTGTGAAACCGGCCATTGTGGTCGCGGATATTGAGCGCGAGCAGCCTATCACGGTGGGCTGGTCTACCTACGCCCAGTCGCTCACTTCAAAACAGATGAAAGGCATGCTGACGGGCCCAGTCACAATTCTATGCTGGACATTCCCACGTGAAGACATCAGCCGTAAAGCGATTGCCCAGCAACTGGCTTTGGCGCTTCGTGATGAAGTCTCGGATCTGCAAGATGCAGGCATCAACATCATTCAAATTGATGAACCTGCAATTCGTGAAGGTCTGCCACTGAAAAAACGTGATCATCAAAACTACCTAGATTGGGCAGTCGAAGCGTTTCGCATTTCAGCGGCGAGTGCGAGGCCAGAAACGCAGATCCACACTCACATGTGTTACAGCGAGTTCAATGAAATCATTGAGTCGGTGGCGGCATTGGATGCGGATGTGATTACCATTGAAACGTCACGCTCGAACATGGAACTGCTTAAAGCATTTGAAGAGTTCAACTACCCGAATGAAATTGGCCCAGGTGTGTATGATATCCATTCGCCAAACATTCCAAGCGAAGAGTGGATTGTCGATCTCGTGAAGAAAGCGGCGCAGAAGATCCCAGTAGAGCGTTTGTGGGTAAACCCAGACTGCGGATTGAAAACACGCAACTGGCCAGAAACCGAAGCCGCATTGGCAAACTTGGTGTCTGCAGCAAAACACCTGAGAAAAGAGTTCGCCAAGGAGACTACTGCTGTGAATAGCGAGGCAGTGGCAGACGTAGAAACAGAAGCTTAAAGCGAGTGTGTAAGAAAACAGAATGAGTCATAAAACAAAAGGGGTTGGCATAGTGCCAACCCCTTTTTCGTTCTATCGCTGCTCAGTCTTACTGACAAGAGGCAAAAGATTCAGTGGATTATTGCTGATCTTGAGTCGCTTGGATTGCAGTTAGAGCGATGGTGTAGACGATATCGTCGACTAGCGCACCACGAGACAGGTCGTTTACCGGCTTGCGCATACCTTGCAGCATTGGACCGATAGAAACAAGGTCTGCTGAACGTTGTACCGCTTTGTAAGTCGTGTTACCCGTGTTGAGGTCTGGGAATACGAATACAGTCGCTTTACCTGCTACTGGAGAGTTAGGCGCTTTAGACGCTGCCACGTTTTCCATGATAGCTGCGTCGTACTGCAGAGGACCGTCGATGATCAGATCAGGACGTTTCTCTTGAGCCAGTTTGGTCGCTTCACGTACTTTATCAACGTCTGCACCCTTACCAGATTCACCAGTCGAGTAAGAGATCATTGCTACGCGTGGGTCGATGCCAAAGGCTGCTGCCGAATCCGCAGATTGAATCGCGATTTCTGCAAGCTGTTCTGCCGTTGGATCCGGGTTGATCGCACAGTCACCGTAAACCAGTACTTGATCAGGCAGAAGCATGAAGAATACAGAAGATACGATAGACGCATTTGGTGCAGTCTTGATGATTTGGAACGGAGGAACGATGGTGTTTGCCGTCGTGTGAACCGCGCCAGATACTAGACCGTCAACTTCGTTGTTCTCAAGCATCATAGTGCCTAGGAACACAGAATCTTGAAGCTTCTCACGAGCGACAACTTCCGTCATGCCTTTCGAGCCACGTAGCTCAACAAGACGAGCAACGTAGTTTTCGCGAATCGCGTCTGCATCGATGATCTTAACGCCAGCGCCCAGTTCAACACCTTGCTGTGCTGCCACGCGCTTGATCTCTTCAGGGTTACCTAGCAGCACACATTCTGCGATACCGCGTTCAGCACAGATCGCTGCCGCTTTCACAGTACGTGGCTCGTCACCTTCAGGAAGAACGATGCGTTTACCCGCTTTACGAGCAAGCTCAGTCAACTGGTAACGGAATGCTGGAGGACTTAGACGACGAGAACGCTCAGTACCTTCCGTCATTGACTCAATCCAGTTGCCATCGATGTGACCCGCAACGTGGTCGTTGATGAACTCGATACGCTCTTTATCGTCTGCAGGTACTTCTAGGCTGAAGCTCTGTAAATTGAGCGAAGTCTGCCAAGTGTTACCTTGTGCTTTGAAAATAGGAAGACCAGTTTCAAAAGCTGGCTTACATAGGTTTTCGATCTCTTTAGGAATATCGTAACCGCCAGTCAGTAGTACCGCACCGATTTCCACGCCGTTCATTGCCGCTAGAGAAGCCGCAACGATAACGTCTGGACGGTCTGCTGAAGTCACAAGCAGTGAGCCTGGCTTGAAGTGCTCAATCATGTGTGGCAGAGAACGTGCACAGAAGGTGATGCTCTTGATACGACGAGTATTGATGTCGCCTTCGTTGATCACTTCTGCTTTCAGATGCTTCGCCATATCGATTGCACGAGTTGCAATCAGATTGATGCTCCATGGCACACAACCTAGAACGCGAATTGGGCTAGAGTTGAAGATCTGCATCACTTCTAGCTGGTTTTGTTTCGCGCTGTCTGCGTCATCGAAGATCTCTGATAGATCAGGACGCGTACGGCCTGCTTCATCAACTGGCGCGTTTAGCTTGTTGATGATAACACCAGAGATGTTTTTGTTTTTCGTGCCACCGAAGTTTGAACAAGCCACTTCGATACGCTCTTTTAGCTGTGCTGGGTTGTCAGTGCCTGGGGTCGCCACGAGAACAATTTCAGCACCAAGTGTTGCTGCGATTTCCGCGTTCACTTGGTTAGCAAATGGGTGCTTACGAGTAGGGACAAGACCTTCGATTAGCGTAACGTCTGCATCTTTATTAATTTGGTTGTAACGTTCTACAACCGTTTCTAGCAGTTCGTCCATGTTGTCGTTACCGATGAGGCTTTCAGCAACAGACATTAACAATGGCTCGCCAATCTTCATACCTACGTTGGTACGAACGATGGTAGTGGTAAGATCCGGCAGATCACCGCCACTACGTGGTTGTGCGATAGGCTTGTAGAAAGAAACTTTAACACCTTTGCGCTCCATGGCGCGAAGGATACCCATGCTTACGCTAGTAAGACCAACACCAGCACTCGCAGGGATAAGCATAATAGTACGGGACATCAGAGAAAGTACCTTTAACTATTGGGGGATTTAAAGCTTTACTGCTTATGGTTTGGCGGACCAAACAATAGGAGTGAAGCCCCAGATTCTTTATCAAAAAGAAATCTGGCTAGCCCGAAGGCTAGCCAGAGAAGTCAATTAAAGACCTGCTAGGCGAGCAGTGTCTTCTGCAATAACTAGCTCTTCGTTAGTCGAGATAACCATTGCTGGGATACGGCTGTTTGCTGTTGTGATAACGCCTTCGCCGCCGAAACGTGCTTTTAGGTTTGCTTCGCTGTCCACTTCGATACCGAAGATGCCTAGGCGGTTAAGAACCATTTCACGGATTGGTGCAGAGTTTTCACCGATACCACCAGTGAAAGTGATTGCGTCTAGACGACCTTCTAGAGTGGCAGTGTAACCAGCAACGTATTTCGCTAGGCGGTGGCAGAATACGTCCATCGCACGAGTTGCTTCTTCTTTTTGACCGTAGTTGTCTTCAACGAAACGGCAGTCAGAAGTCACTTCAGTTAGACCAGCAAGACCAGACTCTTTGGTTAGCATCGTGTTGATTTTCTCAACAGAGTAGCCAAGCGCATCGTGTAGGTGGAAGATGATCGCAGGATCGATGTCACCACAACGAGTACCCATTACTAGACCTTCAAGTGGGGTTAGACCCATTGAAGTATCAACAGATTTGCCGTTTTTCACTGCACAAACAGATGCACCGTTACCTAGGTGACAGTTGATGATGTTTACTTCTTCAACTGGCTTGTTTAGTAGGTTTGCAACTTCACGCGTGATGAATAGGTGCGAAGTGCCGTGCATGCCGTAACGACGGATGCCGTGCTCTTTGTATAGGTTGTATGGAAGTGCGTATAGGTACGCTTCTTCTGGCATTGTTTGGTGGAAAGCGGTGTCAAACACAGCAACGTTTTTCAGTGCAGGGAAAGACTTTTGAGCGGCTTTGATACCAATGATGTGCGCAGGGTTGTGAAGAGGAGCAAGCGTTGCACAATCTTCAATACCTTTAAGAACTTCGTCAGTGATTAGAGCTGATTGAGTGAACTGCTCACCACCGTGTACGACGCGGTGACCGATTGCAGCTAGGTTTTCAGAAAGCTCTGGCTTAGAAGCAAGAATAGTTTCTACCATGAACGCTAGTGCTTCTTCGTGTGCTGCACCGTTACCTAGTTGAGCTTCGTGCTTACCATCAAGTTTCCACTTGATGCGAGCTTCAGGAAGGTGAAGACATTCAGCAAGACCTGAAAGATGCTCTGCACCATTCTCGGCATCAACAACAGCAAATTTAAGAGAAGAACTACCGCAGTTTAAAACTAAAACTAGCTTAGACATGTGTGACTACCTGTTATTCGTCTGATATAAGATCAGTTAAGGATGAAAAATCATTCACAAGAATAGACGATGCAACCAAAGCTGCGCACTAATCTTGGTCAAAAAACTTTCAATTTCCGTATTTTTGAGAAAGTGGTGATTCGTATCACCACTAGCGCTATCCATTGCAGAGGCTCTTCAAAGTTGCTTAATTTGTAAATAACGGCAACAATGAGATTGAGGGTTCGCGAAGGATAGCGATAATGGGCAATGATAACAAAAAAAATTTGAAAGAATATTAACTTTCATCAATTTTTTGCGTTTTCAGTTGAAGTCTTCAACTAATTTTTAGTGAGAGAGCAGTATGAACAATAAAGTCGGACTTGCCCACAGTCTGAGAGATGGGCAAAAGTACATGGATACTTGGCCGATGCGCAAAGAGCTGAGCGCCATCTTTCCTGAGCAACGCATTATCAAAGCAACGCGTTTTGGCATTAAAGTGATGCCAGCGATAGCAGCCATCAGCGTCCTGACTCAAATGGCGTTCAACAATTATCAAGCACTGCCTCAAGCGATTGTCATGGCTTTATTTGCACTGAGTTTGCCTTTGCAAGGAATGTGGTGGTTAGGCCATCGCTCCAACACTCTATTGCCGCCCGCGCTGGCCACTTGGTATCGAGAGTTGCATCAGAAAATCGTCGAAAGTGGTTTGGCACTAGAACCGCTTAAATCCCGCCCTCGTTACAAAGAGTTGGCGCATACCTTAAACCGCGCTTTCCGTCACTTAGATAAATCTGCACTCGAGCGTTGGTTCTAAGTTTCCACTGGTTCAAAAAGATCGTTAACGGGCAGCCAATCGGGTTGCCCGTTTTGTTTTTATCTGCTGAGTGACCGTCATTTATCTCTCACTTTGTTGTGTTTCTGTTAAATCCTGCTTTCCTAATTGAGAAGTTGCTGGTAATAATGTCACTCAGATGTACAAAAAGTGCACAAAAATAATTGCTTAACCTTGCTCGTCTAGAGTGGAGGTTTCGTGATACCACACAACATCCCAACCTATGCTGAATTCAAGGAGTCAAGATGAAAGCAGGAAAACTGATCGCCACGGCTGTTCTTGCCGGTGCTGCTTTAATTTCTTCCCATTCTGTGATGGCAAAAACTGCCAAAGTTGCCGTTTCACAAATCGTTGAACACCCGGCACTTGATGCCACACGACAAGGCCTTTTAGATGGACTAAAAGCAAAAGGGTATGTCGAAGGCAAAAACCTCGAGTTTGATTACAAAACAGCGCAAGGCAATCCAGCGATTGCGGTGCAAATTGCTCGTCAGTTTGTGGGGGAAAACCCGGATGTCTTAGTTGGCATCGCAACCCCGACGGCTCAAGCATTGGTCTCGGCCACGCGCTCTATTCCAGTTGTATTTACTGCCGTTACTGACCCGGTTGGCGCAAAACTGGTGAAATCCATGGAGCAACCGGGGAAAAACGTCACTGGTCTTTCCGATCTTTCACCGGTATCTCAGCACGTCGACCTTATTAAAGAACTATTGCCTAATGCCAAAGCGATTGGTGTGGTGTACAACCCAGGCGAAGCAAATGCGGTTACCTTGGTTGAGCTATTGAAAAAAAGCGCCGCTGAAAAAGGCCTAAAAGTGGTGGAATCGACAGCGCTAAAAAGTGCTGATGTGCAATCTGCTACTCAAGCGATCGCTGCAAAATCTGACGTGATTTACGCCCCAACGGATAACACTGTTGCCAGTGCGATTGAAGGGATGATTGTCGCGGCGAATCAAGCGAAAAAACCGGTATTTGGTGGTGCGACTTCTTATGTTGAGAAAGGGGCGATAGCAGGCTTAGGCTTCGATTACTACCAAGTTGGCGTGCAAACGGCGGATTACGTTGCTGCGATCTTGGAAGGTCAAGAACCAGGTAAGCTCGACGTGAAAGTGGCTACGGGATCCGATCTTGTAGTGAATCAGGGCACGGCAGAAAAACTAGGCATTACTATTCCAGCCTCTGTGCTTTCTCGAGCCACAGACGTCAAATAAAATCCTATCTAGGGCCGACGGAGATTCGGCCCTTTGTTAGAGCAGAATAAAGGAGTTGCTATGTCTGCTTTTGCGTTTTTCGGTGCGCTAGAAATTGGCTTACTTTACGGCTTAGTTGCCTTGGGGGTGTACTTAACCTTTAGGGTTCTCGACTTTCCGGATTTGAGTGTCGATGGCAGTTTCCCGATGGGTGCTGCGGTTGCGGCCACCGCCATCGTTGCGGGTGTGAATCCATGGTTAGCCACCGGGATGGCCATTCTTGCTGGTGCTATGACTGGTTGGGTGACCGCTTTTTTGGCGGTGCGTTGCGGTATTCTTCATCTTTTGGCTTCCATCCTAACCATGATTGCGGCGTTCTCCATCAACATTCGTATTATGGGGCGACCAAACTTAGCGTTACTCGGTGAAGAGACCATTTTGACCCCATTTGAAAGCTTGGGTGACCCCATGTTCATCCGTCCACTGGTGGTCGGTATTCTCGTTTTGATCTCCTCTTGGCTGGTGGTGCGACTGCTCAACAGTGATTTTGGTTTAGGCTTACGTGCTACAGGCGTTAACGCGCGTATGGTGCGCGCACAAGGTGGTAGTACCTCTTTTTACACCTATTTTGGCCTTGCACTGTCGAATGGCTTTGTCGGTTTCGCTGGTGCGTTATTTGCGCAAACCAACAGTTTTGCCGATGTGACGTCGGGTGTCGGGACCATAGTAGTGGGTTTGGCTGCAGTGATTTTGGGACAAACGTTGATTCCGGGACGAAAAATTTGGGTTGCCGTTGTCGCGGTCATCGTCGGCTCAGTGCTCTACCGTTTGGCGGTGGCCTTTGCTCTAAGTTCTGGCATGTTTGGTTTGCAAGCGTCGGATCTCAATTTAGTCACCGCAGTGCTGGTTGCCATCGCGTTGATTGCGCCCAAACTAAAAGGCAACATGGTGATAAAAAAGCCCGTTAACTCAGGGGCGAGTGGTGGCAAACAGAAGTCAGGAGGTGCGCTATGATTCGTTTGGAAGATATTCAGGTCACCTTTAATCGAGGCACCATTTTAGAAAATCGTGCGCTACGTGGTGTCATGCTCGAAGTACCAGAGCATCAGTTTTTGACGGTGATAGGTTCTAACGGGGCGGGTAAATCGACCTTACTTGGCGCAGTGACAGGTGAAACGCCTATGGTGGGCGGCAAAGTATTGATCGATGACGTCGATGTGACATCACAAACGGTTGACCAACGAGCCTCTCTTTGTGCACGGGTGTTCCAAGACCCGCTTGCAGGCACCTGTGGCGCGTTAACCATTGAAGAAAACATGGCGCTCGCGTACATGCGTGGAAAAAAGCGAGGTTGGCACTTATCGCTCTCAGCAAAGCGTCGCAAACTGTTCCAAGAGCGGATCAGTATTTTGGGGCTAGGGTTAGAAGATCGTTTGGGTGACAGTATTGGTCTTCTTTCTGGCGGACAACGTCAGGCAGTAAGCCTTGTGATGGCCACATTGTCAGACAGCAAACTGTTACTGCTTGATGAGCATACAGCAGCACTTGATCCCCGCATGGCGGCATTCATCATTGATCTCACCAAACGGATCGTCAGAGAGTTTAACCTGACCGTTATGATGGTGACGCACTCGATGAAAGACGCGTTGGCGTGTGGCGATCGCACAGTCATGCTGCACCAAGGTGAAATTGTGCTGGATGTCGCTGGTGAGCAGCGAGAGGGGATGCAGGTGAAAGATCTCCTCGAGATGTTCTCTAAAGTGCGTGGCGAAGAGTTGGCCGACGATAGCTTGTTGCTCAATTAGTTTTTATCTACGCCCTACGCGTCCTCCTACCGATAGTGATCTCCCCTTGAAAAATAACGTGATTTTTATTTATCAAGGGGGGATGTTGCCCAGCGCTGTGCTTTTAGAATGGTATGAAATACCGATTAAAAGAGTACTCGCAATGACCCTACCTTTTCTTTTTCATGCGCAAACGCCGGATTATTTCCGCGTTGAGAATCAAATCGCTCACGTTACCTTAAGAACTCAGCCTGAAGGAATTCAAGCCGTCTACCTGCGGCACGAGCCTGACAATGAAGAGTACTTAGTAGAAATGCAGCGAGTCTCTAAGTTAGGGGAACTCGATGGCTGGCAAGCGTCATTCCCTTTGAATAAAGACCGAGAGATCACCCAGTACGTTTTCAAAGTGATCACAGAAGGTGCCACCGTCTGGTTAGACGCTCGTGGCGTACAGAAACGGATGCCAGGCAGCGAGTACCATTTCAAATACAACCAATCTCATCAGCCGCCAGAGTGGGTGAGTGAGCAGATTTTCTACCAAATTTTCCCTGATCGCTTCTGTAATGGTAACCCAGAGATCAGCGTTAGAAGTGGCGAATATTCGGTAAAAAATGGCACACGTCCTGTGGTCGCAAAAGAGTGGGGAGTAGCCGTTGATAAACACAATGGCTATGGGGGTTGTGAGTTTTATGGCGGGGATTTGGCTGGCATTCGCAGCAAACTGGATTACCTGCAAACCTTAGGCGTGACAGCGCTCTATCTCAATCCAATTTTTTCGGCGCCAAGCAATCACAAATACGACACCACCGATTACTTAACCATTGATCCGCATTTGGGAAGCAATCAAGAGTTTGCAGAGTTGAGCGAAGCGCTTCATCAACGCGGTATGAAAATTGTGCTTGATGCTGTTTTCAATCACACCTCATGTGAGCACCCTTGGTTTGACAAAAATGGGGTAGGTGAGATGGGGGCCTATCACCACATCGAATCGCCGTATCGCCACTATTATTTTTTCGAAGACGGTAGCCAAAATTATATTGGCTGGAAGGGCGTTGACAGCTTACCAGTACTGAATTTTGAAAATGCGGAGGTACGTAATTACATTTATGCCAGCGAACACGCGGCCATTCGCCACTGGTTGAAAGCACCTTATCGAATCGATGGTTGGCGTTTTGACGTGATCCACATGCTTGGAGAAGGTGAAGGGGCGCGCAACAATGCCTACTATGTTAAGCAGTTCCGCAATGCGACTAAACAAGAAAACCCTCAAGCTTATGTATTGGGGGAGCATTTCTTTGAGGCGAGCAAGTGGCTCCAAGGCGATCAAGAAGACGGCTCGATGAATTACTACGGCTTTGCGCATCCAGTGAGAGCATTATTGGCCAAAAAAGACATTGCCTACCATCCTATTGAGATCGACTGCATCGACTTTGTTGATTGGCTAAATGAATCACGCGCTAAAGTACCTTGGCTTAACCAGCTCAGCCAGTTCAATCAACTCGACAGCCACGACACCGCACGTTTTATTACCTTGTTGGAAAATGACCAAGCGCGCATGAACATTGCTCTCGGCTTGCTGTTCACTTATGTCGGAACCCCTTGTATCTATTATGGTAGTGAAGTTGGACAGGAAGGTGAGAATGACCCAGATAACCGCCGCTGTTTCCCGTGGGAGCGTGTTGGTCATGTGGAGACATTCCAATATCACCAACGTCTAATTGAACTTCGCAAAACGTCTAAGGCGCTGCAGCAAGGATCGATCCAATTTTTGCATGTTGAGCCAACGTCGTTCAGTTTTGCTCGTCAGTATGGTGACGACACTCTGCTTGTGATGGTCAACTTAGATACGAAGGCATGTTGTATGACGCTGCCAATTTGGCAACTTGGAAAGTCGCAAGGACGTCTGATTTCCCTATTGGGTAATGAAAGTGCTTTGCAAGTAAATGGTAAAGTTGTGGTTAATATCTCTTCTGAATCCATTCAAATTTGGCAACTTGAGTGACACTTAGCGCTCAATCCATTAATATTCGTTTAATTCCTAAATAAATGACACCAGCCCTTTGACGTTCAGAGTCGTCAAAGGGCTTCGTTTATCGGCAATCATGGTTATCGAATGAGTATTAAAAGACAATTTAGCCGACGCTTTGTGGTTTTGTTTCCTGCGTTGATTTTTTTTACTGTGATGTGTATCACGGTAAAAAGCTATTACGATTCGGTAAACCGAAACATTGCTGAAGAGTATGATCGTATCAATAGAACGCTGAATCGAAGTGTAAAAATGTTAGCGGCCTTGGAGTACAGTTTTAGCAACTATACCAATGGTGGCTATTCCATCTTAAGTCATCACAACTCAAAAATAGAAAATGGACTTTGCTTCATTTGGCCAATAGATCCACTACTAAGAGCAGAAGGCATGGTTGAAGATCAACCTGATGTGGATATTAACTACATGTTGGTTGGCGATACCTCATTGTGTGAGTTAAATAGCGAGCTCAGTTTGCATGCCAGCAATAAGATGAGTTTTGCACCGTCGCTTTCTTTTCTTCATGACATAGAACCTTTTGTCGTCGGCATTCTTTATGTCGATGAGCAGGGGTATCTCATGACTTCTCCAGACAGCTATGCTAACACTTTCACTACTGAACTGTTAAATACACTCAAAGCAAGACCATTTTGGCAAAAAACCGCCAACTCTGCGGGGAAGGTAACGTTCTCTGGACCGGGTTATGAAATCAATGTAGGTGCCGTTGATAGCGAAAGCCGTTACTCACTAACGATCCCTGTTTTTGATCATGGCAAGCACAAAGGCATGTTGATGATGACGCTCGATACTACGTCATTATTGCAAAGTAACAAGCGGTTGGGTGGAAGCATTCATTTTGCGAATCTAAGCAGACCGTTGCCAAAGAACGCATTGCTTGTTAAAGACGTGGAACAGCCAAGGGTAGTGGATAATCACGCGCTATACTATGGGTTTTCGTGGCAGCAAGAACTACAAAACTTTTTTGTTTATGAACGATACAGTGTGATTGCCGCGGTATTTATTTACTTACTTTCCACGTTTACTCTGTTTTTGGCGAATACGCGCACCGAGCGTCAGTATTTTAAAGAGCTCGCCACCAAAGATCCGATGACAGGGTTGTTAAATCGGCGCGGGATGCAAGCGGTATGGCGTAATAAAATTTCTAAGAAAAAGATTGCGCTTGCAGTGTTCGACATTGACGACTTTAAATCGATCAATGATAGCCATGGCCATGATGTGGGCGATGAAGCGATCAAATTAGTGGCCAATTGCATTAAAGACAATATTCGCCAATGCGATGTTGCATCTCGATTTGGCGGTGAAGAGTTTGTCATTACCCTTTATGGCGATGAGTGCGATGGCATGGAGAAAGTACTAGCGAGAGTTCGTGAAGCCGTTAATGAACGGTCACCTCAAGTGGTGAGACACGGTTTTACCATTTCAGCAGGCGTGGTGATACGTGAAATGGGCGCAGGTGACAGCTTTGACGCTTTATTCAAAGCTGCCGATGACAGTCTTTACCAAGCGAAAAATAGTGGTAAAGACAAAATTGTTTACTGTGCCACCTCGAGCTGTTCGCGATAGCGATGCAGATGCTCAACGATGCTTTCCACTTGCGTCAAGGTGCGAATGTCGCGGAATAGGTCAGCCGCTTGTGGGTACGCTTGGCGCAAATAAGCAAACCACTGCTTGATACGATTTGGGTAATATTTCCCTTTGTCGCCACGCACTTCGTATTGGGTGTATTTGAGCAATAAATCCACCACTTCGTGCCACGGCATTGCTCGGTGATTGTGCTTAACGATATTACCTAGATTCGGCACGTTTAATGCGCCACGGCACACCATCAAAGAATCGATGCCAGTGGTTTCAATGCAGGCTTGACCGTCGGCATAGTTCCAGATTTCGCCATTTGCAATCAAAGGAATCGTGGAACGTTGGCGGATTTGGTCAATGTAATCCCATTTGATTTCACTCGCTTTATAGCCGCCAGCTTTGGTTCTTGCATGGACGGTTAATTCATCCGCTTTGCCTTGTTCTACCGCGTCCACAATCTCGAAACAATCTTCCGGGTTTTCCCAACCCAAACGAATTTTGGCGGAAACAGGAATGTGCGAGGGCACTGCATCACGACACGCTTTGACCACTTGATAGATCAGTTCTGGGTGTTGCAGCAGCGCTGCGCCCCCTTTGCTCTGATTGACCATTTTTGCCGGACAACCAAAGTTTAGATCGATACCATGTGCCCCGAGCTGCGCGGCGCGGATAGCATTTTCGGCCATCCAGTGGGGATCTTGGCCTAACAGCTGCACTTTGACAGGAACACCATTTTTTGTTTTTGACCCTTGTTTCAGTTCAGGGCAGAGGCGATAAAACACATGGTCTGGGAGTGGTTGGCTGACAACGCGAACAAACTCAGTGACACAAAAATCGTAGTCATTGATTTCGGTAAGCATCTCTCGCATCAGGTGGTCGAGCACACCTTCCATCGGTCCCAATATCACTCGCATTTTTACTCTGGCCTCTCAAAAAATGAGGCGCGATTGTAGCGATTCACCGAGAGCTTGTCACGAGAAGAGGCAAGGAGAGAGGCTTTTCATGATTTAATCCCCCCATTTACTTTGCTTAGGTATATAATCCGGCCAAATTGAACAACAAGTGTTTCAACGATGCAATATCAACTAATTGAACTCAATGACGCTTCCAGCCAGGCTTCTGCTTGGTTTATTGAAGGCGCGGTTTTGGCGGCGAACTTAACGATTCAACCGACCGATCCTGATACTTGGTTAACCGAGTTGCTGGGGGATGTGTCTGCCGAGCTTCGCGCGGCTGTGACGGAGCAAATTCATAAGCAGCATAATCGGATTTTACGCAATGAATATTCATTGCTCGAACTCGTAAGCGATAAAAGAGATAACTTGGCCGACTTTGCTGAGGGTTTTATGTCTTTGTGGCCAAGAGTTGAAGAGCAATGGCAATCCGCCATCGTCAATGACGGCACTCAACGCATGATGCAGGCGCTCTTTACCAGCTTTATGTTGGCTATTGATGAAGAGGGTACTCAACAGCAAATGCGCGCAGCGGGAATTGAAGCGCCACCCGCTTTGAGCGATTTCATTGGCCAAATGGATTTGATGATCAACGAAGTGGCGCTTGCCGCCGATGAACTGATGGTCGGAAACAAATCACAAAGTTTGAATCCTTTCAAAGGAGTAGGGCGAAACGACCCTTGTCCTTGTCAAAGTGGCAAAAAATTCAAACAGTGTTGTGGCCAATAATCAACAAGCGACAAAAAAACAGCCGACTCTGAATGAGTCGGCTGTTTTTTTTAACTGCAATCCGAGTCAGCGTCGGAACTATTTTGATTTGAAAAACTGAGCAATAACGATAAATGCGAGCGCCACTAGGTTGCCAGCAAAAATAATCACCAACCATTGTGGCATCGAAAGTGTCATGAACTGCCATACGATTTTGCTACAGTCGCCATAGGCTTCAAACATCCAAGGCGCCCATTGATTCAGTGGAGCCCAATCTGGGAAGGTGACGAACAGATCACAAGTAGCAAAAGGCGATGGATTAAACTGGTAATCAACGTGTTGTAATGACAACGCCAACCCTTTGTAAGCGCTGGCTCCCCAAGCCGCCAAACCTAACCAACGAACAAGTGGGTTATTGGGTGCAATCAGGCCAAAGAGTGCCGCGCCACCCACGCCAAGCATCGCCACGCGCTCATAAATACACATCACACAGGGTGACAGCATCATCACATGCTGAAAGAACAGCGCCGCTCCCTCAAAAAAGACCACAAAGAATAGCAATAGCAGCCATGAGATTCTGTTTTTTGAAAACTGATTGAGTGATGCAAATAAATTCACTTCTAAAATCCTTTGTATGTTCAATAAAAAAGCTCTGAATACTCAGAGCTTTTTATCTCGGATAAGTTTCTTTAGCAAACTAAAAATTTAATGTCCGCCAGAAACTGCGTGAGTTGCCTCACCCACATGGTGAGCAATCCAACCTGCGTCGTAAAACCAAGCTGTCATAGGCTCAAGTAAGAAGACGATGCCGAACAAGCCAACCAGAGCCAGTACAATCGTGTATGGCAGAGCCATGATAACCATCTTGCCGTAAGACAGACGAATCAATGGTGCGAGTGCTGAAGTCAACAAGAATAGGAACGCCGCTTGGCCGTTTGGTGTGGCCACTGAAGGTAAGTTAGTACCTGTGTTAATCGCGACCGCAAGCAAATCAAACTGATCGCGAGTCACTAAACCTTCCACCAAGGCGCTTTTCACTTCATTGATGTAGACCGTGCCAACAAAGACATTGTCTGACACCATCGAAAGCAAACCGTTTGCTACGTAGAACATCGCCAACTGTGTGCCTTTGTCTTCCACTGCAAGCACTGCGTCGATAACTGGCTTAAACAACTCTTGGTCGATGATTACCGCCACGATAGAGAAGAAAACCGCAAGAAGTGCCGTAAATGGCAGTGCTTCTTCAAACGCTTTACCAAGAGAGTGCTCTTCGATAACACCTGTAAATGCGGTTGCTAAAATGATCACCGACAGGCCGATCAAACCCACTGCCGCAAGATGCAGTGCTAGGCCAACAATCAACCAAACTGCAATGAGACTTTGAACCCACAGCTTTGCAACGTCTTGATTGGTTCGAGCCTTACGCTCTTCGTTATCAAACTCAACAAGAATATGGCGAACGTTGTCAGGTAACTCAGCGCCATAGCCAAACACTTTCAGTTTTTCTATCGCAAAACAGGTGAGCAAACCACAGATGAACACAGGTAAAGTGACGGGAGACATGCGAATTAAAAACTCGCCGAATAGCCAGCTTGCTTGATCAGCGATGATCAAGTTTTGAGGTTCACCCACCATGGTGGTAACACCACCGAGCGCAGTACCGACACCGGCATGCATCAGTAATGAACGCAAGAAAGCACGGTAGTTTTCCAAATCATCGCGGGTCAGTTCAGTAAGGTGTTCATCTTGGGTATGATCGTGATCAGTACTGACGCCCTTACCCGATGCCACTTTGTGATAAATTGAATAAAAGCCGACTGCTACGCTGATGACAACCGCGATAACAGTTAGTGCATCCAAAAATGCTGACAAGAAAGCCGCTGCAAAGCAAAACGCGAGTGATAGGAGAGCTTTTGAGCGAATACCTAACAAAATCTTGGTAAAGATGAATAGCAACAATTGCTTCATGAAGTAGATACCTGCCACCATAAAGACAAGCAGTAACAGTACTTCGATATTCGCTACGAGTTCGTGTTTGACTTGATCTGCACTTGTCATGCCAATCACAACAGCCTGAATTGCGAGTAAGCCGCCAGGTTGAAGAGGATAACATTTAAGCGCCATCGCTAAAGTGAAAATAAATTCCACAACAAGCAACCAGCCAGCTATAAATGGATCAACCAAGAAAAAAACAATCGGGTTAATGATTAAAAAAGAAATGATGGCAATTTTATACCAATCAGGCGCCTTACCTAGAAAATTCTTGATAAAAGCGTTTCCGAGCGACATCGGCATGATAAATCTCTTATTAACTTATATATGAATAGACACTACAACATAGTGCTTAAGCCTATGCTTTAAAGAAGAAATATCTATCTTTATAAACAATAACTTAGAAAAACAACAATCCTTGTGAAAATGTAGTCTTGCCAAGTTACTTCCCTTGAACTTAAGCACCGCTCTTTTTTCGCCCGCAACTGTACTCTCAAGTAACATTTAGTCAACAGGAAATCCCAATCCTGTCTTCATTTGCTGACTTAATTTCGCAAAACGCGATCGAAGTAGCACAAGTATATCATGCAAACTATGCAAAAGTTCGCTTATCATCATAATTTACGTTCAAAGCATAAAAAAGTTAATTTAAGAAAGAGTATTAATCGATTAACTCAATTTTAATTTGCAATTTATGAATTTAAAAATGTGACCTATTACCCTTTATTTGTTCTAGCTTTGTGCATGGCCTTCCCACTGTAAAATGTATTTTTTGACGACTTCCAGATTCAGCAAAGACATTTTTTGCTCATTTTAACTTAGAGTGTTTGCTCTATATTGCGAATTGGTTGCATTTTGTGATAGTAAATTTTCGCAAATGAAGAAGTAGTGGTATGATGAGTGCCATTCGACCCAAAACAAATATTGGAACAACAAATATAATGGTCATTAAGGCAAAGAGCCCTGCAGGCTTTGCAGAGAAGTACATCATAGAAAGTATCTGGAATGGGCGTTTCCCTCCAGGTTCAATTTTACCTGCTGAGCGTGAACTGTCTGAACTGATTGGTGTTACGCGTACCACACTACGTGAGGTTTTACAAAGACTTGCTCGTGATGGTTGGTTGACGATTCAACATGGTAAGCCAACCAAAGTGAATCAGTTTATGGAAACCTCGGGTTTGCACATTCTTGATACGCTGATGACACTAGACGTTGATAACGCAACAAATATCGTTGAAGATTTGCTTGCAGCACGTACAAATATCAGCCCGATATTCATGCGCTATGCCTTTAAAGTGAATAAAGAGAACTCTGAGCGTACAATCAAAACCGTTATTGATTCATGCGAACAATTGGTTGCCGCTGAATCTTGGGATGCATTTTTGTCATCGTCTCCTTATGCAGACAAAATTCAACAGAATATAAAAGAAGACAATGAGAAAGATGAAGCGAAACGCCAAGAAATCTTGATTGCGAAGACCTTCAACTTTTACGACTACATGCTGTTCCAACGCTTGGCGTTTCATTCAGGCAACCAAATTTATGGTCTGATCTTTAACGGTTTGAAGAAGCTTTATGACAGAGTGGGGAGTTTTTACTTCTCCAATCCAGCATCTCGTGAGTTAGCCCTCAAATTCTATCGTCAACTGCTGCTGACGTGTGAGTCAGGACAGCGTGAACAGTTACCAGCGTTGATTCGTCAATACGGTATTGAGAGTGCGATGATTTGGAACGAGATGAAAAAGCAGCTGCCAACCAATTTCACCGAAGATGATTGCTAGCGAGCTTTAGTTAAGAGATAAAAAGCAAACCCACATGGGTTTGCTTTTTTGTATCAACAACGTCGCTGTATTATGCTATCGCTAACTTTGGCAAAGGAAGATATAGGCTTTCTATCATCTCATCGAGCATATTGTCGTAGCATTGGAAAATGATCGTTGAAATCTGCGATGTGAGCTCATAAATCGCCACTTTGCTGATTTTTCTCATCTCTCCCTGTGCATGGGCTTCTAAGGTGCGTGTGAGCTCAGAGCCAAATGGAGAAGCAATAGTGAGTGGGCTAACTAAAGAGAGTTGGTTTAATCTTCTCAACACTCTTTCCGCGTTGAACTGAAAGCGTTCAATGCCTTGTGGTTGGTGTATCTCTTGAATCACAATTCTCAATTGTGTTAGGGCATCAAGGTTTTCAATCACCACTTGCCAGTGGCAATGATATTCTTCAATCAATTCATCACGTTCGCATTCCGATAGCCATGCAACCGTCGTTTCATCAATTAGGTACAAAGAGTGACGAATCAGCTTTCCATGTAGAAGTTGATTTCTTGCGATACTTTGCTCACACCAAGTACCAAACAGAGATTGAAACTGGTTCAATAAGATTCGATACAAGGCTTTATTATCATGTGGGGCAATATCGATAAGGATTTGGCACTTATTGATGATCTCTACTTGAACATGCCTCAGTTCATTGGAATGAACTTGTTTATAGAGCAAGCTCAAATGCGTAGCAGTCCGGTGCTGTCTGGCGAGCTGAACGATTTCTCGCAAGGTCGCGACAGTGAGATATTTGTTCTCTTGGTGGCGCTCACGTTTGTGTGCAAGATAGAAAAGTGACGCTAGTATCACTACCGATACCAAGGCTGAAAGGAAAGTAAACATAACAGGCTCCTTGTCTGTCTTTATCTGACGTTGTTAGGAGCAGTTTTAATGCCATATTAAATCTCTTTATAAAACAATGAGATGAAATATTCCGACTTGAGTCTATGGTTAATTTGGTGCATCAGATGCACTAATAATGTGATTTTGGGCACAAAAAAGCCCTGCGGGTGCAGGGCTTTGAAATATTGAAGCGTTGAATTACATCACGCGCATGCCTGGCTGCGCGCCTTCATGTGGTTCAAGGATCCAAAGATCTTTGCCACCAGGGCCTGCCGCTAGGATCATGCCCTCAGACATACCAAACTTCATCTTACGTGGTTTCAAGTTCGCCACAACCACTGTGTACTTGCCGACAAGATCTTCAGGATTGTACGCCGCTTTGATACCAGAGAAGACTTGACGCATTTCACCGCCGATATCCAATTGGAATTTCAACAGTTTGTCAGCTTTTGGCACCGATTCACAAGAAACGATTTTGGCAATACGAAGGTCCACTTTTGCGAAGTCATCAAACTCAATTTCTTCGGCAATGGGATCTTTGCTTAGCTCGGTCTCTTGAGCTGCATTAGAGGCTTCTGCTTTCTCTTTTGCCGCCATTTCAGCCGCCGCATCTTCTTTTGATGCTTCAATCATGGCTTCAATGTTTTTCGGATCGATACGATTGAACAGCGCTTTAAACGCAGTAATTTCGTGTGCTGTTAATGGCTGAGCAACACCTTCCCAGGTTAGCTCTTCATTCAAGAAGGCTTCAGTGCGAGCTGCAAGAGCAGGCATAACTGGCTTCAAGTAAGTCATTAGAACGCGGAACAGGTTAATACCAACAGAACAGATTTCCTGAAGTTCCTGATCTTTGCCTTCTTGTTTTGCCACAACCCAAGGCGCTTTTTCATCAACGTATTGGTTAGCTTTGTCCGCCAACGCGGTGATTTCACGGATCGCACGACCAAACTCACGCGCTTCGTAAAGTTCAGCAATACGGTCTGCTGCGGCAACAAATTCGTTGTAAAGCTCTGGTTCGACGAAGTTTTCAGCGAGCTTTCCTTCAAAGCGTTTCGCAATGAAGCCTGCATTACGTGATGCTAGGTTAACAATTTTGTTTACGACGTCAGCGTTTACGCGCTGAGTAAAGTCTTCAAGGTTAAGGTCTAGGTCATCAATGCGGCTGTTTAGCTTCGCTGCGTAGTAGTAACGCAGACACTCTGGATCAAGGTGCTCAAGGTAAGTGCTCGCTTTCACGAACGTACCTTTAGACTTCGACATCTTCGCACCGTTTACGGTTACATAGCCGTGAACAAAAACGTTGTTTGGCTTACGGAAACCAGAGCCATCTAGCATTGCTGGCCAGAACAGGCTGTGGAAGTAAACGATGTCTTTACCGATGAAGTGGTAAAGTTCTGTTTTACTGTCTTTATTCCAGTATTCATCGAAATCAAGATCATCACGCTTATCACAGAGGTTTTTGAATGAACCCATGTAGCCGATTGGCGCATCTAGCCAAACGTAGAAAAACTTGTCTTTTTCGCCTGGAATTTCAAAACCGAAGTAAGGTGCATCACGTGAGATATCCCACTGCTGCAGACCAGACTCAAACCATTCTTGCATTTTGTTTGCGGTTTCAGTTTGCAGAGAGCCAGAGCGAGTCCACTCTTTTAGCATGCTTTCAAACTGAGGCAGGTCGAAGAAGAAGTGCTCTGAATCTTTCATCACTGGCGTCGCGCCTGAGACGGCAGATTTTGGATTGATCAATTCTGTTGGGCTGTAGGTTTCGCCACAAGCATCACAGTTGTCACCGTATTGATCTTCAGACTTACACTTCGGACACGTTCCCTTCACGAAACGATCGGGTAGGAACATCTCTTTTTCAGGGTCGAACAACTGAGAAATAGTACGGCTTGAAATAAAGCCATTTTTTTTCAGTTGCAGATAAATGTGAGACGCCAGTTCACGGTTCTCATCGGAATGCGTGCTGTGATAGTTATCGAAACTAATATCAAAGCCAGCGAAATCTTTTTGGTGCTCGATGCTCACCGCAGCAATCATCTCTTCTGGAGACATACCCATCTGTTGCGCTTTAAGCATAATTGGCGTGCCGTGAGCGTCGTCAGCACAGATGAAGTTTACAATGTTGCCGCGTAGGCGTTGGTAACGAACCCAAATGTCCGCTTGGATATGCTCAAGCATATGGCCAAGGTGGATCGAACCGTTAGCGTACGGAAGGGCACAAGTTACCAGCAATTTCCTTGGGGGAAAGTTTCTTGGATCGTTTGCCATACTTAATATTCGCTTATCTCGATAGGTATAAAAATTGATTGGTAATACTAACTCAGGAAACCTTTAAGTCCAAGGTGCTGACAAGGATAATCACCTGGTTTTTTTGGGGTTCAGTCAGACAAGACTCGGTGATAGGATGTCGAAAAAGGAGGAGTTATGCATCAGTTCACTTCTAAACAAGAATTTTGTCATTGGTTGAATCAGTTTGAGCACGAAACGTTAGCTCCGCGATGGAGCGAAGTGCATGGTGTTGTGATGGTTCAAGCGGATGGCACTTTCGCCATTCAGCTCCCATTTGCTGCCCAGCAACTTCAAGACGCGCTCAGCGAGTGGATCGTTCAGCAACAGCAGCGTGGTGCGGTTCCACCGTTTGCTTTCACGGTAGGTCAGCAAGTTAAGGCGTTAGAAACTCAAGTTTCTCAGTCTGTCCGTGGGGTTAAGAATATTATTGCCGTCACGTCCGCTAAAGGCGGTGTGGGTAAATCAACCACAGCGGTGAATTTGGCACTAGCGATCGCTTCTCAAGGCGCAAAGGTGGGATTGCTAGACGCGGATATCTACGGACCTTCTTTGCCTATCATGTTGGGGAGTGTCGATCAAAGACCGGATGTTCGTGACGGTAAATGGATGCAGCCGATCCTCGTGCACGGCATCTACACCAACTCTATTGGTTACTTGGTGGATAAGAATGAAGCGGCCATTTGGCGTGGGCCGATGGCATCTAAAGCGCTCTCTCAATTACTGAATGAAACTGAGTGGCCAGATTTGGATTATTTAGTGATTGATATGCCTCCCGGCACTGGGGATATTCAGTTAACTCTTTCACAGCAAATTCCCGTTACGACCAGTGTTATCGTCACCACACCGCAGGACCTGGCGTTAGCCGATGCGAAGAAGGGCGCCGCGATGTTTGAAAAGATTGGCATTCCCGTGGCAGGGATTGTAGAAAACATGAGTTACCATATTTGCAGTCAATGCGGTGCCAAAGAGCACATTTTTGGCCAAGGTGGCGCGATGCAAATGGCTCAACAATTTGGCTTATCTTTGTTGGCGCAAGTGCCATTGCATATCAGTGTTCGTGAAGATCTCGACTCGGGTGTGCCAACGGTGGTCGCAAGGCCAGACAGCGAGCACGGCAGAATATACCGTCAGCTTGCTTTGCAGATATGCAGTTCGATGTATTGGAATGGTAAGGCAAAGCCTGAAACGATCCTGTTTACCCGTATAGACGGATGATTTTATTACGAGTTAAAGAATAAATAATGACCAGGTAAACGTTTGCCTGGTTTATTATTCTTCGTAGTACACACAATGCACCACGAAACTGGGAAAAGCGACTAGTATCTAATGAGTGAACTCCTTATAATCAGGCGGTTTATCTTATTCCCACTGCAAAAAATCATCATCGGGTGCAACTAATGTCTGAAAAAAGTCAATGCGTCATCGTCGGTATTGCTGGCGCTTCTGCTTCTGGTAAAAGCCTCATCGCCAGTACGATTTATAACGAACTACGTGCAAAGGTGGGAGACCATCAAATCGGTGTGATTACGGAAGATTGCTACTATAACGACCAAAGCCATCTGAGTATGGAAGAGCGCGTTAAAACGAACTATGACCACCCGAATGCACTTGATCACGATCTTCTTTGTGAACACTTAGAAAAGTTAATGAAAGGCGAGTCGGTTGAAGTACCTGAATACAGCTACACGGAGCACACTCGTACTGAAAACACCACTACGATGACACCAAAGAAGGTGATCATTCTAGAAGGCATCCTGCTTCTAACGGATCCTCGTCTGCGTGATTTGATGCATGCGACAGTGTTTATGGACACGCCACTTGATATCTGTTTACTTCGCCGTGTGAAACGCGATGTGGAAGAGCGTGGTCGTACGATGGAATCGGTACTCAAACAGTATCAAAAAACCGTTCGCCCAATGTTTATGCAGTTTATTGAGCCGTCTAAACAGTACGCAGATATCATCGTTCCACGTGGTGGTAAAAACCGCATCGCGATTGACGTACTGAAAGCGCACATTGCAAAACTATTGAAAGCTTAAGTCATTGTCTTGTCAGCGAGCTTTATTTTTATTTAAGAAAGTGGCACTTTAAGTGCCACTTTCTTTTTTTGGAGCAAGAACTGCGTAAAATAGGTGTTATCTCTGTTCTTGTCTCAACTCTTGCATGCAAAGGAATACGCATATGAAAAAACTGTTCCTTATTGTGGCTGCGCCTATCGCGGTTGTCGTGATGGCTGCGATAGCGCTAGTGACCTTAGTGAACCCCAATCAATTTAAACCGCTGATCACCGAACAAGTGGCCAAGCAAACGGGTTTAGAATTGGTGATTGAAGGCGACATTGAATGGCAATTTTTTCCTTCGATTGGTTTTTCTCTAGGCAAAACGGAATTAAAGAATCCTCAGGGCTTTTCTCAAGAAAACTTGTTTAAAGTTGAGAGCGTTGGGATCGATATCTCGGTGATGCCTCTACTTGATAAAGTCTTGCAAATTGGTGATGTTCGCCTTGATGGTGCGGAATTCCATCTAGAGACGCGTAAAGATGGGCAAAAGAATATTGATGCGCTAACTCAGCAGCAGCAAGCGCAACAAGAAACGGCTCAGCAAGAGGTGAGCTCGGAGCCCACTACGGATGCTCCACAGCAAGCTGGCGCAGCGGCAGAGTGGCGTATTGAGTTGGCTGGGATCTCGGTGAGCAATGCCAAACTCGTTAACCAAGATCGACAAGCAGGTACTTCACTTGAACTCTATGATGTGAATTTCTCACTTTCAGAGTTCGCCTTTGAGCAATGGACCAAAGCGGAATTTTCAGCCAAAGGAAAAAACAACCAGCAACAGTTCAGTGCAAATGGCAAGCTTGAATTTCAGTTGGCGCAAGATTTGTCTTCTTATGCTCTGCGTAATATCGAGCTAAACAGCCAGTTTAGCGATCCTGCCACGAAGATGGATACCATCAAGTTGGTACTGGACACCTTCGAGTTTGATAAAGACAACGCACTGACATTTGAAATCAAAGGCCAAGCATCGGGGATGGAGCTTTCGGCCAATGGCTCGGCGCAGTTGCATGTGGACGCAGCCATCAGCACAGTGATGGTGAAGGCATTCCAGTTGGAGTCACAATTAAATGGGAAATCACTGCCTCAATCGCCAATGAAGGTGACAATGAGCTCTGAGGTGACCTTTGATGTGCCAAGCAGCCATCTATCGCTTGTGCTGAATAAACTAACCGCCAACGCCATTGCATTAGACGGTAAAGCCGATGTGACGTTAGCTGAGATTCCGAAAGTGCGCTTTTCACTGCACAGCCCAGAGATTGATCTCGATGAATTTCTCGGCCTAACGCAGCCATCGCAAGAAACCGCAAGCACAAACAGCAGCAATGACAAAAACGCGCATCCAGAGGCAAATAACGAAGTCGAGCCTGACCTAAGTGCATTAAAAACGTTGGATGTGATTGGCCAAGTGAGTATTGATAAGTTCAAAGCCAACAATGCCAAGCTGCAAAATGTCATCACCAAGTTCACGGTGAACCGTGGTATCGCGACCTTAGATCGTTTTGATGCCAATCTGTATCAAGGTTCTATCAACGCCAGCGCGAAACTGGATGCACGTCGATCACCCGCTACCTATAGTGTAAAAAAACGCATCAAAGGTGTTCAGGTGCAACCGCTGTTGGTGGACGTGGCACAAAACGACAAGTTGGAAGGTACTGGCAATATCGATGTTGATGTTAACGGATCAAGCTTAACGCCAAGCGGTATTCAGAAAAACCTTGTCGGTACAGTTGAAATCAATTTTGCTGATGGTGCCGTCAATGGCATTAACGTCGCGCAGATGATTCGTGAAAACTACGCCAAGATTAAAGGTGAAAAGTTAGACGCCACCGAAGGGGTGCAAAAAACCGACTTCAGTTCAATGACGGCAACGTTGATGTTGAACAAAGGCAAGGTGACAACCAATAACATGCACATGCAATCTCCGCTACTGCGTATTCGTGGGAAAGGAGAAGCAAACTACATCAATCAAACGGTTGATTTTACGGTCAGTACTTCGATTGTGGGATCGCTAGAAGGCCAAGGCGGTAAGGACATCGATGAACTGAGAGACGTAACAATTCCTATCAACATTTCAGGCAGTTGGGCGGATCCAAAATTCAAGTTGGTGTTTGATGATGTGTTTAAGCAAAAAGCCCAAAAAGAGATTGATCGCGGAGTCGAGAAGCTGACCGATAAGATCAAGGATGAGAAAACCAAAGAGGCGGTCGATGGTTTATTGAAAGGGCTATTTAAGTAGGAAACGCCTAGTAAGAAAGCCAGTGCACGATCTGAGTCACTGGCTTTTCAATAGAGTACCGGTAGAGTTTGCTCAGACTTTCAATTATTTAGGTTTGGAGCTAGTGTAGCGTTTTCTGATTTCTTGATACTCCTGAGAAGCTTGAAGCTCTTCCAAGGCTTGTTGCCATTGAGCGAGAACTTTAGGGTTAGTGCCTTTTGAAAAGGCGATGTACAAATCGATATCAAACAAGCTAATATTTGAACGAACAACACTACTGGTCTCCCCCCCTTGCGCTTCCAACAGGCTTGGCATCGCAAACTCTCCAGCAACCATTGCAGTTACTCTGTTGTGAAGTAAAAGCCTTGCATTTTCGGTCGGTTGTGTCGTTACCCAGAGGTTAGTAAATCCTAAGTCAATTAATGTTTGATGCTCAGGATAGTTTGCTGTTACAGCGATACTCTCCCACTGCTTTGCGCTGGTAATGTCTTCTTGTGACGAATCAAAACTGTCATTGTGATAGAGATAGACGCCATCTGACAATATTGGTCCAACCCACTCGAACTTGTCGTTACGAGCTGGTGTGCGTGCAACACAAAAGAGTGCTCTGTTAGGCATAAGTTCAAGCTGTTTGATTGCACGAGACCAAGGGAGAACTTGAATCTCGCTCTCCAGATCAAGTTTTTTTGCTAACTGCTGAACAATCTCTACGCCAATGCCAGTTAGTTTTCCGTCTGCATCGTAAAAACCAAAAGGGGCGAAATCTTCGGTCATGATGGTAATTTTGGCATTGATGGAAAAGGTCAAAAAGCAACACACGAGCAGCAGCGTGGTTTGAATCTTTGACATACTCATACCTCAAATTCTTAAAATGTGTTTCTTGTTTAGCATAGTTGAGAAACAGTGAGGTTTGTTATTTTGTGAGCGAGATGACGCGAATCCCACTAAAGCAATTGACGAAGGTAGGGCCCATGCCACTACCCATTGATACTCGACGCTAAACTGGCGTTGTTTTACCAATCCACCCCTTTAAGTGCTTTAATGCCAGATTCAAAAGCGTGTTTCACGTTCTTCACTTCTGACACTGTGTCTGCCATTTCAATTAAGGTGCGATGAGCGCCGCGGCCTGTGATGATGACCGATTGCATTTTTGGGCGAGCGTTGAGCGCTTCGACCACTTCCTCTAGCTCGATATAGCCGTAACTGATCATGTAGGTTAGCTCATCAAAGAGTACAACATCGATCGAATTGTCTTGCAGCATACGCTGACACTCTTTCCATACCTTTTGAGCGGCTTGAGTATCGCTCTCTTTGTTTTGTGTTTCCCACGTGAAGCCTGTCGCCATCACTTGAAATTCAACACCGAGCTTTTCCAGTAAGTTACGCTCACCATTGTCCCAAGTTCCTTTAATGTACTGAGCGACGGCACATTTTTTCCCGTGCCCAACTGCGCGAGCGATGGTGCCAAAACCGGAGGTTGATTTACCTTTTCCGTTGCCAGTGATGACGAGAAGCAGTCCCTTTTCTTCCTGAGCTTGAGCGATTTTAGCGTCGACTTGCTCTTTCACCTTTTGTTGGCGCTCTTTGTGTCGCTGAGCCTTAACTTGCTCTGTGGATAGGCTTTCGCTTGATGCGCTTTCGTTAGACATAGACATCCCTTTTCAGCTTTTTGATTTTGCGGCTATGATAGACCAAGTAGAAACTGAGAAAAACCACTGATATAACAGGGGATATAATGAAGAAGATTTTGGTTGTCTGTATGGGAAATATTTGCCGCTCTCCAACAGGAGAGGCCGTGCTGCGAGCGAAAGCGGAGCAACGAGGTATTGAGATTGAGGTTGATTCCGCAGGCACGATCGGATTTCACGCTGGGAATACACCAGATCATCGTTCGATGCAGGCTGGTCAGCGCAGAGGTTATTCCTTCAATCGCATTCGTTCACGACAGGTGGAGGCTAAAGATTTCGAGTATTTCGATTGGGTCTTAGCAGCGGACAAAGAAAACTTGGCCGACTTACGCAAAGTTTGCCCAGAGAAATATCAATACAAACTTTCGCTGTTTCTCAGTCACGCGAACCTAGAATACGACGAAATACCAGACCCTTATTATGGTGGAGAGGAAGGGTTTGATTTGGTTCTGGATCTAGTGGAAGTGGCGAGTGATGCACTGTTGGATAAGCTCATTCCTGCGGCAGGAGACGTGAGCGATTAAATGTAAAAAGGGGATGATATGAATCATCCCCTTTATGCTTTAGCCTGCGAGAACGTCAGTGGCGACTTTATAGCTTGGATCTTCTTTGACGTTAATCTCGACCAAACTTCCCGCCTTATCAAGCAACTTGCGGCAATCTGGGCTCAAATGACGTAAGTGCAGCGTCTTTCCAACGGCAGAATATCGTTCTGCCAATGTTTCGATCGCTTCGATTGCCGAGTGATCGGTAACCCGAGAATCGGCAAAATCGACGATGACATCGCTTGGGTCTTGCTGCGCGTTGAATAGTTCAAGGAAATTAGCCGTTGAACCAAAGAAAATAGGACCGTGGATCTTGTACTCTTTGGAACCTTCCTCGTTAATACGGGTATCTGCGTAAATGTGCTTGGCGTGGTTCCAAGCAAACATCAACGCTGAAGCGATCACGCCGACAGCAACTGCCACCGCAAGGTCTGTCATCACAGTCACAACGGTCACGAGAACAATCACAAAGAAATCTTGTTTTGGAACGCGACGTGCGAGTTTGAACGTCGCCCATTCAAACGTACCGATCACCACCATAAACATAACACCAACCAGAGCTGCTAGTGGAATCATCTCAATTAGCGCGGATGCAAACAAAATAAACATCAATAACGCGACAGCTGCAACGATACCTGAAAGACGTCCACGTCCTCCTGAATTGACGTTAATCATCGATTGACCGATCATCGCGCAGCCACCCATTGCTCCGAAGACAGAACAGGTCATGTTTGCCATACCTTGACCGATACACTCACGGTTTGACTGACCTCGTGTGTTGGTCATTTCGTCCAACACGGTGAGCGTCAAGAGTGATTCAATCAAACCAATAGCCGCAAGAATCACCGCGTATGGGAAGATGATTTGTAAGGTTTCCAGATCAAAAGGAACGATAGGCAAAGCAAAGGTCGGCAGGCTACCCGCGAGAGTTGCGCCTTCGTCCCCTGACATGGTGCGTAGGAAATCCACCACTGTGCGAGTTTCAAGATCAAGACCAACCACTAATGCTGTTACCGTTACAATGGCAACAAGAGATGAAGGAACGGCTGTAGTTAGCTTTGGCAAGAAGTAGATGATGGCCATAGTAAGTGCTACGAGGCCCAACATCAGCAACATCTGATCTTGAGGTAACCAAGTAAGCGCACCTGTTGCATTCGCCATTTTAAACTGGCCGAGTTGCGCGAGAAAAATCACGATAGCGAGACCATTGACAAAGCCGATCATAACAGGGTGTGGCACGATACGAATGAACTTACCGAGTTTGAAAAGGCCGGCTGCAATTTGCAGAATACCCGCGAGCATAATGGCGGCAAACAAGTATTGCACGCCGTGCGAAGAAACAAGCGAAACCATGACAACCGCCATTGCGCCTGTAGCGCCCGAAATCATACCAGGGCGACCACCAAAAACGGAGGTGATGAAGCCGACAATGAACGCGGCATATAGGCCCACCATGGGATCGACACCCGCAACGAAAGCAAAAGCTACCGCTTCAGGGACTAGAGCTAACGCGACGGTTAAACCGGATAACACATCATTTTTAACTGAGTGTTTTGAAAACTGAGGAAATTCGAACATGTGTTTTGGTCAATATCGTTAAATGAATTTACCCGACACAAGTCCGCAAAACAGTAAAACTGAAATCCATCCTAGAGTTGAATAAACACACTATAGTAGCGCTAACTCAGGAAAAAAGAGCTTGTTTGCACCCGTGCCGAAAGGCTGAGTCGCAAGATGCTACAGAAAAGTGTGATTAAGTTCAATAATGATTAGGGCGATGAATGGATATTTATAAGTAATAAAAAGGGCTATCCGAAGATAGCCCTTGTCTATTTAGCTGATTAAGACATTACACCATTTCTGGCTTCGTCATAGCTGCTGAGGCTTGACTCGTCGCTACTTGACTACCCGCGCCACGCTGTTGATAGCGCTCTGCTCTAAATGGTGCCGCAACAACTTGGATCTCAATAAGCTCTTGAGGGCCAGGTGCCTTGGTCATTGGAGCTGACGCTTGTGCTTTCACCGCTTGTACTACTGTTACAACTGGCGTCTCATCAACTTGTACCGTTGCCGTCTCTTCAAGAATGCTCGCTTCTTGAGTGACAGGAGTTGGTTCTTCAACCGTTTCAACAGCTGGTGCTAACTCCTCACGTTGAGGATTGTTTGTAACAACGTCAACTTGCACAGCAACATCAACATTCTCTGATGCGACGACAGGAGCTGACTCTACAATCTCAGCTACTACAACGCTTTGATCTTCGATACTCATCTCAACGACTGCCGGTTTAGCGGCACGGTTGCTTCTCGATCTAGAACGTTTTGGCTTCGCTTCCGCTGGTGTTTGTGCTACGTCAACATCACGACGAATGATGACTTTGCCCATGGCCATTTCAGGGCAGGCAAACCCACCTTGAATTGCTGGCACAATGGCTGGAGACGCAACTACTGCTTCTTTAACAACGTCCTTAACCACTTCTTCTTTCTTAGCAATTGGTTTTGGAATGTAACGAGGCATCACTTTGCCCATGGCCATCTCAGGTGAAGCTACACCACCTTTGCGTAAGCGGAATGGGTTAGGACGACGATCACGTCCGCGTCGACGACGCTGGCCACTGGCACGTAGATGGCGAGGAGATCGACGATTACGACGAGGCTTCTCTTCGCCGTCATTGCCTTCTGCGTCGTCCACATTTTCAATGGTCGTTTTTTCTGCTTTTACAGCCGCTGGAGCCTGTGTGATTTCAGCCTGAACCGCCAAAACGGTATCTAGTTCAGTTTCTTCGCTTTGTTCAATCTGATCTTTAACGCGCAAAGGTTTGTTCAGTTTACGACGCTGACGACGCTCTTTCACTTTTTCAGCTTTGGCGTTTGAGTTCGCTTTTTGCGTTTCTTGGTTTGACCCGCCAAGCGCATCTGCTGCCAGTTGTAACCCTTTCTCTGCTACCTTAGCGTTCGCTTTGCTCTCAATAACAGCTGTTTCGGCTTTATTATTCGGCGTTTGCTTTGGTTTGCGCTTTTGTTGATGACGTGGCTTCACTGAATCATCTAGTGCCTCAACCACATTCTCATCACGATTTCTTTGACGACGTTTACCATCACGATCACGCGGTTCACGAGGCTCACGTGTTTCACGAGTGTCACGGTTATTGCGGCGGCGATCGTTACGGTCTCGTCTTGGACGGCGATTGTTTTTGTCAGCCTCAGCTTTCGATTCTTGTTTTTCAGTGTCTACTTTCTCTTCGGTAGCGCCGAATAAGAAGTTACCCAATGCTTTGATAAAGCGACCGAATAAGCTCGGTTGTTCTTCAGTTTTTGCTGTCTCTTTTACAACTGTTGTGACCGTTGCTGCTTTGGGTGCTGGAGCAGGCACAGATTGAGCTGGAGAAGCGAAGCCTTTCAATACAGGCTCTTCAATTCTCTTTGGTTTGTAGTCGGATTCACCGCTTTCTTTACCTTCAGCTTCACGAAGTGCTTCAAGTTTTTTCGGCAATAAATATGAGAGCAAATCGACTTCTTCACCTTCACGCACACGAATCACTTCAAAATGCGGTGTTTCCATGTCTGAATTTGGAACAACGGTGATCTTCACTTCTTGAATACGTTCAATGTGGTTCACAGAGCGACGTTTTTCGTTAAGAAGGTAAGAGGCGATAGGTACTGGCACAACAGCCAATACTTGCGCTGTGTTGTCTTTAAGTGCTTCTTCTTCGATAAGACGAAGAACAGAAAGTGCGAGAGATTCATTATCGCGAACCACACCTGTGCCACTACAACGAGGACAGATATGATGGCTTGCTTCTGCAAGAGACGGACTCAAGCGTTGACGAGACATCTCTAATAGACCAAAGCGCGAAATACGACCGATTTGAACGCGAGCGCGGTCGAGACGAACAGCTTCACGCAGGCGGTTTTCTACTTCACGCTGATGGCGTACTGGTGTCATATCGATGAAGTCGATCACCACAAGGCCACCAAGGTCACGAAGACGCAACTGGCGAGCGATTTCGTCTGCCGCTTCAAGGTTGGTGTTCAACGCCGTTTCTTCGATATCACCGCCTTTCGTTGCACGAGCAGAGTTGATATCGATAGATGTCAGCGCTTCTGTTGGATCGATAACAATAGAGCCACCGGAAGGCAAACGCACTTCACGTTGGAATGCCGATTCAATCTGGCTTTCGATCTGGTAGTGGCTAAACAGTGGCACTTCACCGTCGTATTTCTTAACGCGATTAACGAAATCTGGGCGAACCAACTGAATGTGTTCTTTGGCACGTTCATAGATGGTGTTGCTATCAATAAGGATTTCACCAATGTCACGGCGTAGATAGTCGCGGATCGCACGAACGATGACGTTACTTTCTTGATGAATCAAGAACGGTGCTGGATTGGATTCAGAAGCATCTTTGATGGCGGCCCAGTGCTTAAGCAGAACGTTTAAATCCCACTCTAGCTCTTCAGCGCTCTTACCAACACCTGCAGTACGTACGATCAGACCCATACCTTGTGGCAGTTCTAGTGTACTCAGTGCAGACTTCAGCTCAGTGCGTTCATCCCCTTCGATGCGACGAGAAATACCGCCAGCACGTGGGTTGTTTGGCATCAGAACTAAGTAACTGCCCGCTAGGGAAATAAAGGTGGTTAGTGCAGCACCTTTGCTACCGCGTTCTTCTTTTTCGATTTGGACGATGACTTCTTGACCTTCAGTCAGCACCTCTTTGATGCTTGGACGACCTTGGTAAGAGTAACCATCAGGGAAGTATTCTTTGGCAATTTCTTTTAGAGGAAGGAAACCGTGACGTTCAGCACCGTAATCTACAAATGCAGCTTCCAGGCTAGGTTCAACACGGGTAATACGTCCTTTATAGATATTTGCTTTTTTTGATTCATGTCCTGGACTTTCGATATCCAAATCGTAAAGTCGCTGGCCATCAACCAACGCGACACGCAACTCTTCTTTTTGAGTTGCGTTAATCAACATTCTTTTCATTGATAATTTCTCGTTGTCTTTATCTTTATTTGTCTTTAATTATCTGTCATCGATTATCGCTATCTCATGGTGCCAGATCCCGTGGTTTACGCGTTGCAGCCTCACGGCTGGAAGGGGATGCTCTAGGGGCACGTCAGTCATCACAAACAAGTAAATGCCTGTGACCCGTATTAATATCGGTAATTACTCAACATGAGTGTGCGACGAGTAGTGTGACAGTTATGTCAGTTTTGATATGTCTTACGCCAATTGCTGCATTCAAACACCGACAAACTACTCAATTGCTTGTGGATAATTGGTCGGTTTTGCCTAAAATTCAACCAGACCTACCTTTGCAGCTGTGAACTATAGCAGTGCGCGTTGATATCAGCAACGAGCATTGCGGCAAACGTTGAAAATTTTTCGTGTTTCATTCAATTTTGAGTCAGTTAACTGATTGTTTAATAAACAACGTTAGGTTTATTAGTAACCTGTGAGTAACTTTTAGCGAGTATCTGAATGACGCCGATAAAATTCCTTAGTTTTCCTACCCATCAAAAACAGATAAAATGCCCAGTTCTGTAAGTTTTGGTCACTTGGCTTTGTCGTGACAGCAACATTGAAGTGAACACTAGCGAGTTTATGTTTAGAATAGCGCCATGAATGAAATTAGAACCCAAGTCCAAATTGTCGAAATTGACGACGATATGGCTGGTCAGCGTATTGATAACTTTTTACGCAACCAATTAAAAGATGTTCCCAAAAGCATGATTTACCGAATCGTGCGCAAGGGGGAAGTGCGCGTAAACAAAAAACGTGTAAAGGCGGAATATAAGCTGGCTGCTGGCGATTCAGTGCGTATCCCACCTGTTACGATCGAACAAAAAGAGCAAGAAGCCGCTCCGAGCACCAAACTCAACAAAGTGGCTGAACTGCAAGATTTGATCATTTATGAAGACGATCATCTGTTGGTGTTAAATAAGCCTTCAGGTACCGCTGTTCATGGTGGAAGTGGTCTCAAGTTTGGTGCCATCGAAGCGCTACGTGCACTGCGACCAGAAGCGCGCTTTCTTGAGCTAGTGCATCGCATCGACCGTGATACCTCTGGTATTCTTTTGGTGGCAAAAAAACGGTCAGCTCTGCGTCATTTGCAAGCGCAGTTTCGTGAGAAAACAGTACAGAAATACTATTTTGCACTGGTGATGGGAGAGTGGAAAAACAGCTGTAAAGTGGTTAACGCCCCATTGTTGAAAAACGAAGTGAACAGCATTGTGCGCGTCAATCCAAACGGTAAGCCATCGGAAACGCGTTTCAAGGTGATTGAACAGTTTCCACAGGCAACCCTAGTACAAGCCAGCCCAATTACGGGGCGCACACACCAAATCCGAGTGCACACACAATACAGTGGTCATCCAATTGCCTGGGATGACAGATACGGTGATCGACGTTTCGATGCTTATACCGCTCAGCATGGACTGAACCGTTTGTTCCTTCATGCCGCCAATATTCGTTTTACACATCCGGCGACAGAGCAAATAATGGAAATCAACGCACCGATGGGAGAGCAGTTGGAAAAGGTCGTTCAATCATTGCGAACCAGTCGATAAGGAAAAAGGGATGAGCGAATCATCCCTTTTTTGTATCAACCCAAAACGTGCATGCCTTGTTGAGCCAGTAAGTCAATGAGGTCGATTAAGGGTAGGCCAACTAAGGTATTGGGATCTTTGCCTTCCAACTTCTCAAACAATGCAATCCCTAATCCTTCACTTTTGAAACTGCCTGCACAGAAGAATGGCTGCTCTTTATCGACATAACACTCAATTTGCGCTTGGGTCAGTGGCCGAAAATGCACTTTGAACTCATCAATACAAGAGCGTGTTTCTCCGGTTTCGCTGTTGTAAACCGCCAACCCAGTATAAAACACAATGGATTGGCCACTTTGAGCGGTCAGTTGTGCGATGGCATTTTGTCGATTATGAGGTTTACCAACAATGTTACCGTCAATAACGCACACTTGATCGCTGCCTATCACCAAGCTTGGTTGATTGATTTGACAGGATTGCGCTTTGCTTTCGGCAAGTCTCAAGACCAACTGCTGTGGGGACTCGCCTTCAAGCGGGGTTTCATCGCAGTGTGGTGAGAGAGTTGAAAAAGGAATTGCCAGTTTTTCCAGCAGTTGCTGACGAAATGGTGAGGTAGATGCTAAAACTAGTTGGTAATTTTTCATTTTGGCTTACAATTTGATGGAGCATTTCTGATAGCATAACGGATTGCTGTAGGAGCGTGCTAATGCTCTGTATAACAAGCGCAAAAAAGTACAACTTTTTTGCCTTTTCCTTTGACTAAATTCTTTTTGGAAGATAATATTCGCGCCCTATGCAAAAGGTAAAAATACCGCGAACGGTGGATCCAGCTAAAGCCGCGCAGAAAAGATTGGATTACGATGGCATCATCCAAGCCAGTCTGTTTAAGCGCCTAGCTGAAATGACCGAAGGCGTAAAACGCGACGCAGAAGTCTATTTGTCATTTGAGATAGATGAACAGCGACTCGTTGTTATCTCTGGTAAAGCTAACATCGAAGTCGAATTAGAATGTCAGCGTTGTAATGAGACCTTCACACATCTGAGTGAAGTGCAGTTTACTTATACTCCTTATTACAGTGAGAAAAGTGAGCAAGATGCCCCTGAATGTTACGATTTGGTAGATCTTAACGAATATGGCGAAGTCGATCTCATACAACTAGTTGAAGATGAGTTCATCCTTGAATTACCTCAAATCGCAATGCACGACGAAGCGGATTGTAGCGTTGATTCAAATAACATGGTGTTTGGTGAGATTCCTGAAGAAATTGAGGAAACAAAACCAAATCCGTTCGACGTTTTAAAAAGCCTAAAGCGATAAGCTTTACGCTGAACCCATAACATAGGAGTAGGGTCAATGGCCGTACAACAAAACCGTAAAACACGTTCAAGACGTGGTATGCGTCGTTCACACGATGCGCTAACTACAGCTGCTCTATCTGTAGACGCGACTTCTGGTGAAACTCATCTACGCCACAACGTAACTGCTGAAGGTTACTACCGTGGTAAAAAGGTTATCAACAAGTAAGGTTGATCCTTTGCAAAGTATTACCGTTGCACTTGATGCAATGGGCGGGGACTTCGGTCCACGCGTCACAGTGCCTGCCGCCGTGCAGGCACTGTCTCATTTCCCAGAGCTAAAAGTGATTCTTACAGGTGATCAACAACAGATCACGTCTCAACTTTCCTTAGTGGGCTATAAGCCTAGCGATCGCTTGCGTATTGAACACTGCGAACGCAATATATCTAACTCAGAAAAACCCTCTTTAGCCTTGCGTAACAGCCAAGGCAGTTCAATGCGTCATGCGATTGAGTTGGTTGCCGATGCAAAAGCCGATGCTTGTATCAGCGGTGGCAATACCGGCGCACTCATGGCCCTTTCTCGTTTTATTCTTAAACTGCTGCCGGGCATTGACCGACCTGCTTTGATTTCCGCGTTACCTACCGTTACAGGGGGGAAAAGCTGGATGTTGGACCTCGGTGCCAACGTTTCTTGCGATGCCGATACGCTTTTCCAGTTTGCGGTTATGGGGTCAGCTTTAGCGCAAGAGCATTTAAGTCGCCCCCCGCGTGTTGCGGTATTGAACGTCGGTGAGGAAGAAACGAAAGGCAATGATTTGGTGAAACGTTGCGCTGAACTGCTATCGCAAACACAAGCGGTTCACTTTGTCGGTTACATTGAAGGGAACCAAATTTTAAAGAACGTAGCAGACGTAATTGTGTGCGATGGATTTGTCGGCAATGTCTGTTTGAAAGCCAGCGAAGGGACAGCGCAGCTGTTTATCGAAAAAATAAAAACCAGCATGATGGCTTCGTCGATAAAGGGTTGGATAGCCAGAATATTGTTTTCTGGACTATTTAATGAACTAAAAACACTGAACCCCGACCAGTATAACGGCGCAAGTTTGCTAGGATTGCGCGGCATTGTGATAAAAAGTCATGGAAGTGCTGATGTGTCTGCCTTAGTTAATGCCATTGGCGAGGCGGTACACGAGGTCAAACGACAAGTACCAAGCCGTATAAGCGATCGTTTGGAAGCGGTTTTACTCGAGAGGCATTATTAGTCTTCATGTATAGCAAAATTTTAGGTACTGGCAGCTACCTGCCATCTCAGATCCGCACCAATGCCGATCTAGAGAAAATGGTAGAGACAAGTGATGAGTGGATTGTTGCCCGAACTGGTATTAAAGAGCGTCGTATTGCTGCTGAAAATGAAACGGTAGCTGATATGGGCTTTTATGCGGCTCAAAACGCGATAGAGATGGCAGGTATCGACAAAAACGATATTGACCTGATCATCGTCGCGACGACAAGTGGAAGCCATACTTTTCCTTCATCTGCATGTCAGGTGCAGGCAAAGCTTGGCATCAAAGGTTGTCCTGCGTTCGATTTAGCCGCGGCGTGCTCTGGCTTTGTCTACGCACTCTCTATTGCTGATCAACATATTAAAACGGGTATGTGTAAAAACGTACTGGTTATCGGTTCTGATACTTTATCGAAAACGTGCGATCCAACGGACCGCTCGACCATTATCTTATTCGGTGATGGTGCAGGTGCTGTGGTTGTTGGCGCAAGCGAAGAGCCGGGTATTCTGTCTACTCACATCTACGCGGATGGTGAGTTTGGCGATCTTCTTAGCTTAGAAGTACCTGAACGTGGCAAAGATGCCGACAAATGGTTACACATGGCGGGTAACGAAGTATTCAAAGTTGCGGTGACTCAGTTATCGAAACTGGTGAAAGATACTCTAGAAGCGAACGGCATGCATAAATCTGAGTTGGATTGGTTAGTTCCACATCAGGCGAACTACCGGATCATCTCAGCAACAGCGAAAAAACTGTCTATGTCGCTCGATCAAGTAGTGATTACCCTTGACCGTCATGGCAATACCTCTGCGGCAACCGTACCGACGGCATTAGATGAGGCCGTGCGTGATGGGCGTATTCAGCGTGGTCAGACGCTACTACTCGAAGCCTTTGGTGGTGGTTTTACCTGGGGTTCGGCATTAGTTCGCTTTTAATTAAGAATTCTAATTTTGCTGTTGCTCGTGAGTAGTAACAGCATTTTATTTAGCTTCGGTTAAGGAAAATAACTATGAGCAAGTTTGCTATCGTATTTCCAGGTCAAGGTTCTCAAGCAGTTGGTATGCTGGCAGATCTTGGCGAACAGTATGAAATCGTTAAACAAACATTTGCACAAGCGTCAGAAGCGCTTGGCTACGATTTATGGGCACTGGTACAAAACGGTCCTGCGGAAGATTTGAATCAGACGTTCCGTACCCAACCTGCATTGCTGGCTTCGTCGGTAGCGCTCTGGCGTGTGTGGCAAGAATTAGGTCTTGCTCAGCCAGAAAACCTGGCAGGCCATAGCTTGGGTGAATACTCAGCATTAGTGTGTGCAGGCGTGATTGATTTTCAAGAAGCGATCAAACTTGTTGAGCTTCGTGGTCAACTTATGCAAGAAGCGGTACCTGCAGGGACTGGCGCGATGTACGCAATCATCGGTCTAGATGATGAAGCGATTGCCAAAGCTTGTGAAGAAGCTGCGCAAGGCGACGTGGTCTCTCCAGTGAACTTTAACTCGCCTGGCCAAGTGGTGATTGCAGGTAGCAAAGACGCAGTAGAGCGTGCGGGCGCACTGTGTAAGGAAGCGGGCGCTAAACGTGCTCTTCCTCTTCCAGTTTCTGTGCCTTCACACTGTGCACTAATGAAACCAGCAGCGGAGAAACTCGCGGTTGCACTGGAATCTATCGAATTCAAAGCCCCACAGCTACCAGTGATCAATAACGTGGATGTGGTTGCAGAAACCGATCCAGCGAAAATCAAAGATGCCTTAGTTCGTCAACTGTACAGCCCAGTTCGTTGGACTGAAAGTGTGGAACTAATGAGTGCACAGGGTGTCGAAAAATTGCTTGAAATGGGCCCTGGTAAAGTATTGACAGGTTTGACAAAACGTATTGTCAAATCACTAGACGCAGCGGCAGTAAACGATGTTGCATCGCTTGACGCTGTAAAGTAATAGGGAATAAAAATGACTGACTTATTAAACCTAAGCGGTAAAGTTGCGTTAGTAACGGGCGCGAGCCGTGGTATCGGTCGTGCAATCGCAGAAACTCTGGTTGCACGCGGCGCGACAGTAATTGGTACTGCGACTTCAGAGAACGGGGCAACGGCAATTTCAGAATACCTAGGCGAAAATGGCAAAGGCTTTGCTCTGAATGTGACAGATGCTGAATCGGTTGAAAGCGTACTAAAAGCAATTAATGATGAGTTTGGCGCTGTCGATATCTTGATTAATAACGCAGGTATCACACGCGATAATCTGCTTATGCGTATGAAAGACGACGAGTGGAACGACATTATGGACACTAACCTAACGTCTATTTTCCGTCTTTCTAAAGCAGTGATGCGTGGCATGATGAAAAAACGTGATGGCCGCATCATTAACGTTGGTTCGGTTGTTGGCACAATGGGTAACGCAGGCCAAGCCAACTACGCGGCGGCGAAAGCGGGTGTTATTGGTTTCACAAAATCATTGGCTCGTGAAGTTGCATCTCGTGGTGTAACGGTCAATACTGTAGCGCCAGGTTTCATTGAGACGGATATGACTCGTGCTCTAAATGATGAGCAACGTGCCACCACTTTGGCGAATGTTCCAGCAGGTCGTCTTGGTGATCCTCGTGAAATTGCGGAAGCTGTGGTATTTTTGGCGTCGCCAGCTGCTGCTTACATCACTGGCGAAACACTGCACGTCAACGGCGGAATGTATATGGTCTAAATTATGTTCACTGTCTGTGCATGATTTAGGTCAAATATGTAATGAAAATCGGTTAAAATCGCGTAAATTGTGGTTTGACCAGAAAAGTTGGTCTTGCAACTTTTAATAGTTTGAATAAACTACGGAAAACATCGCATAAAGCGAACTCTGTAAAGGAAAAGAAAAATGAGCAACCTCGAAGAACGCGTAAAGAAAATCATTGTTGAACAACTAGGTGTGGATGAGTCTGAAGTTAAAAACGAAGCTTCTTTCGTAGACGACCTAGGCGCTGATTCTCTAGACACCGTTGAACTAGTAATGGCACTAGAAGAAGAATTCGACACTGAGATCCCTGACGAAGAAGCTGAAAAGATTACAACTGTTCAAGCTGCGATCGATTACGTAACTGCGAACGCTCAGTAATCATCTCCCCCAGGCGGTCACCTAGACCGCCTGTGTTTTTTCTAACTTCTTCTATCCTCTCATAGAAATTCAATCCCCGGAGAATTATATCGTGTCCAAGCGTCGTGTAGTTGTCACTGGCATGGGTATGTTGTCACCGGTTGGCAACACCGTAGCAGAATCCTGGAAATCCCTGCTTGAAGGCAAAAGTGGTATCGTCAATATCGAACATTTCGATGCAACTAACTTCTCTACCCGTTTCGCCGGTTTGGTAAAAGACTTCAACTGCGAAGAATACATGTCTAAAAAAGATGCGCGTAAAATGGATCTCTTTATCCAGTACGGCATTGCAGCAGGTATTCAGGCTTTAGACGATTCAGGTCTTGAAATTACGGATGAAAACGCACACCGCGTTGGTGTTGCGATCGGCTCTGGTATCGGCGGTCTTGATCTTATTGAAGCAGGCCACACCGCTTTAGTTGAAAAAGGCCCACGTAAAGTTAGCCCATTCTTCGTTCCTTCAACCATTGTAAACATGGTTGCAGGTAATCTATCTATCATGCGTGGTATGCGCGGTCCGAACATCGCGATTTCTACGGCATGTACTACTGGCTTGCATAACATCGGCCATGCAGCGCGAATGATCGCTTACGGCGATGCTGACGCTATGGTTGCTGGTGGTGCAGAGAAAGCATCCACACCGCTGGGTATGGCTGGCTTTGGTGCGGCGAAAGCTCTTTCTACTCGTAACGATGAACCACAAAAAGCGTCTCGTCCTTGGGATAAAGATCGCGATGGTTTCGTATTAGGCGATGGTGCTGGCATCATGGTACTTGAAGAGTACGAACATGCAAAAGCACGTGGCGCAAAAATTTACGCTGAGCTGGTTGGCTTTGGTATGTCGGGTGATGCTTATCACATGACTTCACCAAGCGAAGACGGCTCTGGTGGCGCACTAGCGATGGAAGCGGCAATGCGTGACGCAGGTATTGTTGGTACACAAGTGGGTTATGTGAACGCTCACGGTACATCAACACCAGCAGGCGATGTGGCTGAAATTAAAGGCGTAAAACGTGCTCTTGGTGAAGAGGGCGCAAAACAAGTTAAAGTATCTTCAACAAAATCTATGACCGGCCACCTACTTGGTGCTGCAGGCTCTGTTGAAGCGATCATTACCGTGTTGTCGCTGGTTGATCAGATCGTTCCACCAACCATTAACCTGGATAATCCAGAAGAAGGTTTGGATATCGATCTTGTTCCACATACTGCGAAGAAAGTGGATATGGAATACGCGATCTGTAACTCATTCGGCTTCGGTGGAACAAACGGCTCACTCGTATTTAAGAAAATCTAACACTCATTTAGGTTTCTGAAACTTGTATTTAAACGGCTTGATGCTTAGCATTAAGCCGTTTTGTTTTTATTGGGATATAGATAGCATGTATTGGGTCAATGGCGTTGTAGCAACGGAAGTTTCTCTCTCAGACCGATCATTCCAGTATGGTGATGGCTGCTTTACCACCATGAAAACATTGAATGGCCAAATCGAGCATTGGCCATTACATATTGAACGTATGGAAGCGTGCTTACAGGTTCTTTCTATTCCTCTCCCTGATTGGGCATTGGTTGAACAGTGGCTACACCAGGCTGCGTTACCGGATGCACGAGGTGGGTTGAAATTGCACATTAGCCGCGGAGAAGGCGGTCGCGGTTACAGTCCCAGTGGTGTTGCTACGCCAAATGTTACCATCTCGAGTTTTTCCTATCCTGTTCATTATTCCCAATGGCAACAACATGGTGTAGAGCTCGGTGTGTGTCAAACACCACTCGGTATCAATCCTATTCTTGCAGGACACAAGCATAATAATCGTCTTGAGCAAGTTCTTTGCAAAGGGGAACTCGATGCGTTGGGTTACCTAGATGGGGTGACGTTTAATGTGCAAAACCATGTGATTGAAACTACAATAGCCAATCTTTTTTGGGTTAAGAATGGAGTACTTTTTACTCCCGATCTCACTTTAAGTGGGGTATCTGGTGTGATGCGTCGCTTGGTGATGGGCGAAGCACAACGTCGTGCGATAGCGTGTCAGGAAATCAAAGCAGACTTGTTCTCTTTATTGGCGGCTGAGGAAGTATTCATGACCAACTCTTTACTGGGTGTTGCTCCGATCAATCAGATTCTCGAAACCCGTTACCCAATTGGTGCCACAACACGATATTTTCAAGGAATTTTTAACTCGTGATAAAAAAAATAATAGGGCTGCTCTTTGTTGCCGCGTTGATGATAGGCGTTGCTACTTTTTGGGCATATTCACAAACCAAAACCTACGTTAACCAACCGCTCAAACTCGAGGGCAGTGAGATCATCACCATTCCTTCAGGAAGTGGTTTTGGCCGCACATTGGCCATACTGACAGAGAAAGGCTGGATTGAGGAACCCACACCTCTGGCGCGCTTAATTCCAAAACTCTACCCAGAAATTAATCGAATTAAAGCAGGTACTTACCAAATCCAATCAGAGATGTCGCTTTATCAAGCGTTGGAAGTGTTCAATCTTGGCAAAGAACATCAATTTACCATCACATTTGTCGAGGGAAGTCGTTTCCAAGAATGGATGGTGCAGATGGCACAAGACCCTTATTTGGTTCATGAATTGGCAGGTTTGAGCGAAGCAGAAATGGCCAAGCGACTGGAGATTCCCTATGAAAAGCTTGAAGGCCTTTTTCTTGCGGAAACCTATCACTATACCTACGGCACCTCTGATGTTGAGTTACTCAAACGTGCACATGAGAAGTTAAATCGAGTGCTGGATAAACATTGGCAGCAGCGTCAAGATAAGTTGCCGCTAAAAAACAGTTATGAAGCGCTAATTTTAGCTTCCATTATTGAGAAAGAAACCGCGATTGATGAAGAAAGAGAGCGAGTTGCGTCTGTATTTGTGAACCGCTTAAATAAGCGAATGCGCTTGCAAACGGACCCTACGGTGATCTATGGCATGGGGGCGGCCTACGATGGCAACATTCGCAAGAAAGATCTGCGCACGCCAACGCCATACAATACTTACGTGATTAACGGATTGCCACCGACGCCGATTGCGATGGCGGGAGAAGCCTCTATCGCTGCCGCATTAAATCCAGAGGACAGCAGCTATCTTTACTTTGTCGCTAGCGGTAAAGGTGGGCATGTGTTCTCAAAAACATTAGCTGAACATAATAGAGCAGTAAGAGCATATCTGCGGGAATTGAAGAAAAGATGAAGCAAGCAAAATTTATCGTCATTGAAGGTTTAGAAGGCGCTGGGAAAAGCACGGCAATTCAAACGGTTTTGGACACATTACGCCAAGCAGGGATTAATGAGATTGCACAAACGCGCGAACCGGGTGGCACACCTTTGGCGGAAAAGATGCGAGCTCTGGTGAAGGAAGAGCATCCTGGCGAGCATTTGCACGACATGACGGAGCTGCTACTGCTCTACGCTGCACGAGTTCAGTTAGTTGAGAATGTCATTAAGCCTGCGCTACACGAAGGAAAGTGGGTGGTGGGTGATCGTCATGATCTCTCTTCCCAAGCGTACCAAGGCGGTGGTCGTCAAATTGATGCAACACTAATGAAAAATCTGCGTGACACTGTATTAGGAGAGTTTAAGCCAGCCTTTACTCTGTATATGGATATCGATCCTAAAGTGGGCTTGGAGCGAGCGAGAGGGCGTGGAGAGCTCGATCGCATCGAAAAAATGGACATCAGCTTTTTCGAAAGAACACGTCAGCGTTATTTGGAGTTAGCGAAGAGCGATGCGTCTATCGTTACGATTAACGCAGAGCAAAGCATTGAGCAGGTCGCGAACGACATTCGATCTGCGCTCAACCTTTGGCTAGAACAGTTACAGGATTAAGGTTTTGACACACTATCCTTGGTTAGCATCGACATGGCAAGGGCTGCAGTCCGCCATGTCGGCACAGCGGTTACCTGGTGCCATCTTGTTGCAATCTGACGTTGAGCTCGGTGTTGACGAGCTTATCGAAAAGTTTTCGGCGGCTTTGCTGTGTAAGACTTACCCTGATGAGGGGTGTGGCTTTTGCCATAGTTGCGAGCTGTTAAAGTCGCAAAACCATCCTGATCTTCATTTCATTAGGGCTGAGAAAGAAGGCAAGGCAATTACGGTTGAGCAGATACGCCAATGTAACCGTCAGGCACAAGAATCCTCTCAAATGGGCGGATATCGTTTGTTTGTTATCGAACCTGCGGAGGCGATGAACGAATCGGCTTCCAATGCGTTGTTAAAAACATTGGAAGAGCCGTCTGGTAGCTGCCTATTTATGTTGATTTGCCACGATAAGAAAAGGTTGTTGCCCACTATCATCAGCCGTTGTCAACAGTGGAACATAACGCCTCCTGCGGTCTCGGAGTCAATGCAATGGTTGCAGCAACAAGGGGTCAGCGTGAATGAGTCCTTTCTGAAATTGGCTCATTACTCGCCCGTGACGGCAATGCACATGGCAAAAGAATCAGAGTTTCAACACTATGAAAAACTCGAAAGACAGTTTGTGGATTTCTTAATTCAGGCGGATTCTGACTACGTGTCACTGTGTCAGACAATTCAAGCCGCGACGTTACGTAATCTCTCATGGTTGTGGTTACTGCTTTCTGATGCGCAGAAGGTTCATTTTGGCTTGCAAAATGAAGAAACATTGCAAGGTAGTCAAGCGCTAGGGCAACTGCCTTTGAGTGGATTACAAACCTCAATGGTAAAACTCAATCAATTAAATCAACAGTTACATCAGTTTTCGGGTTTAAACGAAGAACTGATGATCATCAACTGGTTAATCGAAACTAGAGAGGCATTATGTTTGTAGACTCTCATTGTCACCTAGACAAATTGAATTACGATGATCTGCACATAGATATTGCTGACGTGATCAACAAAGCCAAGCAGGTAAATGTGGAGCAATTGCTGTCTGTCGGTGTGACATTGGATTCTTTTCCAAAAATGCTTGAGCTCATTGAGCCTTTTGACAACGTACACGCCTCTTGTGGAGTGCACCCATTAGACGTGGAAAGTCCCTTTTGCTTGGACAAAATGAAAGCCTATGCCTCGCATTCTAAAGTTGTGGCTATTGGTGAAACGGGTCTTGATTATCACTATAAGCCAGAGACGCAAGCATTGCAGCGTGAACGTTTTGAACAGCAAGTCGCACTCGCGGTTGAGCTGAACAAGCCACTGATTATCCATACGAGGCAAGCGAGAGAAGATACCTTAGCCATTCTTCGCAATAGAGGGGCAGACAAATGCGGTGGCGTGATTCACTGTTTTACCGAAGATCTTGCTTTTGCTGAAGCGGCAATGGCACTCGGTTTTTACATCTCTATCTCTGGAATTGTCACGTTCAGACAAGCAACGGAGCTTAAAGAGGTTGTAAAACACATTCCTTTGGAACGGTTGTTGATTGAAACGGACTCCCCGTACTTGGCACCTGTACCTCATAGGGGCAAAGAGAATCAACCTGCCTATGTTATCGAAGTTGCTGCATATATCGCACAGCTTAAAAACATTTCCTTGGCAAGCGTTGGTGAAAAAACCACCCAAAACTTTAAAAATCTTTTTTTGCGATAGAAAAAGAAATATTGATTAAAAAGAGAGCAAATGCTCTCTTTTTTTATTTTTAACCCCATAAAGTAAATTAATTTTTCTTGTTAACTAAATCTGTTGATTGAAATTGTCGAAATTTAATCAAATGTAATTTTGTTACTAAAAATAACATTGCAATCAATTTTATTTACCCATCGAAATTAATAGTGTTATTAAAATAACTCATATAAAACAATGATATATGATCTGATGTGAGCCTATTGATAGGCTTATTTGTGTGTGATCCGTGACTTGTTTTGAAACTAATTTTCGTAACTCTGTAGAAAGTTTGAGGGGCATCAAGATATATTTAGAGGCAGAAAATATAATGCAACATGTGGTTACATTTTCATTGGGTGCTAACATTTAGGCTACGGGGGTGTGCCGTTAGAACCCAAAATACTTATAAATTAATCAGGAGCATAAACATGTTTAAAAACCTTTTTGCTAACCTGCAAAAAGTGGGTAAGGCGCTGATGCTACCAGTATCAGTTTTACCAGTTGCAGGTATTCTACTAGGTGTGGGCGCTGCCGACCTTAGCTTCATTCCAGATATCGTATCAAATCTGATGGAGCAGGCGGGTGGTTCTGTATTTGGTCAAATGGCACTACTGTTTGCTGTAGGTGTGGCACTTGGCTTTACCAACAATGACGGCGTAGCAGGTCTGGCTGCGATCGTTGGTTACGGCATCATGACAGCAACACTTGCAGTTATGGCTGGCGTAATGGGCGTTGATAAAATCGACACAGGTGTTCTTGGCGGTATCCTAGTCGGTGGTGTTGCTGCTTGGGCATTCAACCGTTTCTTCAAGATTCAACTACCAGAGTACCTAGGCTTCTTTGCAGGTAAACGTGCTGTGCCAATCATCACGGGTTTCACCGCTATCGCTCTTGGTATTCTACTATCCATCGTATGGCCTCCAATCGGTGGTGCTATTGCTTCTTTCTCTGATTGGGCTGCTCATCAGAACCCACAAGTTGCGTTCGGTATCTACGGTATTGTTGAACGTTCTCTTATCCCATTCGGTCTGCACCACGTGTGGAACGTACCATTCTTCTTTGAAGCGGGTAGCTGTGTGAACGCTGCAGGCGAAGCTCAAAATGGTGTTCTAACGTGTTACCTAGTTGCAGATGAAGCTTCTCGTGCTGCGGGCAATGGCTTCGGTCAGCTAGCCGGTGGTTACATGTTCAAGATGTTTGGTCTACCAGCAGCAGCGATCGCTATCGCACACTGTGCTAAGCCAGAGAACCGCGCGAAAGTAATGGGTATCATGGCGTCAGCAGCTTTGACTTCATTCCTAACCGGTATTACTGAGCCAATTGAATTCTCATTCCTATTCGTTGCTCCTGTTCTATACGGTATCCACGCTCTACTAGCGGGTTCTGCATACGTTGTTGCTAACACTCTAGGTTTTGTACACGGCACTTCATTCTCTCACGGTCTGATCGACTTCCTAGTTCTATCTGGTAACGCACAGAAGATGGTTCTAATGATTGGTGTTGGTCTAATCTACGCAGCTATCTACTACGTAGTATTCCGCTTCGTTATTCAAGCGATGGATCTTAAGACTCCAGGTCGTGAAGATGAAACGGAAGAAGCAACAGCGACTTCTGGTTCAGACCTTGCTGGTGAGCTGGTTGCTGCATTCGGCGGTAAAGCAAACATCACAGGTCTAGATGCATGTATCACTCGTCTACGTGTGGCTGTTGCTGATACAGCAGCGGTAGACCAAGATAAATTGAAGAAGCTAGGTGCAGCCGGTGTTGTTGTCGTTGCTGGTGGTGTTCAAGCTATCTTCGGTACTAAATCTGACAACCTAAAAACTGAAATGGATGAGTGGATCCGTAACCACGGTTAATCCCTAACACTCATTGATTGACAAAAGGAGGCTCAGGCCTCCTTTTTGCCATCCGGCTTAAATCCTCACCACCTCATTTGCAACGAATTATCATAGGGCTAACCGTTGGCTGACATGGCGAAATGGTTATGCGGACAAAATCGCACCACAGATACGACAGAGCAATGCAAAACCTGAGCTTGTGGCGATGCTTGCAGCTTTTGTTTTTTATTAATAGGACGTTTAGATGAATAAGTGGTTAGTGGCTTCTCTTTGTTTATTTCCTTTCGCTACTCTAGCTGCAGAACAAAAGACCGACCTTGCGGTCGGTATGGCAGTGGACCAGCAGTTAAGTGTCGTGATTGAATTGAATCAGCAATACCGAGGGGTGATTGGTAATGATGGTTTAGCATTTGATTACCTCGCCAAAAAAGGCACGTTTAATCAAGATATCCCTGTGACTTGGTATGTTGGCATAGGTGGTTGGGCTGAGTGGAATGATGACTTTGGCTTTCGCGTACCGTTGGGACTCAATTGGGATCTCACTCACGGGTGGGACCTGTATGGTCAAATACAACCAGAGCTCAGTTTATACAAAGGTGCAGAACTGCAGCTTGGCGGTGCGGTAGGCATTAAATATCAGTTTTAGAAGACAAGAAAACCGGCTTAAGCCGGTTTTCTTTTATGTGCCGTAGTCTCGAGGAACAAGAGACAAGTTATTGTTTGTCCATCGCACGTTTAATACAAATGGCAGCACCACCCCAGGTAATTCCTAGGCCAATCAGCATCATAATAATTGCGCTCGTTGCCATAATTATGCTTCCTTACGATTTGTTGCGTTGATAACAAAGCCCATAACAAACAGTGCTGCGATAATTGCCCAGCCAAGCGTTAAGTCATAACCACCGTAGCCTTCGGTAAACAGTGTCATCAGCTTGGTAGCAAGAATCACAGCAAGAACGGCTGGGGTAATAAATTTCAAGCAAACATCGAACCAAGTGCCAATCGTGAAATCAGAAATCTTGTTCACGTATTCGCGAACATCGGCCACTTTGTTAAGCAGCCATGCCATAAGTACGATTTCAACCAAACCTCCGACCATGATACCGACGTTGTTTGCAAAGTGATCAACGAGATCGAGCAGTAACAAACCACCATTGGTTGCAAATGCCATAGAGACAACCAGTCCACTACCGATAACAATCGTAGCCGCTTTTTTACGGCTCCAGTTTAGTTTGTCAATCAGTGCAGAAGTCACCGCTTCCATAATTGAAATATGCGAGCTTAGACCTGCTACCACCAACGCTAAGAAGAACAATGGTCCAAGGATGTATGGAATAGGTAGCAAGTTAATGGCCGCTGGGATCGTAACAAATGCAAGGCCCACACCAGCAGACACCACTTCTGTGATCGGTTTTCCCTGCTCTTGTGCCATATAGCCCAGTACCGAGAAAATCATAATGCCTGCAAGAATCGAGAAACCGCAGTTGATTAATACGGTCATGAAAGCGTTGTTCGTGATGTCCGATTTTTCAGGTAGATAGCTTGAATACGCCAGCATGATGGCAAAACCGATACTGAGGGTAAAGAAGATCTGCCCATATGCAGCGGCCCATACTTTAACATCCCAAATCTTGCTAAAGTCTGGTTCGAACATGTAGTTCACACCATCCAATGCGCCAGGTAAGAAGATCATACGGCCAATCAACAGCAGTACCATGATGAATAGAATCGGCATCATGATTTTTGATGCACGCTCAATACCGGATTTTACGCCGCCGATGATAGCGGCATAGGTGATCCCCCATGCAATCAGCATCGCCAAAGCAATTTTCCATTGGATGTCGCCTAGATTGGTTGGTGAGTTATCGCCCAGCGCCAGATATTCACTGAAGAAAAAGGCGTTGGTATCACTTCCCCAACTTTGTGTAAATGACATCCCAAAGTAGGAGATTGCCCAGCCAATAACGGCGACGTAGTACACCGCAATAACGGCCGCTACGCCAACTTGGAACCAACCCAACCATTCAAACTTAGGGTGGATTTTACCTAAGGTTGCTGGTGCTGAGCCGCGATATTTTTGTCCCATACTGAACTCTAGGATCATAAAGGGAATGCCCGCGGTGACCATAGCAAAAAGGTAAGGAATAAAAAATGCACCGCCACCGTTCTCGTAAGCCATATATGGGAAACGCCAAATATTGCCTAAACCGATCGCTGAACCGACGGCCGCTAAAATGAATCCCGCGCGGGATCCCCATTGTTCTCGCTTCATAATAAACTCCTTTACGACTCCCTGAGGAATGAAGCTTTTCTCTTTGAGTGACGAATATGTATGAAAAACGGTCTCTCATACTGTATTTGAGCAATTAACCTAATGTTAATGTCATTGTTAGTTTTTATGTCGAATCAAGAGAGAAAGTTTAGAATTAAAACCCAATTTGTTTGATGTGTGTTTGCGCTGGTTGAAATATTCAACTGTCGCGTGTGATGGAGAGTAGCGATTTATTTTGCGTTAAGCAATAGAATGTAATTGTTAAATATGGATTTGTTTTTTGTTTTTATTTGGATTCTAGCGGTATATGCAAAGTTAAGTGATGGTGTTTTGTTGAGTTTTTAGTGGAATGTTTTGGTCTGTAGGATATCGCTGGGGGATGTTACTTTTTAAAGTTTTTAGGGCGTATAACTGATTTTTATCCGCCCACTAGAATATTTTTGTTGTATTAATGTTAAAACTTGAAGGTTAATCCTAAATTAGATTGAAATTGGTTTACCCAATCGGTTTCAAACTGAATGACACAGTTTTGACCAGTTGTTGGTACCACACAGGCAGCACTTGAATTGTTATCAACCACCGTGCCAAGCCAGCGGACTTGCGCTGAAACAGACAAGTTACTTGTTATTGGGTACTCAATACCACCGAAAATGCTGGCTGAAAATCCGACTTTATCATTTGCCCAATCGACATCAGCGTAAGAAGCACCAAGGCCTAATCCTAGGTAACTATTCAATCCTGAGTCTGTCGGGTAGTAAACACTACTTTGAAGGTGTAAATAGTGGAAACCGTACTCATGTTTGATGACATCCACTTCTGAGTTTTGATATGAGTAGAACAAGCCAACTCTGCCTTTATCAAGTGGGGTTTCTAAAGCGATAGCATAGGTGGCCGATGGGTTGAGGTCGAAGCTTTTTTGATTTTCATCTTCAACGGCCCCACCGATTGTATAGCCGAGAAATGGCGTAACCATAATTTGATTTGCTATTGCCGGAGACGAAACATGAAGTAGTAGGATACAACTCAGGAGAGAAAATCGTTTTAACATAATAAAGTCCTTTTTCGCCAACTGTTTATTTGTGATGTTCACGTCAATTTTGCATGACAAGTTTAGACAATTGCCATACATCCCCCATACTGATGTTACTACTTTGTTGCAAATGGAAGTTTCTTATGGAACAAGAATTAAAATCAGCCTTAATCATCACAGCAACTGTCTTTGCTGTTCTACTCTCTTTTGGTTTAATTGCGATCACTGCCGCTTAAATTTAGGTAACGCCGATGGCAATAAACAGTGGTATTGTCACGAACAGTTACACCAATCTTGACAAAGATCGGTATGCGAAATATCAACAAGGGAAAACATCTTTGGTTGCCCAAGGCGGTGGCCAAAGAGGAATTTTTACTGCCGGCGTATTGGACGCTTTCATCCTCTCTGACTTCGATCCCTTTAATGAGTTCTATGGTACGTCTGCTGGCGCATTGAATTTGTGTGCTTACTTGTGTCGTCAGCATGGACTAGGAAAAGCATTCATACTCGATCTCACCACGGATTCTGAGTTTTTTAACTTATTTGGTTACATTCGGCAGAAGCAATATCTGGGTTTGGAATGGGCGTTGGATAAAATTCGCTCTTATCCTTATAAGTTGGATCTTGATCTTGGTGAATCCATATTGGGTGAACGACACGCGTATGCTTCGGTGACGGAAACATCGACATTAACTGACCGTTATTTACCGATGTTTGGTCCGTTATGGCATGACACCATGTTGGCAACGTGTGCTATTCCGAAGCTATACGCACACCCTGTAATGATAAATGGCACCGAGTATGTGGACGGTGGCGTATCGGCGTCCGTGCCGGTGCAGGAGCCGTGGCGACGCAATGCGCGCTCTATTGTGGTTATCCGAACTGAACCGTTTAGTGCAACTGACAATACGACGCCGATTAATCTAACAGAGATGAAACCGAGAGAGGCGGATTGGTTTCGTAATTCATTCGGTAATGTACAGTTAAAATGGCAGGATAGGGTGAGCCGTTGGCGCGAAGATTGGAGCTTGTTCTTTCAACAGCAAATTGCCGATTCCCAGGCGATACCTGATCACAAATTTCGTTTGTTAAATGGTGGGCGTTGGTTATTTGGTGCCGATAACATCTACCGCCTTAGTCATCTGATTGGCGACAATTTTGATTCAGGGCTGGCCGATATGTTGATGGTACATTACCAAACGTACTCTTTAACCCGTGATTTTCTTGCTAAGCCACCTGACGACACCTTTATCATTCAAATTACACCGGATGCCCCTCTTCGCTCGAGCTCACTACTCAGCAGTAAGGATGACCTGCTTTTTGATTATGAATGCGGACTCAAAGCAGGGTATCGCTTTATTGAAGACTATGACTTGGTAAAACGGAATAGGATGTTGGAACGCATTTCTTAGTGTTCAACACGAACCCATTTATTCTCACTCTTACTTGGCAAGTGGTTCAAAAAGGGACAGCCTCAACTTGCTTTGCTTTGCTTTGCTTTGCTTTGCTTTGCTTTGCTTTGCTTTGCTTTTTTTAGAGGTGATCTTCAGCGGTAGATAGGGGGCTATATGTTCATCATTTTACCTGTTTTCTTCCATTTTCATCCCATTGTTCTTCACGCAACACTGTTAGCTCGCCTTAGAACTGAGCGTCAAACAGTATGATTCTTTCTAGCCAAGCGTTGCGCTTGGGAAATATTGTTATAATATAACAAAACTCATTTGTGATCCGAACGTTGAAAAACAGAGTATCAACCCCCATAGTTGAATTGCAGATGAGACAACATCATGTTTAACAGAACCGTTAGATTAGAAGTAACCAATCAAGTGAGTAGAGATATGGCGGAAGTCCGAGCCAGGGTCGATTTTAAAGTCGGTGCAAAAAGTAATATTGATGCGGAAATTCTTTCATTTCGTGGTTTGAAGACCGACAAAGAGCACGTGGCTGTCATTTTTAAATCGGCCGATAAAACGCAGGCAGTTCCGATGGTTCGCATGCACTCAGAATGCCTAACTGGCGATGTGTTCCACTCATCTCGTTGTGACTGTGGTGAACAGTTGGAAGAAACCATCAATCGTATGGGTGAATCTGGCGGCATCATTCTTTATCTTCGCCAAGAAGGTCGCGGGATCGGCCTTTACAACAAAATCGATGCTTACCGTTTGCAAAGCGAAGGGATGAATACTTACGAGGCCAATAACCATCTTGGCTTTGATGACGATCTTCGTGACTTTACGGAAGCGGCACAAATGCTTGAAGCGTTGGGTGTGAAACAAATTCGATTAGTGACCAATAATCCGAAAAAAATACGTGAGTTAAAAGAATATGGCATTGATATTGTTGAAGTCGTCAATACTTCTGCACATATCAAAGACGGAAATGAGAGCTATTTGAAAGCGAAAGTTTCCCACGGAAAGCACCACTTGAAAGTTTAACTCGGTTCTTGCTTAGCAATAATTGATAGAAAGCTCCACAGTTGTGGAGCTTTTTTTGTTTGTCACTTGCAAAAAAAATGTAACTTTGTATTATCTGGCGACTAATAGTGCAAATAAGAATAATTAGCACTACGAATAACAAACAAAAATGCTCAACAAGGATGCTTCAGATGAATGCAAAAACTCTATTAGTCCAATCTTTAGCAGTGACAACACTGTTTGCCAGTGGTCACCTGCTTGCCGCGAATGTTACCAATCAGCAAGTTGTCGAGCATTATGCTGACGTTGCCCACGCTGTTTTTGCGGATTCATTGACAACCGCACAACAACTTGAAAAGAAAGTAGAACAGTTTTTGTCTGCGCCTTCAGCGGCAAAGTTAGAAGAGGTTAAGCAGGCGTGGCTAGCTGCTCGAGTGCCTTATCAACAATCTGAAGTGTTCCGTTTCGGTAATGCCGTTGTGGATGATTGGGAAGGGCAGTTGAATGCTTGGCCATTAGACGAAGGTTTGATCGATTATGTTTCAACCGACTACCAATATGAGCTGGGTAACGAAGGGGCGAAAGCCAATATCGTTGCGAACACAACGCTGAAAATTGGCGCGTCGCAACTGGATGTTTCCGTTATTACACCTGAGTTGATCGCAGAGCTCAACGAAGTCGGTGGCTCTGAAGCTAACGTGGCTTCTGGCTATCACGCCATTGAGTTTTTACTTTGGGGTCAAGATCTTAACGGTACAAATGCTGGTGCTGGTCAACGTGCTTACACGGATTTTGTTGTGGGTTCGCAATGCACCAATGGTCACTGTGATCGCCGTGGCGCCTATCTAAAAGCAGCGGCTCAGCTCCTCGTAACGGATCTTGAGTGGATGGAAAAACAATGGTCTGCGCAAGAGAAAGGTAACTACCGTCAAGAATTGCTTGGACAGTCGGCAGAAAATGGTTTGCGTAAAATGCTGTTTGGTATGGGCTCACTTTCGCTTGGTGAATTGGCCGGTGAGCGTATGAAAGTGGCACTAGAAGCAAACTCGACAGAGGATGAGCACGATTGTTTCTCGGACAACACTCATAACTCACACTACTACAACGAGCAAGGTATCTATAACGTTTACACCGGTATCTACAAACGTGTTGATGGCTCACTGCTCACAGGACCAAGCCTACATGATTTGGTGGCACAACAAGATAAAAACGCGGCCAAAGAGATCCAAGCACAGTTTGATACCACTCGTGCGCAAGTAGGCAAGTTAGTTACATCTGCGGAAAAGCAAAATCAACATTTTGACCAACTGATTGCAGCGGGCAATGCGCAAGGCAATGCGCTAGTGAACGAAACCATCATGTCATTGGTGGCGCAAACCTCAGCGATCGAACGTGCGGCTAAGATTGTTGGCATCGACAGTCTAAATCCAGACACCGCGGATCACGAATTCTAATAATTATTATCATATTTAGAGGGCTCATTAGAGCCCTTTTGCTGTTTATGCAGTTTAGTAGGAAGCAATTCAATGAAGCCGTACTTGCTCAGCACTCTCATCGTGCTCTCTTCAACCGCGTTTGCCAACGACCTTAAATCTGGTGGTGACACCAGCGTTAAAAAAGAGGGTCCAAATGCTTTTTCATTACCTGCAGCCAATCTTCCAATGAGCAAAAGATTGGATTTTAGTGTAGGCAACAGTTTTTTCCGCAACCCTTGGGTGTCTGCGCCGGCCTCAACGGATGCACGTGATGGCCTTGGTCCACTGTTTAACACGAATGGTTGTCAAAACTGCCATATTAAAGATGGTCGGGGCCATCCTCCTGAAAAAGGGGACAGTCATGCCGTATCAATGCTGGTGCGCTTGAGCATTCCAGCACTCACGGCGGAGCAGAAAAAAGCGGTGATCACCAGTGGTGTCATTCCTGAACCGACTTACGGTGGTCAGTTACAAGATTTTGCTCTTCAAGACCAAAAACCGGAAGGGCAAATCAGCATCCGTTACAGCGATGTACCTGTTACATTCAGCGATGGGACGACGGTGGTGTTGCGTAAGCCGACGGTAGAGATCCGTGATCTGGCTTATGGAGAGATGCATCCACAAACCTTGCTTTCTGCTCGTGTCGCACCTCCGATGATCGGTCTTGGTCTGCTTGAATCGATAGCCGAAGAAACCCTGTTGCAGTGGGCTGATAAAGACGATCGCAATCAAGACGGCATCTCAGGAAAACTCAATAAAGTGTGGGATGTGCAAACTCAATCCCTCGCAATTGGTCGTTTTGGTTGGAAAGCGGGTCAACCGACCTTAATGCAACAAAACGCGGCGGCGTTTAACGGTGATCTTGGCTTAACCAGCCATCTCTTCCCGCAAGAAAACTGCACCGATAGACAAGATCTCTGTCGCAAGTTGCCCAATGGTGGCTCGCCCGAGGTGAGTGACAACATTTTGGATTTTGTTGAGTTCTATTCTCAGCATTTAGCGGTGCCGATTCGTCGCAACGTGAATGATCCGCAGGTCAAGCTCGGCGAGACGCTGTTCGTTCAATCAGGCTGTGAGAGTTGTCATAAGCAGACGGTGAAAACCGCCAAACGTGAGGCATTGCCTGCATTGTCAGAACAAACCATTCATCCCTATACTGATTTATTGTTGCACGACATGGGGCCAGGTTTGGCAGACAATCGACCAGAATACCTAGCCAATGGTCAAGAGTGGCGAACACCGCCGTTGTGGGGCATTGGTTATACGCAAGAAGTGAATGACCACACTTATTTTTTACACGATGGAAGAGCACGAAATCTGATGGAAGCGGTACTTTGGCATGGCGGTGAAGCGGAAGCTGCCAAGCAAAACGTGTTGAAGATGTCAGCAAAAGAGCGCGATGCGTTGATCGCTTTCCTCAATTCGCTATAGGGAGTGGCAATGAAGATCATACACATTTCACTTGCAATGAGCGCGGCGCTGCTCGTTGTCGGCTGCCAATCAACCACAGACTCGCACAAGGTTTCACAACATCGTAGCGAAGCGGTTTACCACCTCGAACGAGCGGCGGCAGCCACTTTGGCTCAAGAAACTACAGAACTTGTTAGCGCGTTTGTGCATTACTGCCAGTTGCCAGAGGCGGGCATGGAGACCGTCAAGAAACAGTGGCACCGCAGTATGTTGAGCTGGATGGCGTTGCAAGGTCAAGAGCGCGGACCTGCAGCGGCGCTTGAGCAAAGCTGGAACGTACAATTTTGGCCAGATAAAAAGAACACCACAGGACGTAAGATGTCCGCATTGATTCAGCAGAACACAACGTGGAAAGCAGATGACATTGCGGCACAAAGCGTGACAGTTCAAGGTCTTGGTGCGATTGAATGGCTACTTTATGATGAAAGTTCAGATCTCAGTCGAAATGCTCAAACTTGCCAAACTGGGGTCGCGATTAGCCGTCATCTCAATCAAAACACGCAACGTATTTCAGATGCATGGTCAAGTAACCCTTGGGCATCGCTCAATGAGAAAGAGTGGCACTCAGAGTACATTTCACTGCTGTCAAACCAATTGGAATATGCGATGAAAAAGCTGAGCCGTCCGTTAGCCAATATTGGTCAACCTCGCCCTTATTTTTCTGAATCATGGCGCTCTCAAACCTCGCTTTCCAATCTAAAAGCGAACGTGGAAGCATTAAAAGCGCTTTATTTAGCCAATGGAGAGGGGCTAGACGCTACATTGAGGGGAATGGATAAAGCAGAGTTGGCAGATCGAGTGGTGAATCAGTTTGATGTCACTTTAGCAACTTGGCCTGAGCAAACGAGCTTGTTTGCAACATTGCAAGACAAAGAAGGCTATCGAATGGCGTTGACTCAGTTACGCAAACTGGAGCAGTTGAAGTACCTCATCCACGATGAAGTGGCGGTCGAGTTGGGCGTCGTTATAGGATTCAATGCAACCGATGGTGACTAACGAACAACGACGAGCTTTATTAAAAGCTGCACTGTTTGGCGTGAGCGCACCGCTCATGCCTTTTGGCTGTGCATCAACCAATCAAGATGCGAGACAAGCTGAACCCGCATTGGTGGGATGCGCGATTCGTGGGCGTAACCAATATACAGCGGTAGTGGCTGATCAATATGGCCGACCACTACAGCAGTTGCCGCTTCCTGATCGTGGCCATGGTGTCGCCACCAATGCGCATGGACATGCGACGGTATTTGCACGTCGTCCGGGTAGTTTCTTCATGGTGTTTGATTATCACTCGGGAGAAACCATCCATCTGCAAAGTGCTCATCCCGAAAGGCATTTCTATGGCCACGGTGTCTACTCTCATGCCGGGGATTACCTCTTTGCCACCGAGGGAGAGCGCAGTACAAGCCGAGGTATCATCGGTGTGTACGATGTCCGCAACCGTTATAAAAAAGTCGCGGAGCTCAGCGGATTTGGCATTGGCCCTCATGAGGTGATCATGATGCCTGATGGTGTATTGGCAATTGGTGTTGGCGGCATTCATACCCTTGGTCGCGCGCCATTAAATTTGGACACCATGCGGCCATCGTTAAGTTACCTCTCACAACAAGGGAAACTGTTGGAGCAAGTTGCTTTATCGGATCCTAAGCTTAGCATTCGGCATCTCGCTCACGATGGTGCGGAAACGGTGTTATGTGGTCAGCAGTATCGAGGTGAGCCGGATGAGTATCCATCGCTGTTGGCGATGCACACTCGTGGAGGAGAGATGATTCCATTGCGTGCTGAACCAGAGCAGTGGGCTCGTTTTAATCATTACATCGCCAGCATTGCGGCAACATCCGATTGGATTTTGGCCACCTCACCGCCGGGCAACTGTTATGGTATCTGGTCTAAAGCCACTGGAGAATTGGTGGAGTTAGCCGCACTGCCTGATGCCTCAGGCGTGGTGGTTTACCAAGATCAGTTTCGCGTGAGCTCTGGAGCTGGAAAAGTGATCACCACATCGGTCCAGATGGGTAGCTCTGAGATTCAATCGAATATTCAATGGGATAATCACTGGTCAAAAGTAATTTAAATCGCGTTGTTTGAATTCCTTCCCCTGTTTTTTTTGAACTTTGCCATACTTAAGCAGTACGGAGAATTTCGCAGGGGGCTGGGATGATGGTAAAACGAGTGATGATGCTGTTGTTTTTTCTTATCTCCAGTTCCGTATGGGCAAGCTCTGGACTGGATCAGAAGCATTGGCTGAATAGTCACTCTGCCGTGTTCGCTTATGTACAGTTTCCTCTGCAGGTGGAACGTCTCTATGAGGAAAACCACCATCGTTTAATTTGGTCAGATGAAGAAGCGACAGCACAGCTTGAATTCCAGTTGGAGTTGATCAAATCGGCGTCAATTAGCCCTTACTTTGAGTATCAGATAGACAAGTTAAGACGATACAAAACGGAACAGATGTGGTTTGAATATGACATCGTTGCTACCGACCTGTTGCTTTCCTATTTAAGTTACTTAGAAAAACTTCCGACACATGGGCAAGATTGGTTGTTTACCCAGCCATTAAATCAAAGTCTGCCAGCGCCTTCGCTGGCAATCACCAACCGATTATCTGCGGATATTCAAGCGGGCTATTTGGCTACGTTTGTGCAGTCGCTACGCTCGCCTCTTCAGCGCCATCAGCATTTTGCTAACCGCTATAGTCGTCTACTTAAGGCGAGAGATTATGCCATTCCTCTCTACCATCAAACTGGGTTACTTAAGCCTGGTGAAAAACTTAATGACCGGGAAGCATTGATTCGTCGCCTTGATATTGTCGGTTTAGAGACACGAACTCTGAGAAAAGATGGCCTCTACTATGATGCTGAGTTAGTCAGCATTATCCAGCAGTTCCAAAAAATGCATGGGCTACGTCAAGATGGTGTCATTGGGCCAATCACCATCAAATGGCTCAACATGACCCCCGCTCAGCGGCTGCATTCTATGGCGCTCAACTCAGAGCGCTCTCGATTGTGGCCGGAAGAACGTGACCTTCTGGTCTTGGTTAATGTACCTGGCTATGAGATGAAGTTTTGGTACAAAGGAGAGGAGATCTTCGAATCCAAGGTGGTGGTTGGCAGAAAGAGCCGAAAAACGCCGATTATGGTAGGAAAAATGGATGGTGTGGTACTTAACCCTATCTGGAATGTACCTAAAACCATCATGGTTAAAGATATTTTGCCGAAAGTGAAATATGACCAAAGTTTTCTCTCCCAGCAAAACATTGAAATTGTCGAAGGGTGGGATTCACAAACGGTCGTCAACCCACAGTCCATTGATTGGACCAAGGTATCGCTAAACAAGTTTCCCTATAAGATGCGTCAATTGTCAGGAAATCAGAATGCTCTGGGTTTGTATAAGTTCAATATACCCAATAAACGGGCGATATTCCTGCATGACACACCGTCAAAAAGCTTGTTTCAAGAGGATAGCCGAGCATTCAGCTCTGGATGTGTTCGGGTAGAAAACGCTGATCAGTTTGCCTTAGAGCTGCTTAAAACTCAGGGGCTGGAGCAAGAACTGAGTAATGTCTCATCAAGACAAGAAGCAAACACCATGATCCCTTTGAAACACCGTGTACCTGTGCACATCATCTATCAGACGGTGTGGTTTGAAGGTGAGGAGATCAATTACCGGGATGATATCTATCAATACGATTTGGTCGATAATCACAAAGGGTGAAAATTGAACAAAATTTTACATAAGAAAAAAAGAGAGTTTACTCAATAACTAATGATTACTTTTATAGAATGTGTCCACTTTAGGCGCATTTTATGCATTTGACGAGGGAAATGTCATTCGATAAGGTTCGCTGCTGATGTCATTTTAAGTGGTACCTTATTACATGTCTGAGCAATACTCTCGACGACAGTTTCTTCGCATCACCAGTGGTGGTTTGTTGTTGGCAACCGCAATGCCGAAGCTTGCTGTTGCTTCGATGCCTGATCAACCTCGTTCGTTGGCTTTGAATAATTTGCACACCGGAGAGTGGTTGGAAACCTGTTATTTTGACGGAAATGCTTATCTCGATGAAGAGTTAGCACGGATTGACCATTTATGTCGTGACTTCCGCTTAAATGAAGTGCATCCCATGGATCGTCGCTTGTTTGATCGCCTAACTCAGATCCAAAAACTGGTTGGAACGGAGAACGAAGTGCAGATCATTTCTGGCTACCGCTCGCCCCAAACCAATGAAGCCTTGAGAGCTAAGTCGTCTGGCGTAGCCAAGAAAAGCTATCACATGCTTGGACAAGCCATCGACTTTCGCCTTGATGGTGTGAAACTGGCAACCATTCGCGATGCTGCACTAAGTCTCAATGCTGGTGGTGTGGGTTATTACCCAGGTAGCAACTTTATCCATATCGATACAGGCCCAGTTCGCTCTTGGTAGTGGCTTATTCTTGTTTTTCGGTGCTTCCGGTGTCATAGTTTCGCCCAGTTCGAAATTGACCGAGGTTGCTATGGCACTTAAATATCAGATTGTTCCCGTTACTCCATTTGCACAAAACTGTTCGATTGTTTGGTGTGATGACACCATGAAAGGCATCGTCATCGATCCTGGTGGTGATGAAAAGCAACTTGCCGTGATCATCAAAGAATTGGGTGTGGAAGTGATCAATTTGGTATTAACCCATGGTCATTTGGATCACGTTGGCGGAACCGAGCGTCTGGCTGAAATGCTTGATGGTATCGAGATTGTTGGTCCTCATAAGGCAGACAACTTTTGGCTACAAGGTCTGGAAGGACAAAGTCAAATGTTTGGATTTCCGTTGACAGAGGCGTTTGAACCAAATCAATGGCTCAATGATGGTGACGAAGTGCGTTTTGGCAATCAAGTGCTGCAAGTGCTTCATACACCTGGGCATACTCCTGGTCACGTGGTGTTGTACAGTGAAGAAGCGCGTCGTGCGTTTGTCGGAGATGTGTTGTTTAATGGCAGCATTGGTCGTACTGACTTTCCGCAAGGCGATTTCAATACGCTGATCGCGTCAATCAAGAATAAGTTGTGGCCATTAGGTAACGACGTCACCTTTATTCCGGGCCATGGCCCAGAGTCAACTTTTGGCCACGAGCGTCGAACTAATCCGTTTGTGGCTGATGAAATGCCGCTCTATTAAGGGTAACAGAGCTTAATGAGCGTGAAATAAACGCGCTATGGTTGGTCTGGCTCTGCCGCGGCAAGATAGCGTCGTGTCAGGCCAACAAACTCTTCCGCAGGGCGATCTAAGTCCTGAGCCGATATAAAAATATCGTAATCAAAAAAAACTCGCTGATAGCGCATTCGGTTGGCCAGCATGGCTTGTAATCCGGTATGCTCGCGGCCTTCCTCATCAATAAATGGTGTTGCATCTAATACCATTTCTTCGAAGCGGCTTTCACATTGATGTTGTCTTGCACCTAAATACAAAAGTGCACGTTGGCTCAAAAGAACCTCTGTCGCGACGCGTGGGCACACCGCATTGAGGTAAGGAGAATAGCGCTGAAGCTTGATCCCGATCCATGGCAGTGGTTGATGCCAACCTTCGCTCTCGTAAGTACAAATGCCGATGCGCTCAACGTTGCGCCATTTCACTACCCAACCTCCCCGAAATAGATGTTGCTGGAAATGGGTTGAGGTCAGGGTGTAGGCAACGGTACTTCGTTTAATTAAGTAAAGGGCAAAAAGCGCTATGGTGATAATCAAACCGAGTGAAAGTAGGGCTTGTTGCCAGCCGGGAGACAAGATGAGCAGTAGCACGGCAACGAAGACAAAAATCACCCATAACCCTTTTACAAAGGCTGAGTTAGTGGTCAGATAGCTATTGCTGAGTTGCAGTGTTTGCATTGTGATTGATTTACCTACTTTTTGTGTTGTGTCCAGCCTGCTGGCGAAAAGTTGTACGTTGGCATAGCCAATTAAGTTCATTATCTTATTGATTAAAGAATAGTCTCTCTCCGTTCATAACGCATTTTTCGCCACTGTTCACTGCTTAAGCCTACAAATCGAGCTGAAATTTTGGTATAAAACGCGCTTCAAATTTTCATCCCTGCTGATAAGCAGTGAACTGGAGACACATTCAATGAGACTTGCTCATAAGCGTAAAGTGCAGATGAAACTGCAAAAACGCATTAAAGCAGCTGTAGCGAATTTGGCTACTGCATCAAAAACAGTTAAGCCAGCTGCAGAAAAAACCGTCATCTCTAAGTCAGTGGCTGAGAAAAAAGTCGTTGCAACTCAAGTAGCAGTACCTTCAGCAGTGAAAGCAGACATTGCACTGACGCCGAAGCAACAGCAGGTGCTGGATATCGTTGCGGCTAACGCAGAAGGTATCAATCCAAAAAGCATTGGTTTAGCTGCGGGTCAAGAAGACGCGAAAGCCGCATCTTGGGCGACGGGAGCATTGAAAAAGTTACTTGACGATAATCTCGTGAAGAAAGAGCAACTCGCGGGTAACAAAGTTCTCTACAAGCTCATTTAATTTTATTCGCGAGTAAATTGATTCAAACCCTCAGCATCGCTGAGGGTTTTTTATATCGGGTGATATGTCCTTTCACTCGTTATCCATTTTGTATCGACCTGGTCACATTTTGGACAAAGTTTGTTAAATATTACTGTTAATAATACTTAGTTGTAACTGCGTACTGCTAGCTTTCTTTCGTAGATATTAATTTCATGTATTTCAAATGAATAGTTTGCATGTGGCGATCTGGCTACGTATTTATACTTATTTAAAGTAAGTGGCTGACCTTCTTTTCTATCGAGCGATTGCGTGTTCCTGCCGATTAACAAGTTTCGTTTTTTGTTACATGTTTAACATGAATTTCAAGTGTCAATAGAAGTGACATGAATTAAAACAAAGGACGTGAAACATGAGTCTTATCCAAAGAACGATAAAACGAGTGCTAAAAACCACTGCAGTTGCCGCTGCTCTTGCTTTCGTGGCGACATCGGCACACGCAGCTGAAAAGGTATACCGATTGAAACTGGCAGAAACTTGGGGGCCAAACTTCCCAATTTTCGGCGATGCAACAAAAAACATGGCCAAAATGGCAGAAGAGATGTCAAACGGCCGTTTGCAAATCCGGATTGATTCCGCCAACAAACACAAAGCGCCACTTGGTGTATTTGATATGGTGAAATCTGGTCAGTACGACTTGGGGCATTCTGCATCCTACTACTGGAAAGGCAAGGTCCCAAACACACTTTACTTCACGTCAATGCCTTTTGGCATGTTACCTGCCGAGCAGTATGCCTGGTTCTATCAAGGTGGCGGCATGGAGCTCATGGAAAAAGTGTATGCACCTCATAACCTGCTGTCGTTCCCAGGTGGTAACACCGATACTCAGATGGGCGGCTGGTTCCAAAAAGAAATCAACTCGGTCGATGACTTACAAGGCCTGAAAATGCGCATTCCAGGTTTTGCCGGTGAAATCCTAGCCGAACTTGGTGCAAAACCAACCAACATTGCCCCGGGTGAGCTTTATACCTCGCTTGAGCGCCGTACCATCGATGCGTTGGAATGGGTTGGCCCGTCACTTGACCTGCGTATGGGCTTCCACAAAATTGCCCCATACTACTACACCGGTTGGCATGAGCCAGGCACAGAACTCCAATTCTTGGTGAACAAACGCACTTGGGATGGTCTGCCTGATGATCTGAAAGCGATTCTGAAAGTCGCAATGAAGACTGCAGCTTATGACATGTATGTTCAATCTGTGCATGAGAGTGGTAAAAACTGGGCATCGATTAAATCTGAATACCCGAATGTTCAGGTGAAAGATTTCCCTGCATCGGTAATGACGGCGCTACGCAGTGCTAACGACAAACTGCTGAAAGAACACGCAGCGCAAGATGCACTAGCAAAAGAAATTCAAGAATCCCAAGCGGCTTACATCAAGCAAGTTCGTCCTTGGACAGACATTTCTGCACGTGCTTATCTCAATAGCCAAGCACAGTAAGAAATTCGTCAGTTCCCCCTGACGAGAAGCCCAAGATAGCTCTAGCCGAAAGGTGACGAGCATACTAAAAAGCTCCGCTGGTACTGCCAAGCGGAGCATCTTTCAAAGTTCCATGGAGTAGGGAATGAGAAACCTAATTTATATTGAGCGTCTCTTTAACCGCTTTGGCGATCTTCTAGGATGGGTTTCCAGCGTGCTGTTTATTTTGCTGCTGGCCAACGTTGTCTACGATGTCGTCATGCGTTATGTGTTCAATGACGTATCCATCGCCTTCCAAGAAATGGAGTGGCACCTGTTCTCGGCGGTCTTTCTGCTCGGTATTCCTTTTGCGTTAAAAGCGGGTGGCCATGTGCGTGTCGACCTCTTTTACGAACGTCTTTCCCACCGTGCTCAAGCGATAATCGATTTGCTCGGAACCGTATTCTTTTTATTTCCTTTCTGCCTGTTAGTGGCGTGGTTTGGTATTGATTTCGCGAAAGAGAGCTATGCGCTTGGCGAAACGTCGGGCGATCCCGGTGGCTTGCCCTATCGCTGGGTAATTAAAGCGATTATTCCACTTTCGTTTGTTTTTATGGCAGTGAGCGGTGTGGGTTTGCTGTTGCATTCACTTAATAAAATCGTTAACCCGCATCTTATGCATCACTCTTCATCAGATAAGTCGTAAGGAAATCAAGATGATCGGTATAGTAATGTTTTTTGTAGCGCTCTTTGCGTTACTGCTTGGTTTCCCTGTGGCATTTACCTTTGGTGGTATTGCGCTGTTATTTGGTGTGTGGGCAGAAGGGGTAGAAATGTTTGCCTTCATGCCGTATCGCATTCAATCCATCATGGAAAACACCGTATTGATGGCGGTGCCTCTGTTTGTGTTTATGGGCTTGGTGCTGCAGAAAACCCGTCTTGCAGAACAGCTGCTTGAATCTATGGGCAAGCTGTTTGGCAGTGTGCGTGGCGGTTTGGCGATTTCAACCGTGTTGGTGGGCGCTCTTTTGGCGGCTTCAACCGGCGTTGTGGGCGCTTCTGTCGTAGCGATGGGATTGATCTCATTGCCAGTCATGTTGAAGTACAACTACGACAAAGGGCTAGCGTGCGGCACTATTTGTGCGTCAGGTACCTTAGGGCAAATTATTCCGCCTTCGATTGTCTTGATCCTATTGGGTGATGTGCTCGGCGTGCCAGTGGGCGATCTGTTCCAAGCGGCCGTGTGGCCGGGAATTGTGCTTGTGGGTGTGTATGTTATCTATATTTTGATTTATGCAAAACTGAATCCAGAAGCTGCTCAGCCGATGGAGCGCGATGATACCATCAGCCGTAAGCAAGAAGTTGTCAAAGCGTTGAAAGCGGTGATCCCGCCATTGGCTCTGATTGTGGTGGTGCTTGGTTCCATCTTTGCTGGTGTTGCGACACCAACTGAGTCTGCTGCGTTAGGTGGCGCGGGTGCGATTGTGCTGGCTGTTCTGTATAAGCAGTTCAGTTGGGGAATGGTGTACGACTCAGCAAAAGAAACCGTGAAAGTCACCGCAATGGTGTTCGCTATTTTGCTAGGCGCGACAGCATTCTCAATGGCCTTCACTTACACTGGGGGGGATGAGCTGGTTGAAGAATGGATGTTATCAATCCCGGGTGAAAAATGGGGATTCTTAATTATTACTATGTTGGTGATACTGATCCTCGGTTTCTTTATCGATTTTGTCGAAATCTGTTTCATCATTGTACCAATTCTTGCGCCTGTCGCTGAAATTTTGGGTATCAATATGACTTGGTTTGCCATTCTAATCGCGATGAACTTGCAGACATCATTCTTGACGCCTCCCTTTGGTTTCAGTCTCTTCTACCTCAAAGGCGTGGCTCCTGCAGGAGTAACGACGCGAGATATCTATCGTGGCGTCATGCCATTTATCGGCCTGCAGATACTGGTTTTGATTTCATTGCTGGTTTTCCCATCGTTTTATGGGATGGGTTAAAGCGAGTCAATTAACGGATTTGTGACCTAAAGGTTTCTTTATTAGTGCCGTAGTTGATAGAGTGAAACTGCTTCCAGGAAAGGAAGCAGTTTCTTTATCAGGGACTTGAATATGCCGCTGAAAGTTAAATTAATTTTGCTAACGCTTCTGCCGCTGCTGTTGGTTTCTGCTAGCATCAGTTGGATTTCTATTTATCAAGCGAGAACGCTAGGGCACAAAGAAGTGGCCATTTTTCAACAGAGCTTGATCAAATCACGAGAAAGCGCATTGAAAGACAGTGTTGATCAGGCGCTCGATGCGATTTCTTATCTCTATAACAATCCCGACCTTCCTGAGCACGAAGCGCAGAACCGTGTCAAAGCGCTGCTAACACAAATCCGCTATGGCGCAGATGGCTATTTTTTTGCTTATGATAAAAGTGGTACTAATCTCGTTCACCCAATCTTACCTGAGTTGGTGGGTCAAAACTTACTTCAACTACAAGATCAAAACGGCGACCATCTTATTGAAGCATTGCTCTATCAAGCGCAAAGTGGCGGGGGATTTCACCAGTATCTTTGGCAAAAACCATCAACAGGGGAAACGGTACCCAAACTGAGTTATGCAGCGTGGTTAGATAAATGGGATTGGATGATTGGCACTGGCCTCTACATCGAAGACATCAGTCAAGAAGTGGCCAATATGCAAGAAGCGATAAACAAGAACATTGAGACAACGTTCTTTTCGGTGGTGGTGATTCTGTCGGTCACCGTCTCTGTTATTGTCGTGCTGACTTTGGCGATTAACTTACACGAGCATCGACTCGCTGACAAAAATCTTAAGGAACTTGCCCACAAAACCGTGATGTTTCAAGAGGACGAGAAGAAGCATCTTGCGAGGGAGCTTCATGATGGTATCAATCAGCTTTTAGTCTCAAGCAAGTGTCATTTAGAGCTCCTTGCACACAAAGTTCAAGATCCAACACTGCGTGTTCATCTTGATAAATCGCAGAACTCTTTGACGACTGCGATCAATGAAGTACGACACATCTCGCATCAACTGCGCCCGAGTGCTCTCGACGACATCGGCTTGGAAGCTGCGTTATCGCGATTAATGCAAGATTTTCGAGCTCACTCAGGCATAGAAATTGACATTCTATTTGATACTCAAGATCAGCGTTTGAAGTCGGAAGTGGCGACGACTTTGTATCGCGTGGTACAAGAATCATTGAACAATATTGAAAAGCATTCTGGCGCTAAAAAAGTAACGGTGAGTTTGCAGCAACTGGGCAGTGTTTTACAGTTGTTGATTCGAGATGATGGCTATGGATTTAATGTCAATGACGCTTTACGAAAAAGAGGCATTGGCCTACGTAATATGCGCGAGCGGGTGGAATTTATTGGTGGTGACTTTGAGCTGATGAGCGAGCCCGGCTTTGGCACAGAAATTACCGTGTTGTTGAATTTAAATGGATTGATTTATGGATAAGCCAATTCGAGTGGTGATAGTGGATGATCATCAAGTGGTTTTAGATGGCTTTATGGCTCGTCTAGAAATGGAGCGTGAAATCAATGTGGTGGGTACAGCCAGCAATGGATTAGAAGCCTTGGATGTGGTGAAAAAACAGAAACCCGATGTTGTACTTATGGACATCAGTATGCCCATTATGAACGGAATTGAAGCAACTCGAATCATTAAAGCCGATTGGCCAGAGGCAAAAATCTTGATGCTGACGATGCACGACAACCGAGAGTACATTGTGAAAGTGATGCAAGAAGGGGCGGTTGGCTACATGTTGAAAGAGATTTCAGCAGAAAAAATGGTGCAAGCGATCAAGACCGTCAACCAAGGCTCGACCTATTTCTGCGAATCAGCCACGCAGACGTTGTTTACTCAAGCGATCATTCCTGCGTCTCAGCGGCCAAGTCCCTTGAGCCGTCGAGAAGAAGCGGTGCTTAAGCTCGTGGCTCAGGGGCATAGCAGCAAAAAAATTGCGACTTTGCTGAATATTAGTTATCGGACGGTCGAGACTCATCGGCATAACATCAAACATAAATTGGATGTCAGCTCGACAGCAGAGCTAGCCAAATATGCGTTAGAACAAGGCTTAATCGATTAACGCGATAGCGCGACTAAGAATCTTGTTCCGTTTTGGCGATGTTGCCAATTTCAAGGATAGGGGCAACCTCAATTTGTTCGGCACTCATCATGCTAGAAATGCGTTGCACGGAAGAAAGCAGCAAGGTCTGTTCCCACTCCTGCAGCTTTTGAAACTCTGAAATAAAGTTTTCTTGCAGTGGCATGGGAGCTTGCTGGAGCAACGCCGTACCTGACTCGGTTAAGGTCGCATGCACTTTTCGTTTATCTTCTAGGCTACGTACACGTTGTACATGGCCATTTCTCTCCAATCGGTCGAGTATGGTCGTTGCTGTTGCTTGGCTCATATTCGTATGGTTTGACAACTGACGAATTGTAACTTCCCCCAACTCATTGATGGCCCTCATTAAGATCAGTTGTGGCGCCGTTAGCCCTGACACTTTGTTGAGTTTTTTTGAATGGAGATCGATCGCGCGAATGATTTGACGAATTGCGATCAGGACTTCTTCATGTTTTTCCACTATGGCCTGCCTATCCGATTTTTATTGTTGGGGGGTGATTTGCACATATCGCGATTGACTCGACCTTAATTCGTTGGATCCCTTATACATCAAGGGGGCGCGTTTGAAATGGAAGAGGCAACAAGAAGCGTATTTTAGCGCATCTTTTGGTAAATTTCACTTCGTTGTGTAATGTTTAGATGTCGAACTATCTGTCGCGTCGTTTAACTGATTATTTTGTTCCGTTAATTGAGGTTTTGGCCTGATTTTTGGTGGTAATTTGCATTGTGTGTACAATTTCTGTTAGGGTATTAGCCGATTTGAAATGATAAATGTGTTGTTCTCTAACTAATATTGGGCTGTATTTTCAAAATTAGTTAGTGTCTTTTGAAAAGTTATCGTTAAGTGAGTGAGAATGACAAAAGGTATAGATAAGTACAGTATTGACAGTACGGACTACACCGTTGGACAAGATAATGTTCAGCGTTGGGGGTTCGATGTTCACAACCCTGTTTTCGGCATCAGTGCTGGATTAGTGGGTCTATTTTTAGTTGCTGCATTAGTGTTGGATGCGCATACGATGAAAACCGCTTTAGACGGTATTAAATGGCAAATCATCGGTGTGTTTGACTGGTTGTTTATTTGGTCGGGCAATATTTTCGTCATCTTCTGTTTGGCTTTGATCGTTTCTCCGTTAGGCAAGATTCGCTTAGGTGGTCGAGATGCGGTAGCGGATTATTCCTTCCTATCTTGGATCGCGATGTTATTTGCTGCAGGCATGGGTATTGGTCTGATGTTCTGGAGTGTAGCGGAACCAGTGGCTTACTTTACGGGTTGGTATGAAACACCACTCAATGTGGCACCGAATACCCCAGAAGCGGCCAAATTAGCGTTAGGCGCGACCATGTTCCACTGGGGATTACACCCATGGGCGATTTATGGTGTCGTTGCGTTGTCGTTAGCTTTCTTTGCCTATAATAAAGGTTTGCCTTTGTCGATGCGCTCCATTTTTTACCCTTTGCTGGGTGATCGTGCTTGGGGTTGGGCAGGGCATCTGGTTGATATTTTAGCTGTGGTTGCCACCTTATTTGGTCTTGCCACTTCCTTGGGATTGGGCGCACAGCAGGCTGCTAGCGGTATTCACCATGTGTTTGGTGTTGAAGCGGGTCTTGGCCTACAAATCGCGGTGATCACCGTGGTGACTTTGCTGGCTGTGGTTTCGGTTGTTCGTGGTATTGATGGCGGTGTAAAAGTCATTAGTAACATCAATATGTTGGTTGCTTTTGCTCTATTAGCGTTGGTTGGCCTGATTGGTTGGGCGGTCAGTGTTGGTTCCGTTTCTACCACCTTAAGTGCCTATATTGAAAACATCATTCCTTTGAGTAATCCAATTGGTCGAGAAGACGAAGCTTGGTTCCAAGGTTGGACTGTCTTCTACTGGGCATGGTGGATTTCATGGTCACCATTCGTAGGCATGTTTATCGCTCGTGTATCAAAAGGTCGCACCGTTCGTGAGTTTATGACCGCGGTGTTGCTTGTGCCGACCGCAGTAACATTACTTTGGATGTCGGTCTTCGGTGGTTTAGCGATTGACCAAGTGATCAACGGTATTGGTGAGTTAGGTACGCAAGGGCTAACCGATGTGCCACTGGCGATGTTCCAGATGTTTGATCAGCTTCCATATGGCACTTTACTGTCGGTTATTGCTGTGGTGTTGGTGTTGGTGTTCTTTATTACCTCGTCGGATTCAGGTTCATTGGTGATCGATTCCATTACCGCGGGCGGTAAAGTGGATGCACCTGTGCTGCAGCGTGTATTCTGGGCCTTTATGGAAGGCGCGATTGCCGTTGCTTTGCTCTGGGTCGGTGGCACCGAAGCGATACAAGCACTGCAAGCGGGGGCGATTTCTACCGCGCTACCGTTTACGGTGATCCTATTAGCAATGTGTGTTAGTTTGCTTATGGGGATGCGTACTGAAAAGCAGTAATGATTCATACTGAGTTCGTTTTAAAAGCCAGTCTTTGTTGACTGGCTTTTTATTTGTCGTACGGTATAAAAATGACACTGATAAATGTATGGATAACAAAGGCTTAACGTACTCTGTTTGCTGTAATAATTAGTGCATCAATAAGGGATTCTGTGTAATATCGCAGGCGAAAATTTGTTCCCCCAACAAGACCTTACGACATGAAATTAACCCTGAAACAAAAGCTCATAGGCGCAAGCCTATCGGCGGTAGTGATCATGGCTACCGTTTTGACTTGGCTGTCTGCTGGACAGCTGTTTGATCAAACCCGTAATGGCGTTTACGCTCGAGCAGAAAGCTTGGGTGTGGCGGCTTCACAAGGCATTTCTGACTGGATTGCGATTCGTAAAGACATTGCTCGCGCGTTTAACGATTACAGTGAAGAAAGCGATGTGGTGCCGTTTTTGCAGCAAGCGCGTAAAGCCGGCGGATTTGACGACATCTTTTTAGGTACGCCAGCTGGTGATATGTACCGCTCTCATCCAGAGCGTAATCGCCCTGATTATGATCCTCGTGTTCGCCCTTGGTACAAGGATGCCACAGTCGCAGGCAAACAAATCATTACTACTGCTTATCAAGATGCGATCACCAATGCGCTACTGGTGACCATCGCAGAACCGGTCAACCGCGGTGGTAAAATGGTGGGCGTTGTCGGTGCCGACGTTTTGATCGACCAGTTGATCAGTGACGTGATTAACCTAGACGCAGGCACCAATGCTTATGCTATGTTGATCGATACCCAAGACGGTACTTTCCTGGCTCATCCGGATAAGAAGCTTGCACTCAAACCTATCAATACTTTATTGAAACAATTTACATTGCAAGATATCGAGCGTTCAGCGTCTCAAGGCCATATTGAAGAGGCGACCATCAACGGCAAAGCTAAGCTTTTCTACTTCACTAAAGTACCTGAAACACCTTGGATGTTCGCGATTGAAATGGACAGAGCAACTGAAGAAGCAAGCCATAGCCAATTATTGCGTGAAATGATGATCACCGCAGTGTTGATCACCATCGTGGTGATTGTTGCGGTTTCTTGGTTGGTGGGCTTCTTGTTCCGTGACCTAGGCCGCGTATCTAAAGCACTCGAAGAGATCGCTTCAGGTGAAGGCGACCTAACGCAACGTCTTGAGCCTCGCAGCGATGACGAAGTGGGCAAGCTGGCGGAAAACTTCAACCGTTTTGTCGGCAACATGCACACAATGGTGAGCAAGTTGAGTGCCGTGTCAGCTTCGTTGTCTGAGCAGGCGAAAACCACAGCAATGCGTGCAGAAGAGCGCAGTCAGCGCATTTCTCATCAGCAAGATGAGATCAACATGGTCGCGACGGCAGTGAATGAAATGGCAGCCGCAACCCAAGAGATCGCGGGCAATGCCGACCACACGGCGCAAAATGCGGAAGAAGCGGTTTCTGCCTGTGTTCATGGCTCTGAGCAAGTGACACAGACACAAGGTTCGATCCAAAACTTGGCAAAAGAAGTGCAAGTGGCGACCAATGTTATCCAAGAGTTGGAAGCACACGGTAATGCCATCAACACCATTCTTTCTACCATTCAAGGGATTGCTGAGCAGACCAACTTACTTGCACTGAACGCAGCGATTGAAGCGGCGCGTGCGGGTGAGCAAGGTCGTGGTTTCGCCGTGGTGGCCGATGAAGTTCGCGTGCTAAGTCAACGTACCCATGCGTCGACCAAAGAAATCCAACACACGATTGAAATGCTGCAAGGTACAACCGTTCAAGCGGTGGGCATTATGGACGACAGCCGTCAGCTTGCGGGCACCAGCGTTGATGATGCGAACTCTGCAGCGGTAAGCTTGACGCAAATCCACACCGCTGTTGAGCGTATCAGTGATATGGCAACGCAAATCGCGTCAGCAGCAGAAGAGCAGGCCTCTGTTACCACCGAGATCACGCGTAATACCGAAGGGATCCGCGACGTCTCAAACGAGCTCGCGTACGAAGCGCAGCAAGCGGCTTCTCAAGCTGCGATGCTTTCTGAGCTCTCACACGAGCTGGAACAGGAAATCCGACGCTTCAAACTGTAAGCCCTGTTTTTTACACACCAAAAAGGAGCTGGTCATTCAGCTCCTTTTTTATGCTCGAAACTTGAGGATTGTTCTACGCTCTTGGCAATCGCTGTTCTTGGTTTTTGCCTTGGCTATCGCCACAGCTCCGAAACAGGCGTTTGCAAGGAAAAATGATGGGCGATCTGTGCCTGGAATAGCTCGGCGGTGGCAATGGCATCGGTGAGTGCATGGTGCGCGGAATAATCGGGTAGGCCATAGCGACGACGACTTTGGGCTAAACGGACTGAAGGAAGCGATTTCCCTTTGAGTCGATTCAGCCAGCCACCAAATTGCTGTTTTGCCCACTGGCTTTCAATTTCCATGGTGTCGAGCAGGGGAAATTCAATGCCTTCATTGATTCGCTTACGTAACGCGCTATCAAAAAATGGTCGCTCAATATGTTGGTAGTGGACCACCACCACTTTACCCGCAAGGCAATCAAGCACTTCATCCAATACGTCGATTAAGTCAGGCGCGCGCTGAACTTTGCTGTGCGTAATACCATGAATGACGACGGACTCTTCATGCAACTGGTTTTCCGGTTTGACTGTCCAATAGCGTGCTTGTTGCAGCCGTATTCGGTGTAAATCAAAGGGTACCAGCCCAATGGAAAGAATATCGTGTTGATTGGGATTTAAGCCGGTGGTTTCAAAGTCTAAGGCCACCAGTGGTGTTGAACCTATCATTGTCTCGCCCGAGACAGGCGGTGATTGATAAAATCGGCGCAAGCGCGTATCGGCAACTCGCTGCTGCTTTTGCAGGAATTTGTGCTGCCATTCAAGCTTGGTGGGTTTGAGTAAAGAGATCATAAGCTACTTAAAATGGCTGGAGGCTTGGTAACGAAACTTCAGGAAATTCTGCGCGTTACTCAAAATCTGAAACGCATCTTTTAACGTTCGGCGTTCAAAGTCGGACAGATTTTCAGGCTCAATGTTGTTGTCGGGTTCATTGTCATTTGCCACATCAATAGCTTGATGGCGGATCCGAACCATGGAGATAAACTCCAAGGCATCTTTAAGATTTTGTGCTCGGCCAGTTGGCAAGATCCCTGACTCGATAATGTCATCAAGACGTTCAAAGGAGTTTTTCGCCGTTGAACCAACGGCGAGCGCGTGCACACGAATCAAATCGGCCAAAGGTGCGGTACCTCGACGTTTTAAGTTGATCGAGTTGTTATGTCGACCGTCTTTTTCCATCACAAAATCTTTGAAAAATCCCAACGGCGGTGTGCGATTCAAGGCGTTTCTGGCTAAACAAGCCAGAAAGCGTGGATTGCCTTTGGCACGTTTGACGACAAATTCGGTCAGTTGGTCTGCCCATGCGACTTGGCCGGACACACCATCAAGATCAAAGAAAATCGACGCGTTGAGCAGCGCTTTAGGATTAGGGGCGTCAATCCAATCGGCAAAGCAATCTCGCCATTGCGCCTTGGTCATACGCCAGATCGGGTTGGTGGCCATAATATCGCCGGTGCAATATTGATAACCGCATTCATTGAGCGCATCGCAGACGATATGAGCCAGTTGTTCAAAGTATGGGCCGTGCACGCTTTCTTGATAGCTGTTATCCAAAATAATCGCGTTATCTTGATCGGTCACCAGCAGTTGCTCGTCCCGTCCCATCGAACCCAACGCCAAAAAACAGTACCGGATGGGAGGGGGGCCCAGTTCTTCTTCGGCGAGTTCGATAATGCGCTGCTTAAAACTGCGGCCAATTACCGACATCGCACTGCCGACCATGTGAGAGTTGGCATCCTCGTTGACCAAGCGAACAAAGCTGGCTTTGACCTCTTGAGCGAGTTGTGCCAACTCATCAAAGCTTTGCTGTTGAAATATCCGGCTGACGAGCAGCAAAGAGTTTTGCGATTCATAACGGACAATGTCAGTCGCTTCAATAACGCCCAGCAGTGTCGTACCTTGCACAATCGGTAAGTGGTGGACATTGTGGCGTAGCATGGTCAACATCGCTTCATAGACGTAGGCATTGTGATCCAATCGAATCACCTGTGGTGTCATGACTGATGCCACGGGCTCGTTGGGGGATTTACCTTGAGCCAAAACACGAGTGCACAAATCTCGGTCAGTCACAATGCCTGCGATAGGATCTTGGTTTTCTTCATCGGGTGTTTGCAACACCAAAAGCGAAGAGACTTGTTCATCGGCCATTCTTTGCGCAGCGGTTTGAATGGTGGCACGGGCGTGAATGGTTTGGGCGGTCCGAGTGAGCAGGGTGCGCACTTTGGAGGTAGTAAGATCATTGGCCTCATTTACCCCTTTCACTGCTTGGCGAAGCCGTGTGGTTTGTTCCACTTCCACAAAGTCAGCAAAGCAATCGTGCTGTTCATACAACTGCTGAAATATCGCTTCAGGAATGGTGTACACCAAGCAATCTTTGATTGCCGTTACGGGGAAGCGCACGCGGTTGTTGGTCAGCAGACCCATTTGTCCAAACAGCGCCCCTTCATCGAGTCGGTTATAGAGTTCACCATTTCTTCGATACACTTCCACTATACCGCTTCTGACTAGAAACAGTTCGTGGATCTCGTCACCCGCGTTAATGATGGGGGTTTGGCTGCGGTAGTAGCCAATCTCGATGTGATGGGCGACGTGCTCCAATGTTTCATGAGGCAGTTCGCTGAAGGGCGAGTGAAGGGAAAGAAAGTGAAGAATATCGCTTAGTTCTGCTTCCATAATCAAACCTTTTGGGTTTTGAGCCTATGGTGACCCGTTGTTCGCGTAAGCGCACCATGGTAACGCAATTGTGCTTTGAGCTAAATGCGAGAGACGAAATTTATCGGAAAATGAGCCACTTCGCGTATTTCACTCCAGTTTTCGTCTACCCTTATCTTAGGATAAACGCCACAGGAAGAGGTCTCATGCTAAGACGCAGTTGTTTTTTGTTGCCATTGCTCGTTTCAATGCCGTGTTTAGCTGAAAAGATGGAAGCCCCATCCCCAATTGATGCGGCCTATAAGAGTGTGGCATTGTGGGTTGGTTCTGGAACCACGAATCAAGATTGGCTCGAAGGTTCAAACGCCTCTTTTTTTGAAGTGGAAGGTCTGCATCGTTACTCTTCAAATGTGCTGGTAAGCATCAATTACTCGGCACAATTTTTTCATCCAGAGAGTTACACCATCAGGTTGGATCGGGCGCTGATCTCAGCAGGATATCGTTATGCTCTGCATGAACAGCTTGATATTTATGCTTTTTATGGCTTGGGCGGCTTTCGCGAAGAGGAGCGACAAAATAAGACCGATACCAAACTTAACTCGGAAAAGGGCATGTTAACGGGCGGCAAAGTGGGTTTTTATTATTTCGCGACGGATAAACTCAGTGTTCAGGTCGAAGGCGAGTTTACACGGACAGATTGGGTCGATGAAGATAATGCCAAGTTATCGGTTGCTTATCAGTGGGGCAAGCGATTCGGCTGTAGCGCCTTTTACAAGTATCGGGATGCAGGCAAAAACTACATCAATGAAGCGGGCATTTCCCTTAAGTGGGTCTATTAGCGTAAGCGTTCACAAACAAAAAAGGCCGTTTGAACGGCCTTTTTATCATCATCTTGCGAATTACAGTACCGCAGCGATGGCTTTGCAAAGCGGACCCATGTTGGATTTGGTCATGCCCGCAACGCTGATGCGACCCGAACCGACGATGTAGATCGCAAACTCTTCTTTTAGACGAGCTACCTGATCTTTGTTCAAACCAGAGAAAGAGAACATGCCGTTTTGACGCTCGATAAAGCTAAAGTCAGCAGCAACGCCTTCTTCTTTCAGTGTCGCAACAAAAAGCTCGCGCATCTCTTGGATGCGATCACGCATCTCAGCCACTTCCGCTTCCCATTCCGCGCGAAGCGCTTCATCGTTGAGAATGTATGTAACCACAGCACTACCGTGCGCTGGTGGGTTTGAGTAGATAGAGCGAATGATCGCTTTCACTTGTGAGAATGCCGTTTCGGCAACGCCTTGGCTTTCTGCCACTAATGTGAATGCACCGACACGCTCGTTGTACAGACCAAAGTTTTTCGAGAATGAGCTTGCTACAAGGATCTCTTTGTTGAATTTAGCGAAGGTACGTAGACCTTGTGCATCTTCTTCAACACCTTTCGCGAAACCTTGGTAGGCAAAGTCAAATAGCGGCAGTAGGCCTTTGTCGGCAACCAATTTAGCGAGCGCTTCCCACTCTTGTGCCGTTGGGTCGATGCCTGTTGGGTTATGGCAACATCCGTGCAGCAGTACCACATCACCAGCGGCAGCTTTTTCAAGGTCGGCCAGCATAGCGGCAAAGTCTTTGTCTTTGGTTTCTGGGTTATAGTAAGCGTACTCAACCGTTTCTAGGCCTGCTGCGCGGAACACACCATGGTGGTTAGCCCAAGTTGGGTTGCTGATCCAGATTTTTACATCGCCAAGTTGGCGTTTGATGAATTCGCCTGCAACGCGCAGTGCGCCAGTACCGCCAGGTGCTTGTGCTGTTTTTGCACGTTGCGCATTGATTAGCTCAGCATCTGCACCAAACAGCAGTTTTTGAACCGCTAATGCGTATTCTGCTGTTCCTTCGATGGTTAGGTAAGATTTGGTTTTTTCGGTTTCAACAAGCGCTGCTTCCGCTTTCTTTACCGTAGCAAGAACAGGCGTTTCACCTTGTTCTGTTTTGTAGATACCCACGCCAAGGTTAATTTTCTCTGCGCGAGGGTCTTTTTTGAATTCTTCAGTTAGGCCAAGAATCGGGTCCGCGGGAGCGGCAACTACTTTTTCAAACATAATCTTCATCCATGTTAAATCGAAGGGGGTAGGTCTGTTTATGTTTCAGGGCCCAGCGAGACCATGAAACATAATCAGGCATTCACACAACAGCATTAAGCCTAACCGATAAATGTCGCGTGCGTCCGATTCTCACTCGTCGCAACCGTCTATTTATACCTTTCACACATAGTAGACACAACAGTTTGTAAGTAGAAAAGTTAAAAAAAATTTGATTTGAAACAGAAGTGCTAATGAATTGCGAGTTTTGCTAATAAAACACCCCAAAACCGCGTAGGAAATTGGGGTGTTAACATGATGTTAGAGGTCTAATGAGTTGTGGAGTCTTGATATTGTGCTGCAATACGACAAAACTGTGCTTCTACCGCTAAAAAGGCGTCGACCACCTGAGGGTCAAAATGCTTTCCTTTGCCATCAAGAATGATCTCTTTGGCTTTATCATGACTAAATGCAGGTTTGTATACACGCTTAGAAATCAGCGCATCGTAGACGTCGGCGAGCGCCATTAATCGCCCAGATAATGGAATCGCTTCGCCAGCCAGTTGATTGGGATAACCAGAACCGTCCCATTTTTCATGGTGAGAGAGGGATATCTCTTTAGCCACTCGTAAAAAAGAACTAGAGCCCATGCGTTTTTCAGCAATCGAGAGGGCATCAGCGCCAATTTGCGGGTGACCTTTCATGATGTCGAATTCTTCGTCAGTTAATTTGCCAGGCTTGAGTAGCACACTGTCTGGGATACCGACTTTTCCTACATCGTGAAGGGGGGCGGATTTATAGAGTAAATCGATGTAAGTTGGCGTCAGCAGAGAAACGTGTTGTGGGTCTTGGGCTAAATGCTCTGCCAATGCCTTAACGTATTCCTGCGTGCGAATAATGTGGGCACCCGTTTCGTTGTCGCGCGATTCGGCGAGCGCAGCGAGACTGACGATGGCCACATCTCGAGTGGTTTTTACCTCATCTTGCGATGCTTGTAAGCTATCCAACATTTTGTTGGTGAGCGCCGCCATTGAACCCAATTCATCATGCTCGAAAACGGCAAGGCGGCATCCTATTGCACCATTGGTCACTTCTTGTAGGGAATGCTCTTGTCGCAACAAAATCTTTTTCATGAGTTTCGACCACAAGAGAAGAATGGCTAGGACATACCCACCAAGTACTACGCCTAAATAGATGAACTCTTTAATGATGCTGATCTTGCCACTGCCATCGAGTAATCTCTCTGGGTTGTGCTCCAGCCAAAAAATGTCTTTCACCGCCACCATGGTCAGCATGGTGGTCAACGCGATGATAAGTAGCGTCATCATCAAAATGAGCTGTTTGATAATCGATTGTCGCTCGCCACTCAGGGTATCTTGGCGGGTGGTATTTTCCTCAAGAAGCTCAAAGCGAAGTAATTTGGCTTTGAGTTGCAGGATCAGTCCAGTAAAAAAGCCAAACAACGTCATACCAAACAGCACTTTTAAGTTGCTATCAATGGTGAAGTCATATTGGCTGTTGTAGTAGTAGGCAAGAGGTAAGCTGCCGATAAAAAACAACACGGTATCGAGCTGCGCGTGTTTTTGCTCGCGGATCCATCGGTGTTGAGCAAAGAAAAAGTGTCGTACTGCAAAGACAGCAAGAAAAGTAATAGAAACGTGCACCAGCACTTCTAGCGGTGACAGCGTTGCCAGCATAGGACAAACGCGACCGCCATAAGTACCAAAAACGATGGCAGCAAGCGCATAGAGTTTGAAAGTTAATGGCGCGTTGTAATGAGACATTGTGTAAGCCCTTGTTATTATCATTCGCAGCAAATGCGACTTGGCCAATTCTCTGCTTGATTGAACCTTCAGCATTACGCTGATTGTTCTAAGAAAAGAACCTTCTTCTCACTTTAGTGTAGAAGAGTGCCTCGCATCAGCTTGGAATATTCAAGCAAGCAAAAGCATTCTTGTTGCAAATAAAAGACCGAGCATTCTATGTTCTCATTGCAATAAAGGATACATTTTTACAACGAAAAATAAAAAAAGCACCGACGATCATTCGGTGCTTTATTCATTAGGTGATGTATCGAAAGCGTTTATTTCTTCAGGTTGATTTCTGATTCGATTGCGTTGGTTTCGATGTCAGGATTGTTTGCTAGTTTTTTCGCTGCCCAATCGTTCATATGTTTAAGAATCGCTTTCATCGCGTGTTTCTCAGTTGGCTGAGAACCCTCTTCTACGTCTAGCTCTTGTTTTGGGTGTGAGCCAGTCGCGTCTTCCGCAATGTGCAACCAATCTGGATGCCAATAGTAAGGTTGGCCAGATGGGGCAGTCCAGCTATGGACGCCATTGGTTTCGCCTTTGTATTGAATGTCATCTGAGTTGTATTTTTTCATTTTTATCATCTCTTGTTTTGCGACAGCTGTGCGCATAATCACTATAAGCTGCGTAAATGTAACAGATGCGCGCAAAAATAACGTGAAGTGAATCTCGTTGCTATCGTGCGTCTTTTTGACAATCTGTTCTAGTTCTCATTTTGAACGATTGGCAAGCTCATTGCGATGGTAAGTAAGCTATTCACCGTTGAGATGTTTGACAATCGCTTCAGCGGCGTGTTGCTCTGTGGCGGTTTCACCAGCAGGCACGTCTAATTCGCGTTTGGGATACATTCCTGTCGCGTCTTCTGCAATATGGAGCCAGTCCGGATGCCAGTAGTAGGGGTTGTCGCCTTGAGGGTGATCCCAGCTATGAACACCTTGATGCACGCCGTTATATGAAAGATCGTCTAATGTAAAAACTTTCATTGTTCCTCCTAAGAGATGCATGATTTCACTGACAGTATGGGACAAAAATAGCCAATTTGTAGCAAGAAATGTGACAACTAACTTTGAACAATTGCTCATTGCGCAAATTCAGCTCAACAAACTGTGATATGGTTGCTCGGCTTCGTTTTATGAGGGATGTATGAATCGTTATCGCCAACTGGCACAGTCGTTTAGACAGCAGATCGAAAGTAAAACTTGGAGAGCGGGAGAAAAACTGCCTTCAGTGCGAATGGCTTGCAAGCATCATGGTGTCAGTGCGGGTACCGTGTTACAGGCGTATCAATTGCTTGAAGCGCAAGGGTGGGTTATTGCAAAGCCGCAATCGGGTTATTTTGTCACCTCTGATTTGCAACGACTCACGGCACCACGAGAACCGTCCGTGAGTGCGCCACCGTCATTTAGTGACGAGTTGTATGACTTTCTGAAAGATCAAAGTGAGAGTCAGGCGGTGAAACTGGGTTCGGCTTTCCCCGATGTTCATCTTTTCCCCTTAGAAGCCCTCAATCGCAATTTAGCGAGTGCGGGGCGTAAGATGTCTGCGAATGATCTGCTCAACAACTTACCGCCAGGCAATGAAGCATTGAGACGCTTGATTGCACAGCGATATATCCAGCAAGGGATGGATTTGACCCATCACGATATCGTTATGACCTCGGGCGCAATGGAAGCGCTAAATCTGAGTTTGCAAGTGGTCACAAAGCCAGGAGATACCATCGTCGTCGAATCTCCGTGTTTTTATGGCGCACTGCAAGCGGCTCAGCGGCTTGGGCTCAACGTCATTGAAGTTGATGTTGATGAGCGTGATGGCCTGAATCTTGAGCAGTTCGAGCACGTGCTTGCTAACAATGAAGTCAAAGCGTGTTGGTTGATGAGTAACTTCCAAAATCCAACAGGCGTGACATTGAGCGAGCAAAAGAAGCAAGCGGTGGTCGAGCTCGTTCATCGTTATCAGCTTTACTTAATTGAGGACGATGTTTACTCCGAGCTCTACTATTCACAAGACAAGCCCAGCTCATTTAAAACCTATGATCGGGAAGATCGCGTATTGCATTGTGGTTCACTGTCGAAAAGCTTGTGCCCCGGTTATCGGCTTGGTTGGGTCGTGACAAGGCGTTTTAACCATGCAATCCAAAAGTTGCAGCTGACTTCTACGTTATCGGGCAGTGCACCGATACAACAAGGCGTTGCGTATTACTTGCAAAACGATGGCTATGATAAACATCTGCGCAAGTTGCGTAGCACGCTAAAACAACGACAGCAATGGATGATGAACGAACTCAGGCGACAATTGCCTGATACGGTGCAATTTTCATCGCCGACGGGCGGCTATTTTTTATGGCTTAAACTGCCTGAACCTATTCAAGCGCGTCTGGTGTACACACAACTGAAGCAGCAGGGTGTGCTATCGGCTTATGGCGGTTTATTTAGCCAAACAAAGCGGTTTGACCATTATTTACGTATCAATTGCTCATTGCCGGAAAGTGATGACCTTGTGCAAGCAATCCGATGTTTGGCGGTGACGATTAATCGTCTCGCAACTGATTAGGGATTTTTCCACACAACTGTGCCTGTAGAGAGAAGCGACGGTGTGATTCAATAAAACTCCCTGACAAAAGGAGTGATGATGGATGGCAACTGAGCGGAGCAAACAACCGGCAAAACAAGAAATTAAACTGATGATTGTCGCTATTTTTAGTGCCTTTTTATTGGTGTTTGCACACCTGATACTAGCGAAATCTTTTTCACAGCTATTTTGGACTGAATACACTGCGGCAATCATTCCCTTTTTCATGCTTGGCTTGTGCTTACTAGGCGTGAGGTATGCCTTGAATGCGGATATCGAAAATGATGCACAAGAGTAATATTGCCTTAAAAAACAAAAGCCTCCGACTTGGGAGGCTTTTTCATTTCAACGACAATTCTAAAAGATTAGAAGTTTGCGTTACGTGGTGTACGTGGGAATGGGATCACGTCACGTACGTTGCCCATGCCTGTTACGTAAGAAACAAGACGCTCGAAGCCTAAACCGAAACCAGCGTGCGGTACGGTGCCGTAACGGCGCAGATCGCGATACCAGTTCATGTGTTCTGGATCGATGCCCATTTCAACCATACGAGCATCCAGCACGTCTAAACGCTCTTCACGTTGTGAACCACCGATGATTTCGCCGATGCCCGGTGCGAGAACGTCCATCGCCGCAACCGTTTTGCCATCTTCATTCATACGCATGTAGAACGCTTTGATGTCTTTCGGGTAGTTTTTCACGATAACCGGAGCTTTAAAGTGCTCTTCTGCCAAGAAACGCTCGTGCTCAGAAGACATGTCGATACCCCATTCAACTGGGAACTCGAACTCACGGCCAGAATCCAACAGGATTTGAATCGCGTCTGTGTAATCCACTTGTGCGAAATCAGAATTCACGAACTGTTCTAAGCGATTGATGACATCTTTGTCGATGCGGCTAGCAAAGAACTCGAGATCATCACGACGCTCTTCAAGTACGGCGGCGAATACGTATTTCAGCATGTCTTCAGCCAATTTCGCGATGTCATTCAGATCAGCAAACGCGACTTCTGGCTCAACCATCCAGAACTCAGCTAGGTGGCGGCTGGTGTTTGAGTTTTCAGCACGGAAAGTCGGACCGAATGTGTAGATTTTGCTTAATGCACACGCGTATGCTTCGCCGTTTAGCTGACCAGAAACGGTTAGGAATGTCTCTTTACCGAAGAAATCTTCGTTGAAATCAACGTCACCGCTCTCAGTACGAGGTAGGTTCGCAAGATCCAATGTTGACACACGGAACATTTCACCAGCGCCTTCACAGTCAGAGGCTGTGATTAGTGGAGCCGATAGCCAGTAGTAGCCTTGCTCGTGGTAGAAACGGTGGATCGCTTGAGACAACGAGTGACGAACACGTGCAACTGCACCGATCACGTTAGTACGTGGACGTAGGTGAGCCACTTCGCGTAGGTACTCGATAGAGTGACGTGTTTTCGCCATTGGGTAGGTATCTGCATCTTCAACCCAACCCACCACTTTCACGTCAGTCGCTGCAAGCTCAAACGCTTGGCCAACGGCAGGCGAAGCCACAATCTTACCCGTTACTTCAACAGAGCAACCCGTTGTTAGCTTGAGTACTTCGTCGTTGTAATTATTAAGATTATTTGGGACCACGGCCTGAATCGGGTCGAAACAAGAGCCGTCGTAGATGGCAAGGAAAGAGATTCCAGCTTTGGAATCACGACGTGTACGGATCCAGCCGCGTACAGTGACTTCACTGTCCACTGCCAGCTTACCGCTTAATACGTCTTTTACAGGCGCGTAAGTCATGTTTTAAATAATCTCCATTGAGGTAAACATACAACCCAATGTTTGCCAAAAACGTAAGCGTTCAAAAATTAAGCGAAACATTGGGTTGGATAGAATTTTACAGATTCATCGGAACATATTACCTGTCAATTCGCCAGCTTCAACCTTTAATGTTCATTCCAGCCAAGAAATTCTTTCATTTCGACTGAAACGAACGGTTGTTGAGGGTGAATTGGTTGATTAATTGCTCTAGATGCTCTGAAAGCTGTTCTAACTCGACGGAGATATCACGTGTATGGCTCGCGGAATGCGAGGTGTCATCGGCGTGTTGGGTGATGGTGCCAATCTTGGCTTGTATCGCAAGGCTGGATTGGCTCGTTGCTTGCGTTTGCGATTGAATGTGCTTGGTGTGCGAGAGGACTTGATGCATCTCCTCAACCACTTTGCGCATGGTGTCAGACAAGGCTTCTACTTCAAGAGAGCGCTGGTGGGCATGCTCGGAGACTTGCGCCGCCGCGCGTAGAGAGTCGGAACTGCCTTGTTGGAATTGAGCGATGATCGAGCCGATGTCGCCTGTGGCGACGGCAGTGCGGGAGGCTAGGCTGCGTACTTCATCGGCAACCACGGCAAAGCCTCGGCCTTGTTCTCCGGCGCGAGCGGCTTCAATGGCAGCATTCAATGCCAGCAGGTTCGTTTGATCGGCAATGGCGTGAATCACACTTAAAATTGACGAAACCTCGTCGGTTTGCGCATTCAACTGTGAAATCCGGTCTCGCACTTTATCAATATCGCCGACGAGATTTTTGATCTCTTCACTGGCATTGTGCGCTTGGTTGGAGCTGGTGGTTGCCACTTCCACGGTGTGATTCACCAACTCGGTTGCATTGATGGTGGCTTGCTCGACCTCGAGCTGCTGATGTTGCATCGCTTCGATGGCGTTTTGTACATCGCTGGTTTCTTGTTGTTGGTTGTTTGCCGCCGAGTCGGTGCGTTGGGCCACATGCGTTAGGCGGGTCGCTGAGTTAGCGAGCGAGTGAGAGGTCGATTGTACTTGATTAAGGCTCTCTGTGACCGTGTCCATAAAGGAGTTAATTGATGTGGCAAGCACACCCACCTCGTCATTTTGAGCGATAGTAACGCGTTGGGCGAGATCCTTGCTTTTACTCACTTTGGTCATAAAGTGCGAGGTGGCTTGAATAGGGCGTACGATGATCTTGCGGATCAGCGTCATGGTGATCAAAAAACCCACAAAAGCAATGGAAGACATAATCGCAATGGCAAACATCGCTTGCTTATTAATCATCGAGTTGACATGGCTTAAGTTGTATTCCAAACGAATTGCACCCAAGACTTCGCCTTCTGCAGCCATATGACAGGCCACACAGTTGGTGCCTCGGTAATTCTCGCTGGATTTCATTGGCAGAGCGACGACCAAACCTTTGCCCCAATCGGCTTCCACAGGCTCGATCACCAACTCACCATTTAACGCTCTCTGATCGATGTCATCTTGTGGGGCTTGATTCGCTTGACCTGGACCATACAACTTACTCACTAACTCACTGCGTAATACACGGACTTGCTCAATACCATCTTGAGCGAGGGCTTTTTGTCTCAATGTCTCTTTCTGGGCCATAGTGCCCGTGAGCATCATCATATTTAGACTGTCGAAATAGTTACTGGCTTTGTCGTGCAGTTGTTCACTTAAAACAGAGTTAATAAGCTGTTTCTGTTGATAATATTGATAGGCAGTCGATACCGTGAGGACAAAAGTAAAGACAGTGATCAGGGCGACAAGTAATTTGAACGTAATGGTTGAGCGCATAGTTTTTATAATTGAGTTTTGGAATAGACCTCAATATTTTAAGCTGATGGATAAAGTGTCGCGATCATGAGATTTCTGCAGTGTGACCATAGACAAAATATGGTTTTTGTAAATGTGATGTGAGCACGTTGTGAACGTATTATTGACGTAATGGTCATTATTCCGACATGCAACTTAGGTCTAACCCATAGGGCTAAACGTTTGGCTGCAGATTATTGTTCGATATTCACAGCCAACGCTTGTCACTCCTATAATTAATCCTTAGTATTGCCACTCTTTGAAAAAGCCTGAGTATCGTGATGAGAACCGAATTGTATAAAGAGTTCATGTTTGAAGCTGCCCATCATCTTCCACATGTTCCTGAAGGTCATAAATGTGGTCGCCTACATGGCCATTCATTCTTAGTTCGTTTATATGTTGAAGGTGAAGTGGATCCGCATACGGGCTGGGTAGTGGACTTTGCTGAAATCAAAGCGGCGTTTAAACCGATTTATAACCGCTTAGATCACTATTACTTAAATGATATTGAAGGCCTAGAAAACCCAACCAGCGAAGTACTGGCAAAATGGATTTGGCAACAACTTAAGCCAAATTTGCCGCTACTGAGCAAAGTGGAAATCAAGGAAACCTGCACCGCAGGCTGCATCTACAAAGGTGAGTAATCTCCCTTAGCAAATTGAAACAAAGGCAAGCATAAAGCTTGCCTTTGTTGTTTCTGAGCTGGGTTAAAACGTTTATCCCAGTGGGTGGCGTAAAATCCACTCTTTTTCTACTTCGCCATAGATGACTTTATCGGTATTGGTAAAGCCAGCAGAGAGGAAAAACTGATTGGCCGTTTTGTGGCTGTTTGGCACTGTCAGGCAAAGAGAATTACTCTCTGGATCAATGGTGTACGCATACACAAACAGCTTTTTCAGTGCCTCAGTCCCAATGCCTTGACGTTGGTATTGACGGTCGATCATCAGGTAGTTCAGCCCCAGCTCATGGCGTTTGGCAAATGGCGCGTGCTGAGAAAACCCTTTATCAATGACCAAATAACCAACCGTCGAACTGTCCGAATAAATCGTAAAAAACGCTTCGGACTTATGGCGTTTTTGATAAGCCTGCTCAAAAGGCTTAAAAAATCCTTTTTGTTCTTCATGCACATCCAATTGCATCAAGCTGGCGAAATCTCGTAGCTTAGTAGGTTTTATTGCAATCATGACAGTAAATATCGAAACGATAAGTGCGAGGCGGCATTATAAATTCCAATCAATGCTATCGTCTAGGTGTTTGATTATATTCGTAAATATATCGATAAGATGTGAGTTTTATTTCGCGTAAATTTTATTCACGACGACAAACAAAAGGTAACCGAAGGTTTGGATAAATGGGTAGAGAAAAGCACAAAAAAGCCTAAGCGATGCTTAGGCTTGAAACTCATTGCGCTGTGAGTAGTTAGCAAATCACTTTAATGGCTAGGCCACCTTGTGATGTCTCACGGTATTTCGCGTTCATGTCTTTGCCTGTTTCCAGCATCGTCTCAATCACTTTGTCAAGAGAGACGCGAGGCGCAGAAGAGCGACGAAGTGCCATGCGTGTTGAGTTAATCGCTTTCACCGCCGCAATACCATTACGCTCGATACATGGAACCTGTACCTGTCCTGCAACTGGGTCACACGTTAGGCCAAGGTTGTGCTCCATTGCGATTTCAGCTGCCATACACACTTGCTCTGGGCTACCGCCCATAAGCTCAGCAAGGCCAGCTGCTGCCATAGAACAAGCCACGCCTACTTCGCCTTGGCAGCCAACTTCAGCGCCAGAGATAGAAGCGTTACGTTTGTACAGACCACCAATCGCACCCGATGCAGCAAAGTAACGGATGTAATCTTTCTCTGTCACTGTTTGGATGAACTTGTCGTAGTAAGCCAGTACCGCAGGAATGATGCCACATGCGCCGTTAGTTGGTGCAGTCACAACACGACCACCTGCTGCGTTCTCTTCGTTTACCGCAAAAGCGAACATGTTTACCCAGTCAACCACGGCCATAGGATCGTTCGAGGTTTTTTCTGAGGTCAGCAGCAATTGGCGAAGTGCAGCGGCACGACGAGGAACACGCAGTGGACCAGGCAGAATGCCTTCTTCGTTCATACCACGTTCCATACACTCGCGCATGGTGCGCCAGATGTTAGCAAAGTAAGTACGCGTTTCTTCATCTGAGTGCAGAGCGTGTTCGTTTTTCATCACAAGTGCGCTGATAGACAAACCGTGCTCTTTACATTGATTAACCAACTCTTCCGCTGAGGTGTACTCGTAAGGAACTTTGATAGAGCTGCTGTTGTCTTTGCCAAAGTTCTCTTCATCCACGATGAAACCACCGCCGATCGAGTAATAGGTTTTTGAATACACTTTTTCGTCATCAATCCACGCGTGGATTTGCATGCCGTTCTCGTGCAACTCAAGGTTTGTTTTGTGGAAGTTCATCCCGCCTTCGCGAGGGAATGAAACAGTATGACAGTGCATGCCAACTGGCAAACGTTCTGTCTCTTCTACACGAGCAATGAAACCTGGAATTGACTCGATATCCACCTTCTCTGGTGTATTACCAGCAAGGCCCATGATGATGGCGATGTCGGTGTGGTGACCTTTCCCTGTCAGTGATAATGAACCATAAACATCGACGGTGATTTTAGTGATGTCACGCAATTTACCCATTGCGCGGAGATCATCAATAAACTCTTTACCCGCCTTCATTGGACCTACAGTGTGTGAACTTGAAGGGCCAACGCCGATCTTATAGATATCAAATACACTAATCATTTTGATTACCTCAAAAGTAAGCCCCCCTAGAGGTGGGAGGCTTTATCTTATCGTTATGCTTTTGTCTTTATTCTCATCTTACAGGGGGAGTGAGATTAAAGAGCGCCGTAGATTACAGAAGTAATAGAAGCAAGACCACAGATAACTGTGAAAATCTGCACAGCTGCTGAAGTTTTGTACTTCGCCATCGCTGGCACTTTTTGCATTGCAAATACAGGCATTAGGAACAGGATTGCCGCAATCATTGGCGCGCCCATTGTTTCAATCATGCCTAGGATACTTGGGTTAACGATAGCCACAATCCAAGTAGTGATAACGATGAACAGTAGCGACGCTTTCTCGATCTTGCTGATAGGGCTGTTTGAACGAGATTTGATCAGACCAACTAGACCTTCATGCGCACCAAGGAAGTGACCGAAGTAGCTAGAAGTGATCGCTGCAAACGCAACCAGTGGACCAAGGTAAGAGATCAGTGGAGACTCATGCACGTTCGCTAGGTAAGAAAGTACAGAGATGTTTTGCTCTTTCGCAGAAGCCAGTTGCTCTGGAGACATAGACAGTACAACTGAGAAAACGAAGAACATCACAAAGCCCATTAGCATCATCGCTGCACCGCCAGTGATCGCATCGGTTTTCTGAACCGCTTTGTCACCATGCTGTAGGCGCTGTTCTTTAGAGAACTGAGAGATGATTGGGCTGTGGTTGAATGAGAACACGATGATCGGGATCGCTAGCCATACGACAACAGGCATAGAAGACCAATCAGGTGCCACTTGCATCATTGACGTGTTCCAATCTGGGATCAGGTAGACAGAAAGTGCAAGCAGTACAAGTACAAGTGGGTAAACCATTGCAGACGTTGCTTTTAGCATCAGTTCTTTACCAAATACCACACCAGCGGTCATTGCAAGGATCAATGCGCCAGACAGTAGCGGACGTGGAATGGATTCCATACCCATTTGGTTAACAAGGAAAGAGTCTACTGTGTTTGTGATACCAACACCGTAAATCAGAACGATTGGGTAGATAGCGAAGAAATAGGCAAAAGTAATAAGGTTTGCGCCAGTCTTACCAAAGTGCTCTTCTACAGTGTCAGTGATGTCCGCTTCAGGGTTCTTAGCAGAAAGAACGAAACGAGCGAGAGATTTGTGAGCGAACCAAGTCATTGGTGCTGCAAGTAGCGCTAGCATAACTAATGGCCAGAAGCCGCCAGCACCCGCTTTAATTGGAAGGAAAAGTACACCAGCACCTACCGCTGTACCGAAAAGGGACAGACACCAAGTGAAATCTTTGTAAGTAAACTTACTAGAAGATTGTACGGCAGGAGCCGCAGTTGAAGTTGTTTTCATTTTTGATTACTCATTTTGGGAACAGGAAATAAGTCGGCCGCAATTCTGCACTTTTTTGTTGCAAGAAAATTAGATCTAAATCATGTATTGCTCGTGCTTATTGAATGATATGTCAAAAACCTGTTTATTATCACGAAAATGATGTGCTACACGTGATTATTGCTAATGTTTGGCATTAGAAAAAATAATCTGAAGGGGTGTTTGTACAAAATATTCTCATGCCAAACGTTTGCTTTATCGGAGATTAAAATAACTAACCTGATGCTTGGCAACGAGGCCGTTAATAACTCTTAACCTCGTTTCATAATTTGTTGCTGCATGGCTTGGATTATCTGGGCAGTCATCCCCCAGATAAAATGATGCTGATAGGGAATGGCAAAGACTCGATGATGAGATTGATTCACGCGAAACTGGGCACTTTTCAGTTTCTGCGTATCAAGTAGGTGATTGGCGGGAACTTCGAACACCTCATCGACCTCATTTCTATCAATGACGATTTGATAATTTGGTTCGACAAACGCCAATATTGGTGTGACTTTGAACCGACTGACGGTAACCAATTCCGGCATTTGGCCAAAAATGGAGATCGCATCTGGTGCAATTCCTATCTCTTCGCGGGTCTCGCGCAACGCCGTTGCTTGTAAAGAACGATCACTCTCTTCGTACTTGCCACCCGGAAAGCTGATTTGCCCCGGATGATGTTTCAGATGAGAGGCGCGTTTAGTCAGAATCACATTCAAGCCTTGTTCTCGTTCAACAAAGCCAATTAACACGGCGGCATCGCGAAGCTTACTGCCTTTCAAGTGTGCAACACGTGCGGTGGACTCTGCGTGATAACCGCGAGGCAGATTGAACTGAAAAGATTGTAATAGTTGATTTTTATTAAGCTCAAACAAGGTATTACCTCTGCCCGTCATTTGATCAAACCTACTTTATACACCATGCTTATTTGGCATAGCGTCTGATTACAGGGTAGCGCAAAAAATGAAGGGCATCATTTTCACTGAATTTTTGGAATTGGTCGAAGAGAAATTTGGTTTGACCGTACTGGACGATATTTTGGACAGGGCAGGAGATGAGGGTGTCTACACCGCAGTAGGGAGCTACGACCACCGAAAACTGGTCAGTTTGATTGTGCATCTTAGCCAAGTGACGGGGCTGTCTGTTGAGCAGTTGCAAGAGGTCTTCGGTGAAGCCGTGTTCGACAACTTATTGGCGTCCATTTCTAATCGTTCAAGCCTGCATCAATGTCACTCAACCTTTCAGTTTATTCGCCATGTGGAAGAGTATATCCATGTTGAGGTGAAGAAACTCTACCCCGATGCCAAGCCACCGGAATTTATCTTCATCGAACAAGATCGAATGAAGATGGTGTTTGACTACAAAAGCGCGCGTTGCATGGGGCATGTTTGCCTTGGATTGATGAGAGGGTGTGCCAAGCATTTTGGCGAAGAACTGGCGATACAGATGGAGACACTCAACCCAACAGGTAGTCACGTTCGTTTCAATGTTGCTTTGGTAAAGGGTAAACAAGATGGATGATTCTTTGCATCTCAATCGCAAACTCCAACGCGCCATCGCCTCAAGAAAAGAAGCGGAAAGGCTGTTGGAAGAAAAAAGCTTGGAGCTTTACCAATCCAATCAACAACTCAAACTGGCGTTGAAGCAGTTAGAGTTAAAATCGGAACAACAGCTTTTCAAGTTTGAGTTTGAGCAGCAAATTGATGACACCTTAATCACGTTTGGTCGAGTCTTCATTGTCGATGGTATCGACGACTTACTATTGGCCAATCTATTGGAGCGTCTTTCTCGTGCGTCAGTGATTCGTCAAGCGTGGTTGAAGCTGGATAAGCCCATCCTAACAACGCTAAAAAGCCTTGAATATGGGCTGAAGCCGACGGGGTTTCTCTATCGAGCTGACGATACCCGAACGCGTGCTGAGTGGTTTGGCGACGCGCTTTGCATTCCCATCATTTTAGAAAGTGAACATGTTGGCAGCATGGTTTTCACCATTGATCACTTCGATATCGATCTCGATTTTATTTCCAACCAGCTTTGCCTGATCGCTGATTTGGTCAGCAATGCACTCAATCGTCAGCTCTGGATGGAGCGAGAAACGGAGCTACGCAAGCGAGCAGAAGAGTCAGAGAAAGCGACCAAAGAGTTCGTCGCGATGATCAATCATGAGCTACGCACCCCGTTAAATGGTGTATTAGGCAGCGCAGAACTGCTGGGTAACACCTACCTCAATGATGAGCAGCAACTCTATTTAAGAAACCTACGTCAGGGGGGAGAGCTGCTGCGAGTCATCATCAATGATCTGCTCGATTTCAGCAAAATGAATGCTGGCATGATGGAAATTGTGCCGAAAGTGTTTCGTTGGCGAGAGGTAGAGGAGTCCATCGTAGGGATATTTGCCGCCAAAGCGAGCGAGAAACAGATTGGCTTTCACATTGAGAAACAGGTTGGCATGCCTAGCTGCGTATGCGGAGATGTTGAGCGAATCAAACAAATTTTGGTGAACTTGATTGGCAACGCGATCAAGTTTACTCAACATGGGGCCGTTACGTTTCGTACTCATTGGCAAGACGATGTGTTGTCAGTGGAAATAGAAGATACTGGGATTGGCATCGCCGAGCAGGCTAAAAGCACCTTATTTGACCCTTTTGTCCAGGCAGACCGCAGTAGCAAGCGTAACTATGAAGGGTCAGGTTTGGGGTTGGCGATATGCCAAACCCTCTGCCATTTGATGGGAGGAGAGATTGGTTTTCGTAGCGAGTTAGGTCAAGGCTCCTGCTTCCATTTTGCCATTCCACTGCCAGCAAGTGATGAGCCGTTGCTTGAGCCACACACTGAACAGGTTGAGCGTCATCAGTTGGATTGGGTTGCACTGAAAGTACTGGTAGTGGATGACATACGCATGAATCAGGTCATCATCAATCAAATGTTGAAAAAGCTACAAGTCACACCGGACGTGAGAAACAACGGTGTGGAGGCGCTTCAGGCGGTCAGTCAGCAAGATTATGATTTTATATTCATGGATTGTCGCATGCCGGAAATGGATGGTTATGAGGCGACCCACTATTTACGAGAGCAGGGGCTGGCAATTCCCATCGTGGCACTTACTGCTGGCACGACATTGGAGGAGCGGGAGAAGTGCTTAGTGAGTGGCATGAACGACATTTTGACCAAGCCCTATACCGCAGGCGATGTGGAACGGATCATGCTGAAGTGGTTAGTGAGTGGATAAGCAATAGCGGAATGCGCAATAAAGGAAAGGGCAGTAAAGGAAAGCGTGAGAAAGACGCAAAGAATTTAATAAAGAAGAGAGAAGGCGTACCGTTCTCTCTCTTTTTATTGGCTGAAATTGCAATGCTCAATTTTTCGAACAAAGCGACTCAACACAAAGCGGTTGTGAACAACACTATTCAGAATAAAAGGGCGACTTAGCGCTAGTCGGCCAATGTGCTGTGACGGTGATTATTGCAATGTTGGTAGAATTTTCGACAGTTTATCTAACGTCTCTTGATATTCCGCATCGCATTGACTGTCAGCCACTACACCGCCCCCAGCCCAAGCGAACAACTTACCTTGCTCCGCCACTAAGGTACGAATTGTAATGCTGGTATCCATGCGACCATGGCGACTGATGTAACCGATACTGCCGCAATAGGCTGAGCGTCGATGAGGCTCAAGCTCTTCAATGATTTCCATTGCGCGCACTTTCGGCGCGCCGGTAATCGAGCCTCCCGGGAAACACGCTCGCAGTAAGTCAGCGGCAGTATACTGCGCTGCCAACTCAGCTCGAATCGTGCTGACTAAGTGATGCACGGCGGGAAAGCTTTCGATGTCAAACAGTTTAGGAACATGCACGCTGCCCGGTTTGGCGACACGGCCAATATCGTTGCGCAGCAGATCGACGATCATCAGATTTTCCGCTTGATCTTTTTCGGCATTGGCAAGCTCAAGTGCCGCCTGTTTGTCCTGTTGTTCATCATTATGACGAGGACGAGTTCCTTTGATCGGTTTGGTTTCAATGACACGTTTTTTGAGCTCGAGAAAACGCTCCGGCGACACACTTAAAATCGCCACGTCCTCCAAACGAATGAAAGCAGAAAATGGTGCTTGGTTGCTCTGCTCTAGCTTCTGGTAAGCTTGCCATTCGCTGCCTTGGTAATTGGCATGAAAGCGCTGCGCTAAGTTAATTTGGTAGCAGTCACCACTGAGCAAGTACTCCTGTACGCAATCAAACTTACCTTGGTAATCGCGATGATTCATGTTGGATTGCCAATCACTGGTAAGGGCAAACGTCGCTTCGTTTGCTTTTGTTTGCGTGCTCAGCCATTGATAAGCTTGTTCTACGTCTTGGCCAACCAGTTGCGCGGTCTGCGTCTGATGATCGACAATCAACGCCCATGTGTAGATGCCCACCGCCATGTCGGGCGCAGCGATATCTTGCGTTGCAATCTCAGGCAGTTTTTCAACGCGACGGCCCAAATCGTAGCTAAAGTAACCCAGAGCGCCACCAATAAAAGGAATCTCTTCATCACAGGATAGAGATGGGGTAAAACGCTGTTGATAATGCGCAAGAAGCGTGAAAGGATCATCTTTACTTTCAATGACTTCGTCATTGGTGTTGATCTCAGTCACCGCACCACGTGTTTCTAATGTCGCAACGGGCTTTGCGACGAGAATGTCAAAACGGCTATCAACATGTGTTGGTGATGCCGAACGCAACAGCATTGCCCAAGGTTGATGTTGGATGGCGTCAAACCACTGTTGGGCAAGGTCCGTTTGATAAGGCAGTGTTTTTGAAGAAATGGCCGTATTTATGCTGTTATTCATTTGTTTAATTTGTGACAAAGAGTTCGATTGCTGCATAGCGCGTGATGGAAAGCAAGAGTATCATAAAACGAAACAATTTCGCTTACTTAGTTCAGTCGGGAACTCATAAAAAATCGGATGGATTCTTTCGATCACTAGCTCAACAATCGATACAACTAAGTAAGTTTATGGAAGCATAACTATAACGAGGCATGCAATGACTGTAATTCGCACGCAAGATGTCATCAGCAGCGTAGCTGATGCACTTCAGTACATCTCTTACTACCACCCACTCGATTTTGTTCAAGCCCTAGAAAAAGCCTACCATCGTGAGCAGAGCCAAGCGGCCAAAGATGCCATTGCGCAGATTTTGATCAACTCGCGTATGTCGGCGGAAGGGCATCGCCCAATTTGCCAAGATACCGGTATCGTGACGTGTTTTGTCAATATCGGTATGGGCGTTCAGTGGGACTCAACGGATCTCACCGTACAACAGATGATTGACGAAGGCGTGCGTCAGGCTTATACCAATCCTGACAACCCATTGCGTGCGTCGGTATTGATGGACCCTGCAGGTAAACGTATTAACACCAAAGACAATACACCTGCGGTTGTTCACATCAATATGGTGCCGGGCAATACCGTAGAAATTCAGATCGCGGCAAAAGGCGGCGGCTCTGAAAACAAAACCAAGATGGTGATGCTCAACCCTTCAGACGATATTGCTGAGTGGGTAGAAAAAACATTGCCTTTGATGGGCGCGGGCTGGTGTCCTCCGGGCATGCTGGGCATTGGCATTGGCGGCACCGCAGAAAAAGCGGCGGTACTGGCTAAAGAGTCGTTGATGGAGCACATCGACATCCACGAACTGATTGAACGTGGCCCGCAAAATGCGGAAGAAGAGCTGCGTTTGGACATCTTCAATCGTGTTAACCGTTTAGGTATTGGTGCTCAAGGGCTCGGTGGGGTGACAACGGTGGTGGATGTGAAAATCAAAACCGCTCCTACGCACGCAGCGTCCAAGCCAGTGTGTATGATCCCGAACTGTGCGGCGACTCGTCACGTTCACTTCACACTTGACGGCTCTGGCCCAGCAGAACTGACGCCACCGAAGCTAGAAGATTGGCCAAACATCACTTGGGATGCGGGTGCAAGCGCGCGCCGTGTTAACCTCGATACCGTGACAAAAGAAGACGTTCAGCAATGGAAAACCGGTGAGACACTCTTGCTTTCAGGTAAGATTTTGACTGGTCGCGATGCCGCGCATAAACGCATTCAAACTATGTTGCAAAATGGCGAAGGCCTACCTGAAGGCGTTGACCTTAAAGGGAAGTTTATCTACTACGTTGGCCCTGTGGATGCAGTGGGTGACGAAGTGGTTGGCCCAGCAGGCCCAACCACTTCAACACGTATGGATAAGTTCACCGACATGATGCTGGATGAAACGGGCATTATGGGCATGATCGGTAAAGCGGAGCGTGGTCCAGCCACTGTTGAGTCAATCAAGAACCATAAAGCGGTGTATCTGATGGCGGTCGGTGGTGCGGCGTACTTGGTAGCGAAAGCCATCAAGAAAGCGCGTGTTGTTGCTTTTGAAGATCTCGGTATGGAAGCGATTTACGAATTTGAAGTCGAAGATATGCCAGTAACGGTCGCGGTGGATTCGAGCGGTGCCAATGCTCACCAAATTGGTCCTGATACTTGGAAAGTTAAAATCCAAGAAATGGAATCACAAAAATAAGAATGTGACAAAGTGCTGATTTAGTTAGCAAACATTTGACATAAGTGCAGCGAAAGCTGCACTTTGTTTTTGTATAATACCAACCAGTTCCATATCATCTGGTAGTTTGCTCAACACTCACTACTCAAAGCAAAAAGGAGTGCTCAATGCCTCGCTTTATTCAAATATTACAAATTATTCTCGCTGTGGTTGTCGGTAGTTTTGTCGGTTATGACTTGATCCTGCACGGCATTAGCATTTTTGATGAGAAATACGTCACCATCACTTGCGTATTGTGGCTCATTCTGGAAATCGCTCTGTTTGTTATCTACAAACTGATTGAGGACGATTAATCTCGGCATCCCTCGCGTTCTTATACTAAGCCTCTGATTTATATCAGGGGCTTTTTGTTCATCTGCGATTAATATTAGTAGAGTTATGGTTCGCCCCACGCTAAAGAAGAAAATGAGATGCGCCGAGAAATCCCTTTGATTGTTGGTGCACTTTGGCGCACAGTGAATGGTGTTGTTTGACAGTAAGAGAAGGGCTATGAAGAAGATTACCCGAGAAGTGAATGATTTTATCCACCGCAGTATGGATTCCCACGTTCGTGTGGCGGTAACGGGGCTCTCCCGAGCCGGAAAGACCGCGTTCATCACTTCGCTTGTCAACCAACTCCTCCATACTTCAACGCACGACAATATGCCCCTACTGAGCAGTGCGAGAGATAAACGTCTCGTTGGAGCGAAGCGAGAGCCGCAAAGTAACATGATGGTGCCAAGATTCGCTTACGATGAAGCGATGGACCAGCTTTGCAATGTGCCGCCTATGTGGCCTGAACCGACGCGAGATGTCAGTGAAATCCGCCTTGCCATTAAGTATCGACCAAAGAAAAAAACCAAGAAATTACTGGGCCAAACCGCGATCTTGCATCTGGATATCATCGATTATCCGGGGGAGTGGCTGTTGGACTTACCCTTGTTGGAGCTTGATTTTGCCACTTGGAGTCAGACGCAGTTTGATGCGCTAAAAGGCGAGCGTTTGAATTTGGCGAGTGAATGGCTCAGTCAACTCGACAGTTTAGATCTCAATGCGGAACTGAATGAAAAACAGCTGCAAAGCATCTCTCAGGCATACACTGACTATTTGCACCGCTGTAAAGAAAAGGGGTTGCATTGGGTGCAGCCGGGACGATTTGTTTTACCGGGTGAGCTTGCTGGTGCGCCAGTGCTGCAATTTTTCCCTTGCCGCTTTGATGACGCGGACAAAACCGCCAAACACAGCAATTTGGCAATGTTGAAAAAGCGCTATCAGGAATATCAACAAAAAGTGGTGAAAGCATTTTATAAGCATCACTTTTCAACCTTCGATCGCCAAATAGTGTTGGTCGACTGTTTGCAGCCGCTCAATGCTGGCCGTGAGTCGTTCTATGATATGCGTGATGCCTTAGAGCAAATCATGCACAGCTTTCGTTACGGGCGCTCAGGACTGCTTAAGCGTCTGTTTGCACCCAAAATAGACAAAGTACTGTTTGCCGCGACCAAAGCGGATCATGTGACGCCTGAGCAGCATCCTAATTTGGTTGCCTTGCTGCAACAGATGATCCACCCCGCATGGCAAACCGCAGCATACGAAAATATCGAAATGGGTTGTTTGTCGATGGCGTCGGTACAAGCGACTCAGGCTGGTTTTATTGCCAATGGTGATAAGAGCACACCGGCCATTCAGGGGATGACGTTAGAAGGGCAAGCGTTAACCCTCTTTCCTGGCGAAGTGCCACGCAAAGTGCCTGATGAGCACTATTGGCAAGCGCGAGGGTTTGAATTTACCGCTTTTAGGCCAATGCAAGGCAAACGTGAAGAGCCTTTACCGCATATTCGAGTTGATAAAGCCCTAGAGTTTTTATTGGGAGATAAGTTGCTATGAGCGATCTAAAACCAAAACAAGTGTTTGAAGAGACGATTTTCTCTCAGCAAGACAAACCAGAGCTCACTGCTCAGCAGCAATTTGATCAGCAGCAGACGTTCATTCCAACCACGATTGAAGAGACTGAACCTGAACTTGAAGACGCTTTGGCGCAGGTGATACGTCCATCAGGCCGTCGCAAGTGGTTAGCGGGAGGGCTGTTTGCTGCCTTCGCTGGATTGGTTGGTTGGCAAGCCGTTGATAGCGTACTCAGTGCGATGCAAAATGGCGATTGGCTTACGCTCGGTTGGTCTGGGTTTATTTCCGTGCTTGCCGGCTTGGGGCTTGGGGCCATGGGCAAAGAACTGTGGAAGCTGCGCCAATTGAGACACCTATTTTCCGTGCAGGAGCAAGGGGAAAAATTGTTGCAAAGTGACAGTGTTGGGCAAGGTAAAGCGTTTTGCCAGCAAGTGGCGAAACAAAGTGGCGTTGCAGAAGAGAATCCTGCTTATGACCGCTGGAAAAACAGCGTCAATACGGCACACAGTGATGCAGAAATCTTGCAGATGTACGATGCGATGGTCGTGACTCAACAAGACAAACAAGCAACCAAAGTGATCTCGCGCTTTGCGACAGAGTCTGCGGCTCTGGTGGCTATTAGCCCACTCGCCATCGCGGACATGCTGCTGGTGGCTTGGCGCAACTTCAAGATGATTGACACGCTCTCAACGATCTATGGTATCGAGCTTGGCTATGCCTCTCGTATTCGTTTGCTGCGTTTGGTGTTGGCAAACATGGCGGTGGCGGGCGCCAGCGAGCTGGTGATTGATGCGGGTATGGATTTGCTGTCGATGGATCTCGCTGGCAAGCTTTCCGCCAGGGCAGGGCAGGGGGTCGGTGTGGGGATTTTGACTGCGAGACTGGGTTTGAAAGCGATGGCATTGCTAAGGCCGATTCCTTGGCAAACCGAAACACAGGTTAAGTTATCAGCAATTCGCAAAGAAATTGTGTCGAAAGTCGCTTCTATCACGCTAAAACCATAGAGTTTCAGCGGGCGCATCTTGACGCTAACGCGGGCATAGTAGAAACTACTGTCAACTTTTCGTGACAGTGTGAATTAGGATTTTCCGTGCGCCTAGAAGTCTTTTGCGAAGACAGACTCGGCTTAACCCGAGAGCTGCTCGATATATTAGCCTCCAAAAATATCGATTTACGAGGTATCGAAATTGATATCAGTGGCATCATTTATCTCAATTGCCCTGATATAGACTTTGATACCTTCAGTCTACTGATGGCAGAAATTCGTCGAATCTCTGGCGTGAAAGACGTGCGTAAAATCCAATTTATGCCGATGGAACGCCATAACACCGAGCTGATTTCACTCGTCAACAACTTGCCCGATCCCGTCTTGGCGATAGACCTAAAGGGCGCGGTGGACATGGCGAACCGAGCCGCGTTGGCGCTGATTGGTAAAACTGAAAAAGAGGTGATTGGTGCGCCGATAGCCGCGCTCCTGCCCAGTTTGAAGTTTAGTCGTTGGTCAGAAGGCGAACAGCACCGTCAGCGAGAAAGCATGGTGATCGATGGCCTCGATTATCTGCTTGAGTTCATGCCCGTCTATATTCAAGATGAATCCAAACAATCCACGTTTGCCAGTACGGTTGTGATGGTGCGCGGCGCCAAAGCAAATTCCGTTGATAGTCATCAACTCTCCCCGCACAGTGAACTGGGTTTTGAGCATTTTGTTGGCGTTTCCAATCGTCATAAAGCCCTCATTGGTCAAGCTAAAAAACTGGCTTTACTCGATCAGCCTTTGCTTATTGAAGGGGAAACAGGAACGGGTAAGGAGATGCTGGCAAAAGCGTGTCACAACCGTTCTCATCGTGCGGGTAAGCCCTTCTTGGTGTTGAGTTGCGCATCCATGCCCGACGATGTGGCAGAAACCGAGTTGTTTGGTCATGCTCCGGGTTCTTTTAATCATCAGCAAGGCCACAAAGGTATTTTCGAGCAGGCCAATGGTGGCACCGTTTTCCTCGATGAGATCGGTGAAATGAGCCCCCATTTGCAGATTAAGTTGCTGCGTTTCTTGCAGGATGGCAATTTCCGCCGCGTTGGCGCAGAAGAAGAGATGCACGTTGATGTGAGAATCATCGCATCCACCAAGCATAATCTGGCTGCGTTGGCAGAAGCGGGATCGTTTCGAGAAGATCTTTTCTACCGACTCAATGTGTTGACCTTGTCGATCCCATCTTTGCGTTCTCGCTCCAGTGATATCGGCCCTCTACTCGATCTTTTTGTTGCCAAGCATTGCCAAAAACTGGCGATTGCTAAGCCTGCGTATCAAGAGCAATTGGTTGATGAATTAAGCACTTATCAATGGCCGGGCAACATGCGACAGTTGGACAACATGGTGTTGCGTGCGCTTACTGAGATGGATGACGATGTATTGAAAGCAGAGCATTTCCATTTGCCACAACCAGCGGCGGTGGCCACAACAAACACACTCGTGAATCTTGATGGTTCATTGGATGAGATTATGAGCGATTATGAATCTCAGGTGTTGGAGCGTCTTTACCAGTCATTCCCATCGAGCCGTAAGTTGGCGAAGCGCTTAAATGTCTCGCACACCTCGATTGCCAATAAGCTAAGAGACTACGGGATTAAGAAGCACTAATATGGGCGCTGACCAACATATCATTTATCAAGTTGACGAAGGTTTGGTGCTAAGAACCGTTAATGTGAGCGACGCTGCGATGGTTTCTCAGTACTTTCAACGCAATCAGGCCTTTTTAAAACCGTGGGAGCCGACACGTGAAGCGTCGTTTTTCACCGAAGCGGGTTGGGCGCAAAAGCTGATCAAGCTCCATGAGCTACATCGCATGAAATTGGGCTTTTACTGTGTTTTGATTGAAGAGCAAACGAATGAGATGGTCGGGACCATCTCATTTAGCAATTTGTCGAAGTTTCCTTTTTACGCCTGTAACGTGGGGTATTCGTTAGCGCAAGAGGCTCAAGGAAAAGGGTACATGCGCCGTGGATTAAAAATGGCGTGTGACTATATGTTTGAGCAGCTAAATTTGCACCGTATTCAAGCCGCGTATATGCCGCATAATCACCGTAGTGCTGGTGTGCTAGAGCACCTTGGTTTTTGCAAAGAGGGCTTTGCGCATTCCTATCTTTTGATTGATGGGCAGTGGCAAGACCACGTATTGACCTCCTTAATCAACCCTAACTGGCGAGTTGAAAAGTAATGGAACGATTGAACAAGCAACTGGCATTCCTGATGGAGTTGGACAAGCTGAAATCGGTACTGCGTCGCACGCGAGTGAAAAGCGCAGAGAAACGATTGGAAAACAGTGCAGAGCACAGTTGGCATGTCGCTTTGATGGCGTTGTTGATGGAAGAGCATGCCAATGAGCCTGTCGACATCGGCCGTGTAGTCAAAATGTTGCTGCTGCATGATGTAGTAGAAATTGATGCCGGCGATACCTTTGTGTACGATGCGGTCGCGTCAGAACAGCAAGCGGAAAAAGAGCTAGCAGCTGCTCAGCGTTTATTTGGCATGTTGCCGGCTGACCAAGGAGAAGAATTACTTCAACTTTGGTTAGAGTTTGAAGCCGCTCAAACGGCAGATGCCAAGTTTGGCAAGGCGTTAGATCGAATCATTCCTATGCTGCTTAACTACCACAACCAAGGACAAAGTTGGCAAGAGCATGGCGTGACTCGTCAGCAAGCGTTGACGGTGAATCAGAAAATCGACCTTGGTTCCCATGTGTTATGGGATAAGGCGCAAGAAATTATTGAACAGGCAACCCAAAATGGGTGGCTGAAAGCTTAAGGAACCTGAATGTCTTATTTAACTTTGGACCAATACCAAAGAAAATGGATTTTTACGCATCCGTCGATGCCAGTGCCACAAGAAGATCTCGCGCACATTCGCCCGATGGATCAGGCACGCTCTGCGCAGTTTTGGAAAGAGAACATCAGTGCCCATAGCCCAGATGCAGAACGTCTTGGTAGCGATGATTGGCCTACGAAACAGAGCAATTGGTTAGCTGAAATTGACTGGATGGCGGCTTGGGAAGCCGATGAACCAGATATGCCAGAGGAAATTCTTCAGCATATTGATTGGCAAGATGATGTGACGGTCTATTTCTGTTACGAAAAATACAACGTGATTGAAACCAAGTGGGTTATTTTCCGCAAACATTGGAAAAACTTCTTATTCTACGATGACGGCCCGATTTTGCTGGGTCGACGTCGTCAGCAGGCACTGTGGTTTGCTACCGATGGAACAGTGAAACTGGGGCAAAGAAACTGATCAGCCTAATGATCGGCTAATCATTGGCTTAGTCACTAGAAGCAGCGTGTTTACGCTGCTTTTTTTATGAGCGTTTAGTGAGGTAAGACACAGTTCAGTAAGTTTTTTCCTGTGACTTCAGTTTCATTGATCTAACGCCAAATTTTGTTTTGAAACACGCGCGCATAATTTCTTGTCTATCCCCGTAGAGCCAAAGCTCTAAGGTGTCTATCTCAGGAAGAGAAGTTGTATTATGCGCCCGTATCTGAAGTTTATTATCCCTAGTATCATTCCGTTGATTGTGCTGTTGTTGCCATTGTCCGCCTTTCCGTTTGAAGCCATGACCATCGTGCAGCAACGTGTGATTGCCATTTTCTTATTGGCGGCACTGTGCTGGGTGTTTGAGCCAATTCCCATCTATGCCACGTCCGTCGTCATTATTGTTTTAGAGCTTTTATTGGTTTCCGACAAAGGTTTGTATCTATTCCGATTGAACGAGGGCAGTGAAAGCTTTGGGCAATTGCTCTCTTACAGTGAAATCATGGCAACCTTTGCCAGCCCAATCATCATGCTTTTCTTAGGTGGATTTTTCCTTGCAATGGCGGCCACCAAATACCGCTTGGATGTGAACTTGGCACGCGTGCTGCTCAAGCCATTTGGCCAAGACCCTAAATTCGTTATGTTGGGGCTGATGCTGATCACTGCGATTTTCTCGATGTTTATGTCTAACACCGCGACAACCGCGATGATGCTCTCCATCTTAACGCCAGTGATCGCGGTGTTTGGCCCCAAAGACCCAGGGCGAGTTGCCTTTGCGCTTTGTATTCCGGTTGCGGCCAACATTGGTGGCATTGGCACACCGATTGGTACGCCACCCAATGCCATCGCCCTAAAATATCTGGTGGGTGACAACCTGATCACATTTGGGGAATGGATGGCGTTTGGTGTTCCTTTTGTTGTGGTGATGATGGCGTTAGCGTGGTTTTTGATCACGGCGATGTATCGAGCAGACATTCCTAAGATAGAACTTTCTATAAAAGGTAAGTTCCTGAAAACACCGAAGGCGATTGTGGTGTACGTGACGTTTGGTTTAACCATTTTGCTTTGGTTGATGGGGTCTGCACATGGCATGAATTCCTATACAGTGGCCCTGATTCCTGTCGCGATCTTTTCCATCACTGGCATCATTAACAAAGAAGATTTGAAGAAAATTTCCTGGGATGTGCTTTGGTTGGTTTCAGGCGGTATCGCCCTTGGTTTGGCTCTGGATAAAACAGGACTTGCCAAGCTGGTGGTGCACAGCATTCCATTTGATGAGTTTTCGCCTTATATCGTCTTGTTTGGTGCGGCGTTCCTCTGCTTAGTGATGGCGAACTTTATGTCGCATACTGCGACGGCGAACTTGCTGATGCCAATTATGGCCGCATTGGGGATGTCAATGACTTCTCTGGCTCCATTGGGCGGAGAAGTGACACTGATTTTAGTGGTGACGATGGCCGCTTCCTTAGGCATGTCGCTGCCTATCAGTACTCCGCCGAATGCATTGGCACATGCAACGGGTCATGTCCAAAGTAATCAAATGGCGCGTGTGGGCGTGATTTTGGGCGTTGTCGGCGTATTGCTCAGCTTTGTGATGGTTTGGATCCTTCATATGGTTGGACACATCGGGTAGCCCCATGTATTTGAGCAAATTAGAAGCACTGATTGAGCGTTACTTCTGTAATCCAGAGCGTCAAATTACGTTGGAAGCGGGATCGGTCGTCATTGTGCAGCAAGGCTACAACGACCGTCTGTTTTTCGTTCTTCAAGGTGAGCTGGAAGGTTACTTTTCTGAACATGAGGAGAAACAAGTACGCGTTTTTTCAGCCTCACAAGGGGCATTTATTGGCGTGCACAGTTTCTTTTCTGGTACTTGGACAGCATCGTCGACGGTGATGGCCAAGACCGAAGTGACACTGGCTTGGATTGATCGCAGCACGCCTGCCGTTGAAGTCGAGGAGTTCGGCCCGCTGACTACACAATTTATGCCGGTGATTGTGAATGAGCTTTCGCGCCGTCAAAGGCGAGCAACGCAAGAGGCGGTGGCCAAAGAGAAGGTCTTGCAAAGGCTACATAACGCCGAGCAAATGACAACCTTAGGTCAACTCGCGGCGGGGTTGGCGCACGAGCTTAATAACGCCATCGGGGTGGTCAGTAGCAAAGCCGAAAGACTCGAAACCATTATTCTGGAGCTGCTTGAAGAACGGCACCCAGAAGCCAGCCAATTCTTCGATATTGGACTGCTTGCGGGACAAAATGTGCCAACAAGCACGGCAAGACAAAATGCCAAGTTGTTGGAGCAGAAATATGGTTTGGAGAAAAAACAGGCCAAAGCATTAGCGAAAGCGATACCTGATGGTTTGGTTAGCCCGCACTGGTTGAACAACCCAGATCAAGCCATTCGTTATTGGGCAATGGGGTGTGATTTACACGACCTGCGTTTAGCAGCCAAACACACGGTTGGTATTGTGAAATCGGTCAAACAGCTCGGTAGGGCGGATTCGGATCGCATTAGCAAAGTTAATATTGGCGACACCGTCAATCAAGCCATCGCGCTTTTGCAAAGTGAGCTGCGCCGTGTCGAAGTGCGTCTTCGTCCATCACCTGTCGAATCGATTTGGGCTTCGGAGACCGAATTGGTGCAAGTTTGGGTCAATATCATCAAGAACGCCTGTGACGCGATGCAAAACACACTATCGCCGCAGTTGGAGATACGTGTTCATCAAGAAGGCAAGCGCATTTTGGTTACGATCGCCAACAATGGGCCTGCCTTAGATGAGGCAACAAGACGCAAAATTTTTCAGCCTAACTTCACCACCAAAAAAGGCGGGCTGTCATTTGGACTGGGTTTAGGGTTATCGATTGTGAAGCGAATCGTCACCGGGCTAGGAGGCTCGATTGTGGTGAAAAGCGATGACCAAGCCACTATTTTTAGAATCAAATTGCCAACAGAGGGAAATCATGGAGAAACTGAACCTAATATGCGTGGATGATCAGCGCGAAGTGCTTAATGCGGTGGTGCAGGATCTAGACGGTTTAGCTGACTGGCTAAATATTGAAGAGTGTGAATCTGGCCATGAAGCGTTGGAGCTGATCGATGAGCTTGATGCGGATGGCGAGTTTATCGCTGTGGTGATTTCAGACCACGTGATGCCGGGAATGACCGGTGTCGAGCTTTTACGAACGTTGCACACGGATGCTCGATTCTTCAAAACACGCAAGGTATTGCTCACAGGGCAAGCCACGCATAGCGATACCATCGAAGCGATCAATTCCGCTGGTATTGTGCGCTATTTCGAAAAACCTTGGAAAAAACAAGAACTCGTACAGTGCATTCGCGAATTGGTGACCGATTTTATTTTCGATCAGGGACTGGATTACCAGATTTGGCATGATGAACTGGATCAAGCGGGCGTGCTGAAACATCTGCATCCATAATCAATAGGCATCGAGTGCCCTAAGTGTCATGATGCTAATGTCATTTAGGGCCGCGCCTAAGAAGAGAAAACGGGGAGCGGAAGGCTAACATTCCCCAAGAAGCGCGATGTTGGCGCAGGTCGTAAAAACCGGAAAAGCGCCATCCTCCTAACCGCGCCAATATGCTTATACCTATTTGTTCAAGGAACGCTTTGTTCTGGTACGAATGTTTAGTTCAGGCTTAGGGCACACCAAAGTAAGAGTGGTAGCGTTAACACGCTAAAGAAGTTGCCAAATAGCACCATCGAGGCCACTTTTTCTGGCTCAATATGAAAACGTTCAGCAAAAAGATAATTCATTACCGCTGCTGGCAGCATGGTGAACAGCACCATCATTTTCATTTGTAGCGGAGGAAGAGGAATAAAGAAATAAATCACCGCAAATGCTATCAATCCTGTTGCGATGGATTGGAGCGTTGAATAGAGCCCAATTCTGAGGCCGGACCATTTCAAATGGGTCATTTGCGCCCCTAGGGAGAGGAGCATAACAGGCACTGCGGCCTGACCTAGCAAAGAGGTGGCTTCAATCAGCGGTGACCAAACGGCAACATGGTTGAGATTGAAAACCACAGCCAAAGACGCGGCAATAAACACAGGCATTTTGACCATTTGTAACAGTGATCCGCCTCGGCTCAACAACGCGATGCCTAAGCTAATGTGAATGCAAGACGACATGACAAAAAGCAGCACGGCGCTTGATTGTGCGGCGTCACCAAATGCGTAGGCAAAGAGAGGAATGGCAAGATTGCCACTGTTGCGAAACATATGCGGTGGTGCCCAAGTCTTAAAAGAAAGCCCAGTCAGTTTGCAAACGGGCATCATCAGTAGACCCGGCAGTAACACGGCCACAAGCGATGCCCAAATCAAAGGAAGCTGCTGGGTGTCTAGCGGCATGGTAGCGAGAGATGAAAACACCAAAGCAGGGAGGAAAACGTCGATATTGATCCGATTAATTGGCTTAAAGTCGGGTTTTAAATAATGCCCAACCAAAAAGCCGACGCCAGCCAACGCAAAAACAGGGAATAAAATGTTAACGACTTTGATGAGCATATGGACGTTCCAGATAGGGTGGACTGTTTTTACGCTATCAGGTGGTGTGTTTTTCGTCACCTAAACTGGTTGAAAAACATGAGCTCACCACTATGATATTGTCTTTGTTGCTTATTAAACTCGTCGATTATTGCCACTTCAAAGTGTTGTAAATTAGAGTTTGCAAATATATTTTAAATTTGTATTCTCTGGGCAAATGAAACGCTTGTAAACAAATGTAAATTATTCGATGTTCTCAGCAGGTCGTATGAGCAAGACTGCCATATACTTGAGTTAGTCGAGAATAGTTTGTGTTGGAAAATGTCTTGAATATGCAGTATGACCCTGAAAAATCGATAAAAGTAGATATTTCAAACTTAACGATTGGCATGTTTGTCACCGCTATTGAAAATAGTGAACGGGTTAATTTGGCTAACGCTGGGCGTGTTCAGTCAGAAAAAGCCATTACCCGCTTATTTGAAAGTGGGGTGAAGTTTGTGTGGGTAGACGCAGGCTTATCGGCTAAAAATTGTGTGATTAAACCAGCGCCAAAGGTTGATAACACTGAGTGGCAAGCCGTGACAGAATCCCATTCACCAACGCCACGTAAGCAGCCAAAGAGTCGCGCCTCTAACCAAAAGAAAGCTAAAAAACTTATCGCAGAAGCTAAAGGCCTAGCTCAGAAGCTCCTTAATCAAACTTTTGAAGGCAAAGTGATTCTGGTTGATGAGATTGAGGACTGGGCTGAGGATATGATAGAAGCTGCCTTGGTGGATTCAGATGCCTTGCAGTGTGTTTCTGCCTTACGCCAAAAGGACACCTATTTGCTTGAACATTCGGTGAATGTCGCTTGTTTGTTAGTGACTTTCGGCAAGCATTTGGGCTTAGAGCGCGAAACGCTCAAACAGATGGCGATAGGTGGGATCATTCACGATATCGGCAAGATCAAAGTAAATGATGAAGTGTTGCATAAACCAGCGCGATTAACGCCTGAAGAGTTTGAACACATGAAGCTCCATCAGGTGTTTGCCGAAGAGATCATTGTGCATGTTGAAGGGCTAAGCGATGTGAGCCGTGACGTCTGTTTAATGCACCATGAAAAGCTTGATGGAAATGGTTACCCCAAAGGGCTAAAAGGGGATGAAATACCACTCCATGGTCGTATGAGTTGTATCGTTGATATCTATGATGCGCTCACGGCAGACCGATGCTACAAGCAAGGCATGAGCTCTGCCGAAGCCTTTAAAATCATACTCGGCTTAACCCCATTTCACTTAGATCCTGATCTGGTTTACAAATTCATTAACTGCATTGGCGTGTATCCAGTTGGTTCTATTGTCGAATTGAACGATGGTCGAGTGGGAATCGTCTGGACCTCTAACCCGACTCAACCATTGAAGCCGGAAGTGAAGTGTTTCTACTCGCGTAAATACAAACGTTTTGTCGATGTGGCAATGGTAGATTTAAAACACAACGCGCTAAAGATTGAAAAAGCGGTGGCACCTGCATGCTTAGATGTCGATGCTAGGCCGTTTTATGATTAGGTTAGAAGGCTGGTGTGAATTTCTATGGTTACCGGAATAGACAATCAACGCTTGTGAGCTAATGTTCATGTTTATCGGTAGGGGAAATTAAATTGCATCAATAAAAAAGACCACCAGCACTGAGTGTTAGTGGTCTTTTTGAATTTTATCTCTATCTCAAAATCAATTAGATTTCGAAGTCTTCTAGAGATTTACCCGCATCTAATTGAGCTTGGATTGCAGAAGGTGTACGACCTTGGCCAGTCCAAGTTTTCTCTTCGCCATTTGTGTCAACATATTTGTATTTTGCTGGGCGAGGAGCTCGTTTACCTTTGTTCTTTGTTTTAGTCTCACCAGCAAGTGCGCTGATAAGTGCTTCAAGATCAATTCCGTCTTTAGCAATTTGTTCTGCAATCGCAGCTAGTTTAGCTTCTTGCTCGGCTTTTGCTGCACGCTCTTCCGCTTCTGCTTCTTGACGTTCTGCTACAACGGTCGTCAATTTATCTAGAGCTTCTTCTAGTTGTTCCAGAGTCAGTTCACGGGAAAAAGCACGCAGGCTGCGAATGTTTAACAGAGTTTTAGTGAGTTCAGACATAACCTTTCCTATATATTTGTTAAGTCAATTGTCTAATTTATACCGAGAATTAGATTGCACAAGCTTAATTAATTCTTAGATTACTAATATTAACGTTATGTACGATATAAGCAATAATTAAAATGAAAAAATAGCAATAATGTTTATAAAAAGGTAGTTTCGTTACGTCTTGCGTTTGTTCAGGTTAAACTTCCCGCAATCAAGTAAGCTAAGATAAAGACTGATCTTATATATAAAACTTAAATAAACTATTTTGTATGTGTGCTCGTTGAATTCATGTCTGGTTATCAGGCCTGTTATTGTATTTCCACTAGAAAATGGTTGGAGTAAATACATAGAAAACTGGTCTCATAAAGGTGGCGTCAAATTTCGTTGTAAGAAGATAGATCTGTTGCAAATAGGTTCACTCTGAGTACAATAGACGATACCTGATGCGATAACTTAGATTATTTGTTGTTTTTTTGGACAGCAATTGGTTAAGAGTTTGTTATCGCCGTAGAGGCGCAATGGTAAAGAGTAGCTATTATTGGGGTGATGCCAATGAATAATAGTGAAAGGTGTCCATTGCCGAAGTGAGTTGCATATCAAAGCTTCTTGCTGGGGTTGCATCCGAAAGGAACAACACTGCCATAGTATTTAACTTATAACTATGGAGCGCTACTGTAGGTTGGGTGAAGTGTCCACTTCCCTGTCGCTTAGTTCAACATAAGTATCGAAATAAGTTCGTATACTTTGTCTGCAGTAGATCTCTAGCCAAACTTTGGTTTTTGAAGATCATGAATTTAATAGATTTTGCTACATCTCCCATTTCACTTTTGCCGCCGATAGTGGCACTGACGCTAGCCATTTTAACGCGTAAAGTGCTTGTATCGCTTGGTGTCGGTATTCTTCTAGGTGCAGTGTTACTGAATGATTATTCGGTAGGCTCTGCGGCAGCTTATATTACAGATAAAGTTTCAGCTGTTTTTATTGAAGATGGTGGCATCAATACTTGGAATATGAGTATTGTTGGTTTCTTGTTGTTATTGGGTATGACCACCGCTCTACTGACTCTTTCTGGAGGCACTCGAGCTTTTGCTGAATGGGCACAGACTCGAGTGAAAAGTAAGCGAGGTTCGAAATTACTAGCAGCGTTTTTAGGCGTATTCATTTTTGTAGACGACTATTTCAATAGCCTAGCTGTAGGTGCGATTTCTCGCCCAGTAACGGACCGCTTTTATGTTTCACGCGCCAAACTTGCTTATATTCTAGACTCAACAGCAGCACCAATGTGTGTGGTGATGCCTGCATCGAGTTGGGGTGCGTACATCATGACCATTATCGGCGGTATTTTGGTGTCACATGGCATCACTGAATATTCCGCATTAGGCGCATATCTACGTTTAGTACCGATGAACTTCTACGCGATTTTCGCCTTGTTAATGGTGTTTGCGGTCGCTTGGTTTGGTTTAGACATTGGTAAAATGCGTGAACATGAAATTGCTGCCTCACAAGGCCGTGGCTTTGACAATGACGCTGATACTGACCTAAAAGAAGCGCATGAAATTGACGAAGAGCTTGATATCCGTGAAAGCGATAAAGGTAAAGTAACCGATCTTGTTATGCCGATCATTGCTTTGATTATTGCAACGGTCGCTTCAATGCTCTATACCGGTGGCCAAGCACTTGCGGCCGATGGTAAAGCGTTCGACTTGCTTGGTGCATTCGAAAATACCAACGTAGGTACATCGCTGATTTATGGTGGTCTGGTTGGTTTGGCTGTGGCCTTGTTCACCGTGTTCAAACAAGGTCTTCCAGTTGCAGAAATTGCTCGTACTTTATGGATCGGTGCTAAATCGATGTTTGGTGCAATCCTTATTCTGATTTTCGCCTGGACTATCGGTTCGGTTATTGGCGACATGAAAACAGGTAGCTACTTGTCTTCTATGGCACAAGGCAATATTAACCCTCATTGGTTACCCGTAATTTTATTCTTGCTTTCAGGTTTGATGGCGTTTTCTACCGGAACATCGTGGGGCACGTTTGGGATTATGCTACCTATCGCGGGTGATATGGCGGGTGCGACAGATATCGCTCTTATGCTTCCTATGCTAAGTGCAGTATTAGCGGGTTCTGTTTTTGGTGATCACTGTTCACCGATTTCTGATACGACGATTCTTTCTTCAACGGGCGCACGTTGTCATCATATTGACCACGTAGCGACTCAGTTGCCTTATGCACTTGCAGTGGCATTGGTTTCTTGTATTGGTTTCGTGGTATTGGGTATGACCGCTTCCGTTATGTTCTCACTGGCGGCTGCAACCATGGCATTCATCATCGTTTGTGCAATCCTCTCTTGGTTGTCAAAAGCAAAGATTGAGTCTTGCCAACAAGCGTAACCTATTTATTTATATGAACTTTGAAAGGGTAGCTTCGGCTGCCCTTTTTATTTGTCTTATACAAATTGATATTTTTTAAAATAAAGTGTTGCAAAATAAGAGAAGCTTAGTTAGTGTGGATATCAACGAAGCAATCAAGCTAAGAGCCTATATAAGTATGCGTAATTTTGTAATGAACATTCATCACCATCATCACCCAGTCTAGTCTTTCGGGAGATGTACGCATACCCGGGAGATAGGAAACTCCCGGAGGTGAAAATCATCAAATTCAGATTTTAAACCCTCGGGAGACCAACATCTCTCGAGGGTTTTTTAGTTTTCACTTTCATCATTTTCAAATTGAAGCACAGGGACAATGTCATGCAAACACAACGCTTAAGAATTGCAATTCAGAAAAAAGGCCGACTGAGTGAAGAGTGCCAAGGGCTCTTAAAAAAGTGTGGCGTTAAATTCAATATTATGGGTGAGCGTTTAGTTGTGCACTCAGAAAATATGCCAATTGATCTGTTATTAGTTCGTGATGATGACATCCCAGGGCTGATCATGGATGGCGTTGTTGACCTTGGTTTTATCGGTGAAAACGTGTTGGAAGAAGTGCGTCTAGAGCGCAAAGCCACTGGTGATGCTTGTCAATTTGAAACCTTGAGTCGTCTAGATTTTGGTGGATGTCGTTTGTCCATCGCGATTGATAAAGATGAAAAATACAATGGCCCTCAAGATCTTGCTGGGAAACGTATTGCGACGACTTACCCACAACTGCTCAAAGCTTATATGGATCGACAAGGTGTGCCTTTCTCAACCTGTATGCTGACAGGCTCTGTTGAAGTTGCACCTCGTGCTGGTTTGGCGGACGCAATCGCTGATTTGGTTTCAACAGGCGCAACACTTGAAGCCAATGGCCTAAAAGAGGCTGAGGTTATTTTCCAATCGAAAGCAACACTTATTCAACGTTCAGGTGAGTTTGCCCAAGACAAGCAAGCGCTTATCGAGAAGCTGTTAACGCGTATGCAAGGCGTTCAGCAAGCCAAAGAATCCAAATACATCATGCTACATGCTCCAGTTGATAAGCTAGAACAGATCAAAGCACTGTTGCCAGGGGCGGAAGATCCAACCGTGTTACCACTTTCTGCAGAGAAACAACGAGTGGCTGTCCACTTGGTGAGTACTGAAAACCTATTCTGGGAAACGATGGAACAGCTCAAAGAACTTGGCGCGAGCTCTATTCTTGTTCTACCAATTGAAAAAATGATGGAGTAAGACTCATGAGAACGGTTGTTTGGCAATCTCTTAGTGAGACGCAACAAGACGCTATTTTGGAACGTCCAGCGATAACAGAAGGTGCGAATATTACCGCTGCAGTAGCAGAAGTGATTGCGAAAGTCAGAGCAGAAGGCGATGCGGCGCTGTTCGAACTGACGGAAAAGTTTGATCGCATTAAACCAGAATCGATTCGAGTGACTGAACAAGAAATCGAGGAGGCTTCTGCTCGCTTAACTGCAAAAATGAAGCAAGCGCTTGAGCAGGCTTACGCCAATATCGCGAAGTTCCACAATGCCCAGAAACCGACGCCAATTAAAGTCGAAACACAACCGGGTGTGGTGTGTGAACAAGTCACTCGCCCGATACAAAAAGTGGGTTTATACATTCCTGGTGGCAGTGCACCGCTGCCTTCAACGGTATTGATGTTGGGTGTTCCTGCGCAAATCGCGGGTTGCCGTAAAGTGGTTTTATGTTCACCACCACCGATTGCCGATGAAATTCTCTATGTGGCAAAGCTTTGTAATATAGATGAAGTTTACAATGTCGGTGGTGGGCAAGCGGTAGCGGCGATGGCTTATGGTACGGAAAGTGTCACTAAGGTGGACAAAATATTTGGTCCTGGCAATGCGTATGTCACAGAAGCAAAACGCCAAGTGAGCAATGATTTTCGTGGTGCCGCTATTGATATGCCCGCTGGGCCATCAGAAGTGTTGGTGATTGCTGATGAAACTGCAGATGCCGATTTTATCGCCGCCGATTTACTTAGCCAAGCCGAGCACGGACCAGACTCGCAAGTGGTTTTGGTGACGCCATCAGTATTGATTGCAGATCAAGTAACGGATGCTGTGCAGAAACAGTTGAAGCAATTATCGCGTGCCTCAATTGCTGAAAAAGCACTAGCGTCGAGCTTGATTATTATTGCTGACTCCTTGACCCAAGCGGTTTCTATTTCAAATTATTACGGTCCAGAGCATTTAATTGTTCAAACCAAAAATCCTCGAGAGTTGTTGCCATTGCTGGATAACGCAGGTTCCATTTTCTTAGGTGATTGGTCGCCTGAATCGGCGGGCGATTATGCGTCAGGAACCAACCACGTATTGCCGACGTATGGGTACACCCGTACGTATTCAAGTTTAGGTTTGGCTGATTTTTCAAAACGTATGACGATTCAAGAACTATCGGCTGAAGGTTTAAAAACACTGGCACCTACGGTTGTTACAATGGCAGAAGCGGAAGGGTTGGATGCGCACAAACGTGCGGTGACCATTCGTGTCGAAAAGCTGAATGCACGTGGATAAGGAGAGAGAGAAAATGGAAAAACTTGCTCGAAAAAGTGTACAGAAACTGACTCCTTACCTTTCGGCGCGCCGCATCGGTGGAACTGGCGATGTTTGGTTGAATGCCAATGAATCACCATTTGACAATGAATACCGCACAAACTTTGCGCGTTTGAACCGTTACAGTGATTGTCAACCGAAAGCATTGATTGCAGCCTACGCTGCCTATGCAGGTGTTAAACCAGAACAAACTCTTACTTCGCGTGGCGCGGATGAGGGTATCGAATTGCTGATTCGCGCTTTCTGCGAACCAAATGAAGATGCCATTCTTTACTGTCCTCCTACGTATGGCATGTATTCTGTGAGCGCTGAAACCATTGGCGTTGAGCGTAAAACCGTACCGCTAACAGAGGATTGGCAATTAGACCTTGCAGGTATTGAAGCCAACTTGGACAAGGTTAAATTGGTGTTTGTTTGTTCACCAAACAATCCAACAGGCAACTTAGTGAAGCGAGAAGACATCATCGCCTTGCTAGAGATGACAAAAGACAGAGCCATCGTTGTGATGGATGAAGCGTATATCGATTTTTGTCCAGAGGCCTCAACCGTCGATTTACTTGCTCAGTACTCGAACCTTGCGATTTTGCGTACTTTGTCGAAAGCCTTTGCATTGGCTGGCTTGCGTTGTGGATTCACACTTGCGAATGAAGAGCTGATTAATGTCCTTCTCAAAGTTATCGCGCCCTATCCGGTACCAGTGCCTGTTGCGGAAATTGCGACACAGGCATTGTCAGAAGCCGGCTTGGCTCGCGCCAAGTTTCAAGTGCTCGACCTCAATGCAAATCGTGCCTATTTGCAAGTGGGATTATCAATGATCGCAGGTCTCGAAGTGTTTGAAGGGTGGGGCAATTATCTGCTGGTGAAATTCCCTAATGGTGACGAGCTATTTAAGTCGGCTTGGGAGTACGGCATTATCTTGCGAAACTCACCAATCAAAGATTGCGTAAGAATCAGTGTTGGCAGCCGAGATGAGTGCGAGAAAACACTGGGTTTCATTAGAAACTACTACTCATAAGTAGAGAAAAAATGAATTGCTCTCGCTAAACAGCGAGAGCGCCAAAAGAATAGCAATAAGGAAGTTCGAGTGAGCAAACAACAAAAAATCCTTTTTATCGACCGTGACGGCACTTTGATCGTGGAACCACCAGTCGATTTTCAAGTAGACCGTCTCGACAAATTGAAACTGGAACCGTTTGTGATTCCAAGCCTGTTGTCGTTGCAGGAAGCGGGATACCGTCTAGTGATGGTCACCAACCAAGACGGCCTTGGAACAGACAGCTATCCGCAAGAAGATTTTGATGCGCCACACAATATGATGATGGAGATTTTCGAATCTCAAGGGGTGAAATTTGATGATGTACTGATCTGCCCTCATTTTGAAAAAGACAATTGCTCTTGTCGCAAACCGAAATTGGGCTTGGTAAAAGAGTACCTTCAAGCGGGTAAAGTGGATTTCCAGAACTCGTTCGTGATTGGCGATCGTCAAACGGATCTTCAACTTGCAGAAAACATGGCCATTCGTGGCATTCAATACAACCCAGAAACCATGGGCTGGAAACGGATCCTGAAAGATCTGACGGTGAAAGCGCGTACTGCCGAAGTGGTTCGCACCACGAAAGAAACCGACATCAAAGTATTCGTTAATCTTGATGAGCAAGGCGGTAACGCGATATCAACCGGTCTTGGTTTCTTCGACCACATGTTGGATCAAATCGCCACGCACGGTGGATTCCAGATGGTGTGCAAAGTGGAAGGTGACTTGCACATTGATGATCACCACACGGTAGAAGATACCGCTCTCGCGTTGGGGCAAGCATTGAAAGAAGCACTGGGTGACAAGCGTGGTATTGGCCGCTTTGGCTTCAGCCTGCCAATGGACGAGTGCTTGGCACAATGTGCACTAGACCTATCTGGTCGTCCTTACCTTAAGTTCGACGCGCAGTTCAGCCGTGAGCAGGTCGGTGACTTATCCACTGAGATGGTGGTTCATTTCTTCCGTTCTTTGACGGATACCCTAGCGTGTACGCTGCACCTTTCTTCTGCGGGCAACAATGATCACCACATCATTGAAAGTCTATTCAAAGCGTTTGGTCGTACTCTGCGCCAAGCAATCAAAGTAGAAGGCACTGAGCTACCAAGTAGTAAAGGCGTGCTGTAAGACGAGCGTAAGCAAGGAGAAAAACAGTGACAGAACAGAAAGTTGTCATTATCGATACTGGCTGTGCCAACGTTTCTTCGGTGAAGTTTGCCATTGAACGCCTAGGCTATGACGTAACGATTTCAAAAGATCCACAAGTGGTATTGTCGGCTGACAAGCTATTTCTACCGGGCGTGGGCACCGCCAGTGAAGCGATGAAGAACCTAGAAGAGCGCGATCTGATCAGCTTGGTAAAACAGGTAGAGAAGCCGCTGCTCGGTATCTGTTTAGGCATGCAACTGTTGGGCAAAGTATCTCAAGAGAAAGGGCAGAAAGCCGACGAGTTAGTTGAGTGTCTTGGACTTTGTGACGGTGAAGTGAAGCTGCTACAAACTGGCGACTTACCGCTGCCGCACATGGGCTGGAACACGGTGTCTGCAAAAGCAGGTAACCCACTGTTCAAAGGTATTGAAGAAGGTGAGTACTTCTACTTCGTGCACAGTTTTGCAATGCCAGTTGGGGACTACACCATTGCTGAATGTGAATACGGCAACTCGTTCACAGCGGCAGTACAAAGTGGTAACTACTACGGTGTGCAGTTCCATCCTGAGCGTTCTTCAAAAGCGGGCGCGAAGCTTATTCAAAACTTCTTAGAATTATAAAAGGGATTTAGTGTGATTATTCCAGCTCTTGATTTAATTGAAGGACAGGTAGTTCGCCTTTATCAAGGTGATTACGGCCAAGTCACCGAATACAAAGTCGACCCAGCAGAGCAGTTTAATTTGTACCACCAAGCAGGTGCCAACTGGCTGCACTTAGTGGATTTAACTGGTGCGAAAGACACAACAGCGCGTCAACTTGATTTGATTGCAAAGCTATTAGCAAGTACGCCAGCGAACATCCAAATCGGTGGTGGTGTGCGTACAGAGCAAGACGTGATTGATCTGTTAGAAGCCGGTGCTCAACGTGTCGTTGTTGGTTCGACCGCAGTAAAACAGCCAGAGCTTGTGAAAGGTTGGATGGAAAAATATGGCGCGGAGAAAATCGTTCTCGCGCTAGACATCAACATCGACCAAGACGGCACACGTAAAGTGGCGATTTCTGGCTGGCAGGAAGATTCAGGCGTAACCATTGAAGCGCTGATCAACGATTACCTAACGGTAGGTCTACAGCACGTGCTGTGTACGGACATTTCTCGTGACGGTACGCTAGAAGGCTCAAACGTCGAGCTTTATGTCGACCTATGTAAGCAGTACCCACAAGTGCAGTTCCAATCTTCAGGCGGCATCGGCTCATTAGCGGATATCGAAGCACTAAAAGGCAGCGGTGTGGCGGGTGTGATTGTTGGTCGTGCACTGTTAGATGGCAAGTTCACAGCAGAGGAGGCATTTGCATGCTGGCAAAGCGAATAATTCCATGTCTTGATGTTCGTGATGGACAAGTGGTGAAGGGCGTTCAGTTTCGTAACCATGAAATCATTGGTGATATCGTTCCTCTTGCGAAACGCTATGCGGAAGAAGGCGCTGACGAGCTTGTATTCTACGATATTACCGCTTCAAGTGATGGTCGTGTTGTCGATAAAAGTTGGGTCGCTCGCGTTGCAGAAGTGATTGATATTCCGTTCTGTGTCGCTGGTGGCATTAAGTCAGCAGAAGACGCAGCGCGCATTCTTGAATTTGGCGCAGACAAGGTGTCTATAAACTCACCTGCATTGGCAAACCCGCAGTTGATTACTGACCTTGCCGATAAGTTTGGTGTGCAATGTATCGTCGTTGGTATTGATTCATACTACGATAAAGAGACCGGTAAGTATCAGGTTTACCAGTTTACTGGTGACGAAGAACGCACCAAAGCGACCCAATGGGAAACACGTGATTGGGTGCAAGAAGTTCAAAAACGTGGCGCTGGTGAAATTGTATTGAACATGATGAACCAAGACGGCGTACGTAACGGCTACGACATCGAACAACTGAATATGGTACGCGAAGTGTGTAAGGTGCCATTGATTGCCTCTGGTGGTGCCGGTGCCATGGAGCACTTCGCGGAAGCCTACCAAAAAGCCAATGTGGATGGTGCGCTGGCTGCATCGGTGTTCCACAAACAAGTCATCAATATTGGTGATTTAAAGCAGTATTTAAAGCAACAAGGCATTGAGGTACGACTATGAGTTTTAAAACCGCCGAAGTCAGCTCGCTCGCTGAGCGAATCAACTGGGAAAAGGTGGACGGTCTGGTACCTGCCATCGTACAAGATTTCCAATCGAGCCAAGTGCTGATGATGGGTTACATGAACCAAGAAGCCTTGGTGAAAACGGGGGAAACAGGCCAAGTAACGTTTTTCTCTCGTACCAAAGAACGCCTTTGGACCAAAGGTGAAACGTCAGGTAACGTGCTGCAATTGGTGAACATGTCGTTGGATTGTGATAACGACACACTGCTAGTGAAAGTCAACCCATTTGGGCCAACGTGTCATACGGGCACCACCACTTGCTGGGATGGTGATCCACAGGAAGAGTCACAAATGGTGTGGCTTCATCAACTTGAGCAGCTACTGGCTGCCCGCAAGAGTGCCGACCCAGACTCCTCTTATACTGCCAGTCTGTATGCTCGTGGTACCAAGCGTATTTCGCAGAAAGTGGGTGAGGAAGGCGTTGAAGTCGCGCTTGCGGCGACGTCGGGTGATAAGGCGGAGTTAGTGTGTGAATCGGCAGACTTGATTTACCATCTAATGGTATTGCTGCAAGACCAAGGCTTATCGATGAATGATGTGATCAATAAGCTTAAAGAGCGTCATAAGTAAGGGAAGTTAAAGGTCCTAGGTTATAGGACCTAGATCCTAGGTGGGGTGCACGGGAAGTCTTGTGCACTTCATTTGTTGTAGCAAGTGTTATGGAATACAGGGCGCTTTACTTACGGAAAGGAAAGATTTAAGGTTTTTTAGAACCTAGAACCTAGAACCTAGAACCTAGAACCTAGTTTTTCCCTTGGCTCTTACCCACAACATTTCTTAAATTTCTTACCGCTGCCACAGATACACGGATCGTTGCGGCCCACTTTCAAACTACTGACAGATTGATTTAACCGCGGATCTTGCTCTGGCTCTTCTTCCGGAAAGGTGCCATCAATGTAATACCAAAGTCCGTCTTCTTTCACAAAGCGTGAGCGTTCGGTCATACAGTAGCGTTTACCGTCTTCATCAAAGTAAGCGTTGAACTCAACAAAGCCTTCATTTTCGTTGCTGCCTGCTTCTGTTTTAACCACTTCAAGCTTGCACCAATCGTTCTCAATGGATTCCGCGATGCCTTCGCGCTGTTCTTCGGCATGGCAGCTTGGGTGGTAGGTATTCACAACGTAATCGACCAACCCCAATACGTGGGCACTGTAACGAGAACGCATCAGTTGTTCCGGTGTGATCACATTGGCGTGATGCTTATGGGCAATTTCACAACACAGAGCATAGGTACGGTTTGATCCGCAAGGGCAAGAAGCAGCCATAAATTGAAATCTCAGCAAATAAAGCGATAAAACAAACAACCCCACTGTTGTGGGGTTGTTTGTCATTATAACGAGTTACGGTGTCTGCGACAGCAATTCTTGTGTCCAAGCCGTCGCCTCACTGTACGCCTTGCAGATTTGCTCTTCAGAAATCCCTAACAGTCGTTGGTAATCGTTAGCTTTCTCCCAGTCAGCTTGTTCGTAGGCGATAACCATCGAAAGAATCGAACCGAGGTGTCCGTCTCTTTGGCTTAATGCGAGTTTGATTTCTTCATCGACAGGAATATCAATGATGATATCGGCCAACGGTTGATCGAGTAGAGAATCCAAAAGTGAAAACAACCCAGTGAGAAACGCTTGCCCAGGATCATATTTGGTAGAAGTGTAACCGAGAGTCAGTTCACAAGCTCGAGCTCTTTGAACGGCTAACGAATAAAGAGAATCGGGTTTATCTTCGTGAACGGACGCCACCGCGACCAGTGAAATAAAGCGTCTTAGCTTCTCTTCCCCCATGTAAATCAATGCTTGGCGGAATGATTTAATTTTGGAAGTTAGCGTGTACCCAGAGTTTACATAGGTCATCAACTTGTAGGATAACGTGACATCAATGGAAAACAAGCGCTCAACTTCATTGAAATCGATTGGCTCGTCGGCAATCTCTTTGCACAGTTGCACGACCGTTAAAAAAGAAGGGTTAATTCTTCTCTTTTGAATCATTTCGGGGCGACTAAAGAAGTACCCTTGAAAGTAATCAAATCCAGCTTTGATAGCCTGCTCAAACTCTTGGTAAGTTTCCACCTTTTCCGCTAAGAACTTGATTTTTAGTTTTTTTAGTGACTGAATGAACAGAGCCGCTTTTTCAATCGGAACGATGCGAATATCAAACTTAATGATATGAATATAGGGCAAAAACCGTTTCCAAGCGCGATTTGGGACAAAGTCGTCTAATGCAATACGATAGCCTGCCTTATGAAGTTTGATGATCGCTTCGTAGAGCTCATCGGTAGGCTCACAATCTTCCAAAATCTCTATGACCAGGCTCTCTTTAGGAAAAAGAATGGGTACTAAATTTATCAAGCTTTGATAAGGAAAATTAACAAACCCGAGCTTGTTACCCAAAGTGCTGTAATGAGTCGAAAGAAAGTGATCTGAAAGTAAACGGCTCGTGGCGAGTTCGGGCTCTACTTCTGGAAAGGTGTTTTTGGGGCCATCGCGAAACAGCAATTCATAACCAATGGTTTTTTTGTTTTGATCAAGAATGGGTTGTCTGGCAACGTAGGAATACTTCAATTTGCTGGACTCTGTTCTGTTAACGTGCTTTAGATTTGATGATAGCGACTTTTTCTAAAATATCTATATCGAATGTGGCGGATTGCTAGTGATGTTGTATTAATAATTTACTCACTAAAAAAAGAACGCTGTTCTAACGAAAAATGATCACTAGTTACTTTTAAAACAGAACCTTGTGAATACCAATCGCCTAAAACGATGCGAGTTTTTTCGCCATCTTCGTTGCGAATTTGATGAATGTTGGGGCGATGAGTGTGTCCATGTATCATCAAGTTGACGCAAAACTGAGACATTACTCGTTCAACTTCTATTGGATTGACATCCATGATCTCGAGAGTTTTGTGCTGCTTGTCATCACGAACACCGGACTGTACTTTGGCAACGATGCGCTTTTTTACAAACCAAGGAATGCGTTTGAAAATCCACTGCAGCCAGGGCTTATGTACGGTCTTGCGAAACTCTTGGTATTTGTGATCATCGATACAGAGTGTGTCGCCATGAAGAATGACGGTTTTTTGCCCGTAGAGTTCGATGGTGCAGACGTCGTCTAGCAGAGTCACCCCTGTTTCTTGGCAAAATCGTTCGCCTAATAAAAAGTCACGATTGCCTTGAATGAAAAAAACTGGAACACCTTTCGCCGTGAGGGCTTTAAACTCGCTGCGAATCTCTTGGGCAAATGGGGTGCTGTCCTCATCGCCAATCCAAAACTCAAAAAGATCGCCTAGCACGTAGAGAGCGTCTGCATATATGGCTTCATCGCGCATAAATCGTACAAAACAATTCGTAATATCAGGGCGAGAAGGTGTTAGGTGTAAATCTGAAATAAAAAGTGTCGTCATAGAAACAAGGGGAGGCACTGCCTCCCCATACCTATTTTAATTAGGATAACGAGTATCAATATTACTCTTCAATAGTCGCGCCAGTAATGACAACGTCTTCAAGTGGTACGTCTTGATGCATACCGTAAGAACCTGTGCTAACACCTTTGATTTTGTTAACCACTTCCATGCCTTCAACAACTTCACCAAACACACAGTAACCCCAGCCATCACGGCTCTCGCTACGGAAGTCAAGGAATGTGTTGTTGTTCACGTTGATGAAAAACTGTGAGCTAGCAGAGTGTGGATCCATAGTACGAGCCATCGCGATAGAACCGACTTTGTTGCTTAGGCCGTTGTTCGCTTCGTTTTTGATTGGCGCGCGAGTTGGTTTCTCACGTAGGCCAGACTCCATGCCACCGCCTTGGATCATAAAACCATCGATAACACGGTGGAAAACGGTGTTGTCGTAAAAACCATCGCGGCAGTACTGAAGAAAGTTTGCGCTTGTTTCTGGTGCTTTTTCTGCGTTTAGCTCAATCTTGATGTCACCAAAATTTGTGTGAAGGGTGATCATGCTGTTTTCCTTTGTGCTGTTTTGTTTAAAGTCAGAATTCTAGCCTAAGTTCAGGCTCATGCAAAACGAAGGACTAAGCAAATTACGCTTTTGTGTTGGAAGTTTAGCCGATTATCGTTTTTCAGCGGAATTGTTATTACCTTAAAACAATGTAGTTGGTATACTGCCGATTCATTTTAGTTCAATCAATATACAGATAGAGATCATGTTGAAGATATATAACACACTGACAAGACAGAAAGAGGAATTCAAACCAATCACAGCCGGTAAAATCGGTATGTATGTCTGTGGAGTTACCATTTACGATCTCTGTCACATCGGTCATGGCCGTACATTTGTCTCTTTTGACGTCGTATCTCGTTACTTGCGTTATTTAGGCTACGACCTGACGTTTGTGCGCAACATTACCGATATCGATGACAAAATCATCAAACGTGCCGCGGAAAATGGTGAAAGCTGTGAATCACTGACTGAACGTTTGATCGGTGAAATGCACGCTGACTTCGATGCGCTAAACATGAAACGCCCAGATGTGGAACCGCGTGCAACGCAATACATTCAAGAAATCATTGAGTTAGTGGAAAGACTGATTGAACGCGGTTTCGCGTATGTCGCCGACAACGGCGACGTGATGTTTGAAGTCAATAAATTTGACGAATACGGCAAGCTTTCTAAGCAAGACCTTGACCAGCTTCAAGCAGGCGCGCGCGTCGATGTAGAAACAGCAAAACGCTGCCCGCTGGATTTCGTGTTGTGGAAAATGTCCAAGCCGGGTGAGCCTACATGGGAATCACCATGGGGACCTGGTCGTCCTGGTTGGCACATCGAATGTTCGGCAATGAACTCGTCCATTCTTGGTAATCATTTTGATATTCACGGTGGCGGCTCTGATCTTCAGTTCCCGCACCACGAAAACGAAATTGCTCAGTCGTGCTGCGCCCATGATACTCAGTATGTGAATACTTGGATGCACAGCGGTATGGTGATGGTCGACAAAGAGAAGATGTCTAAGTCTCTAGGTAACTTCTTCACTATTCGCGATGTGTTAGGTCACTATGATGCGGAAACCGTACGTTACTTCCTAATGTCAGGTCACTACCGCAGTCAGCTTAACTACAGCGAAGAAAATCTCAACCAAGCTCGCGCGTCACTAGAGCGCTTATACACTTCTCTGCGTGGTTTGGATTTCTCGGCTGCGCCAGCAGGTGGTGAAGAGTATGTGTCACGTTTTACCGCAGCAATGAACGACGATTTCAACACGCCGGAAGCCTATTCCGTGTTGTTTGATATGGCGCGTGAGATCAACCGTTTGAAAACCGAAGATCTGGCCAACGCTAGCGCACTAGGTGCTTTGATGCGTGAGCTTGCGGACGTGATCGGTATTCTTCATCAAGATCCAGACGCGTTTTTGAAAGGTGACGCGGGCAATGATGATGAAGTGGCAGAAATTGAAGCGTTGATCAAACTGCGTAACGATTCTCGTGCGGCGAAAGATTGGGCAAACGCGGATATGGCGCGCGATAAGCTGAACGAGATGGGTATCGTACTTGAAGATGGCCCTGAAGGAACAACGTGGCGTCGCAAGTAATTGCATCTTTTTAAAGGGCTGTTGATTCAGCCCTTTTCTTTATATTTTTACATTTTCCAATTTTACTTAGGTAGTGCTCTGTGGCTCAGATGTATTTCTATTACTCAGCGATGAACGCGGGTAAATCAACGACTCTTCTTCAGTCTTCTTTCAACTATCAAGAGCGTGGTATGACGCCCGTTATTTTTACCGCGGCTTTAGATGATCGCTATGGTATTGGTAAAGTCAGCTCACGAATTGGTTTACAAGCTGAAGCGCAATTGTTTAAAGCAGACACCAATCTCTATCAAGAGATCGCTGCTCTGAATGAAGTGGAGAAACGCCATTGTATTTTGGTGGATGAGTGCCAATTCTTATCGAAAGAGCAAGTGTATCAGTTAACGGAAGTGGTCGATAAGCTGCACATTCCTGTATTGTGTTACGGACTTCGTACGGATTTTCTTGGTGAGCTGTTTGAAGGCAGCAAATACCTCCTTTCTTGGGCTGATAAATTGGTCGAACTAAAAACCATTTGTCATTGTGGACGCAAAGCCAACATGGTTATCCGCACCGACGAGCACGGTAACGCAATTAAAGAAGGCGACCAAGTGGCGATTGGCGGGAACGATCGTTATGTGTCAGTCTGTCGTCAACACTACAAAGAAGCGTTGGGTAAATAACAGGTTCTTTGAGTAACCCTACTGACAAGAATGCAATGAAGCCACTCACATCATGTGCAGTGGCTTTTTTTCGTTGGTTACCGCATTAAGCGTGTGACTGCGTTAAATAAGCAGCGAAGTGAGCTTTTCTCGGATACCTTGGTAAGCGGTTTCGACGTCATCGGGCAGCGGTTGTTCGGTTTGGAAGCCTTTTGCTGGATAACGTTTAATGCGCTCAAAGTCCTCAAGAAGCGCTTCAAGCACCAACATTAGAGGCATCTCTTCATTGATGTAATCAAAGAAGGCCTCTCCGGTGGAGCTCACCAACAGGTGTGAGTAAGGCCCCTGCCATTGTTTCTCGAACGTCGCGAGGGCGCGTCTTTCCATAAAGGGTTTTTGGACCAAAATAAACGACTCAAACGCCAACCCCTTTTCGAGCAAAAGTTGCTCGGAAAAACAGACATTTTCGCCACTATTGGAGGATTTTTTTTCGAGTAAGATGGCTTCTGCAGGCACGCCTGATGCTTTGGCGAGCTCGGCAAAAGTCTCAGCTTCGCTTTTTTCAAATAGCCCTTCAGTGAAACGTCCCTCACCACCAGAAAAAAGGATATAGGGGGCGTACCCTTGTTTGTACAAATTCGCAGCATGTTCAGCCACTCTAAGATCGTTACTGCACATCACGAGCAAGCACTCAACGGGGGTTAAGCGATGCTGCAATTGCATGTATTGCCAGAGCAGTTCAATTTGACGGAAAAGTTTCATAAAGCATCCAGCGTTGATTGATATTGAAATTGAAAACCCGATTGCAGCAACTTATCCACCACAATACGTTTGTCTTCAACGGCGACAACGGGTGGGAAATCAACGTCGAGTTGTGCAGATTCAAGCGCGGCTTGATAGAAGGCCGCTTTATCGACCGTCGTTGGCGTTGAGACGTTGAGCACTTGCTGGTCGACAGCACTAAGCGCAAACAAAAGTGCATTGATTGCATCGTCAAGATGAAGCATGTTGGCAGGCGCACGGCTGCTAATTTGTTTTAGATGAGGGACGAAGCGGGCAGGGTGGCGATTAGGCCCAAAGAGTCCGCTCAACCGTAAGATGGTAAAGTTTTTGCCTGAATCTAGCAGTGATTGCTCTGCCTGCAACATCACGCGTGCTTTGTCACTGAATAAGTCGCTCTCGCTGTTTGCCTTAGCGAGTGTTGCGTCGTCTTCCCTCATCTCGACGGGTTGATTTGGGTAAACCGTCGTCGAGCTGACCATAATGACTTTTTGTACCGCGCTATCCTTGATGCCGTCGACGATTTTTTGCCACTGATGGGCATATTCTTCACCGCTACCTTTTCGAAAGCCGGGGGGGAAACTGCCAACAACAATATCGATGGCATTGTTGTCCACGAGCTCTCGCACCTTCTTTGCGGCATCATCATTGGCGAGATCGAGGACGACTTTGCTTTCTTGCGCCAAAGGGACTTCACGAAGGCTGTCTGTAGAGCGTCGAGTGACAATCACCTGATGTTTTAACGCGGACAATTGTTGAGCAAAAGGTAAACCCAACCAACCGGCTCCAATGATTAATATCTTTTTCATCGCTATTTCCCAAATAAGTTACGCAGCAATCTACGCGTTTCTAAATGCACTGGATCAGAGTGCCATTTTTGATGTTGTATCACATCGATATTGGCTTGCCAGCCAAATTGCAACTGAGGATTTTGTATTTTCACCAAGCCGTGTTGTTCTGCGCCGATAAGGTGTTCTGGTAACAGACACCAGCCGAAGCCCGCTTTTGCCATCTCTAACAGCATAAAATAGTTATCAGCGTACCAAACGTCTGGGCCAAAGGCTTGATTCAGGGAGCTGAACTGAGCGTTCTTAGACCGTATGACCAATTGCCGATGCAGCTTGAGTTGGTCGCTATGCGTTAATGACATCGAAGCCAAAGGATGTTCAGTGGACACGAACACATCAAAAGCAACCGCTCCTAAGCTTGAGAAATCGATGGTCGATGGCAGTACGGTTTCACTCAAAATGATGCCAGTAGTCGCGCGTCCTGATTCCACAAGTTCAATAATATCGGGGCTTGAAGCCGTTAAACACTCGATTTGTAGCTCTGGGAATGACGCCTCCAAGGTACGAAAAACGTGTGGCAGCGTTAACAGCGGTACACCTTCGTCGACGGCAAGAATCAGTTGCGACGCGCGCGGTTCAAATAGCGAACGGGCTTTATTAGAGAATCTCTCCAACTGTTCCAGAGTTGCTTTCGCGTAAGGGAGAAGTGCTAAACCTGACGAATTGAGTACAGGGTATCGTCCTGTGCGATCAAAAAGAGGTACCCCGCAATCAAGCTCCATATTCATAATATGTTGGCTGATGACCGATTGCGCTTTACCAAGCGCCCTCGCAGCGGCAGAAAAGGAGCCTTTTTCTGAGGTAGTGACGAATGCTTGTAGTTGCTCAATAGTAAACATATCGCTTTTATAGATGGTATCTAACTTTTGTGTATCTTAATGGTAGATAGAATGTGTGTGATTGAAAAGCATCAGTAAGAGGTTTTGTGATGACACAAGGTGAACGACTTTTTCATGCCGTGGCGTTTGAACTTTTGGCATTGGCGATTATTGTACCAGCGACATCTTTGATGACTGGAAAAGGGGCTTCGGCACTGGCTATTGTAGGGATCGGGCTGAGTATCTTTACCGTCATTTGGAATTACATCTATAACCAATATTTTGATCAATGGTTTGGTGAGAATCGAGCAGAGAGAGGATTAAAAATGCGTCTTTTGCATACGCTCGGATTTGAGGGAGGGCTCATCTTTATTACCATTCCAGTGATCTCTTGGTTCCTCAGCATCTCGATATTACAAGCCTTGCTGCTGGAAGCGGGTTTTTTGCTCTTTTTCCTAGTTTACGCGACGGGGTTTAATTGGTTTTATGACCGCGTTCAACCCTATCAACGGGTGAATGCCTTATTTTCTCGCTAGACAATGCTCTGCGGGGTTCGCAATATTCAACAGTGTGTTGTTAGCACGCTCCGTCACCTAGCTAGAGAAACAAAAAGACTCGCTTTTGAATAAACCAAAAGCGAGTCTTTATTATTCTCAGTCAGTTGCGCTAAAGCATTATGCGCTTAATACTCTCAATGTTTTTTCTGCGTGCTCTGCTACTTCAATACCTTCGTCAGTGAGGTAGCCTCCGTCGATTTGAGTACATAGGCCTTTATCAAATAGACGTTTTACCGCAGCTTGAGTCGATTCCGCCGCATCTTTGTGCACTTTTATCCCTGTTGCTGCGCTGCTCAAATCAAATTGCAGTAATAGGTTCATTTCAGCTAAGTGTTCTTCTGTAAATTTCATACTCATACTCCGACAAATCGTTTTGTTTCAACTTAGTATGCTTACCCAGCAGTTACAATCATAAAGAGTAAGAATTGTTAGCTAGACAATGATTTGCTCTTTTTCTAACCAGATGAATGTGGTTTTTCGATAAGAAACGCTGTTTTATTATTCTCACAATCAATACAAAGTATTAATCTCAAGACATTTGTAATATATTTAGACGTCTATTCAAGATTACAGGGTGTACGAAAACGCCCGTTTACTATCAATTTTTTGCGAGTGCTTCATTTCTTCATGTTTCGCCTGCTGGCTTTAGAAGCATCGAGGGGGAAAAAACACTTGCGCGTCAATGAGCTAGTTTTAGAAGGAAACAAATGATGAACAAATTTAAGATGGCACTGGTTACATCAATGGTGCTTTCGATGGTTGGCTGTCAATCGACTCCTGATGAAAAGGTGAGCGAAGCAACCACCAATGTTGTCGCAGAAAATACAGCCACCCCATTTGCGGGAATCCAAACGTCTTACCAACAGTGGCAAGAAACACTAAAGCAAAGTGCTGAGTTGGCGATCTATGCGCCAGAAAATTTCAAGGACATGAACTCTGCGTGGAAGGAACTGAGTGAAATTTACGCTAAGTTGGAAAAAGAGCCAGAACTTGCTGGTAAAAGTCATTCACTGTTTTCAGGTGAAACTTATGCACAAGCGTATCAAGAGCAACTTAAGCTCGTTGAGCAAAACCATGCTGCCTTGCAGAGCCTGAAGTTGAAAGCAGATGTGATTCTGGCTGACTCGATTTCTCAGATGGACTATCTAAAAGAGATTAATGCGGCGGACCACTACGCCTCCGATTACAACAAGGTGCTACAACAATACAAGAAACTGTTCGCCTATGTTGTGGTTGATGAACTTGATGAAGCGCAAGAAAAACAAGTTGCGTTTTTGAACACGGCGAAACAGCTAGAAGTGAAGGTCATCCATAAAACGCTGATTCTTCCACTGAAGCAAGAACTGACCACGCTAAAGAAAGAAGACTTTAACGAAGTGGCGCCAGTGAGTTTTGCAACCGCAGAAAATGTAGTCAATATCGCCGCCAATATCGCTCAAACGAATCCTCGTGACAAAGCAGCGATTGAGCTGGCTGTTGCAAATGCGAAGTTCGAAATCGAACACGTTAAGCAAGTCACGCATCAGGTGAAGTTGTTGGCTTCTGTTGAAGATGATGCTTTTGAAAACTCAGTTTTAGAAATTGAAAATAAGCTGCTCGCCATCTCTAAAGCAGTCGATGGTTCTGATTACCGTGATGTGATGTTGAGAGAACAAAGCGAAAAGATTCTTGACAGCGTGAAACGCATGCACGAAGCAAACAAAACTACCGATTTGTCTCAGCAGGTGACGGAGCTTAATAGCAAAGTGAAAGTGCTTGAAACCAAGTCGGCGGAGCAGAAAGCAGCATTGGAAAAAGCCAATCAACGTGAGTTGGCGTTAAATGCCCACATTGAACGTGAAGCTGCGCATATCAAGAGCTTGGAAGAGTTGGTCGCGAATCTGAAACTTCAGTTAGCGGCAAAAGATCAGCCTGCGTCTACTGTGGAACAGGCAGAGCCAGTGCAAGAGGGGACAGCATTAGAAGAGCAAGATCCTCAAGTAGAAGAGGCAGCCCCTAAAGCCGAAGCGATTGAAACTGAAGAAGCAGCAAGCGCCGTTGAGGCGAGTAGCGAAACCGCAGCGCCAGAAACGCAGCCAGAGAATGCAGCAGAATAACCTCAGAGCTTCGCTAACACTAATCCCAAAAATGCCTCAACCATATGAGGCATTTTTGTTTCTATGGTTTGCTAAAATACGTTTGGATATAAGGTGTTGGCGAGCCATTCTTAATGCCAGCACAGAAACTGAAAGCAGAAGATGCGAATAGGTTGTCGCAATCTGGTTTTTTACATCAACTCACTAAAACAACATTTTTTGTAAACATAAAAAATACCCCTTGAAAAACTCTGGAAAAGGAGAGATTATCCGCGCCACTCGAAATTGTTTCCAAATGTTACTTTGCAATGAACTTCAATCAATTTGACTCGCTATTACCACCACAGGCCGCGGAAAGAGCGGCAGAGATCGGTGAAGGGAAAGCGACCAAGGATCCGGTTAAATCATTTTTACTTGCTATTTCGGCAGGTATTCACATTGGTATCGCCTTTGTTTTCTATACCACAGTGACCACTGGCGCAGTGGATCTTCCTTGGGGAATTACGCGCTTAATTGGTGGCTTGGCATTTAGCTTAGGCTTAATCCTTGTTGTTGTGACTGGTGGTGAACTGTTTACGAGTTCAGTGCTGACCTTAGTTGCACGTGCCAGCGGTAAAATCTCTTGGCGTGTTCTGATCAAAAACTGGTTTGTGGTTTATGTCGGTAACTTGGTTGGCGCCATTTTGCTGGTGGTTTGCATGTTGATCACTAAGCAGTACATGTTTGACCATGGACAGGTTGGCCTAAACGCGATGGCGATTTCACAGCATAAGATGCACCACAGCTTTTTCTCTGCCGTAGCTTTAGGCATCATGTGTAATGTGCTGGTTTGTATCGCTGTGTGGATGACGTTTAGCGGTCGTACACTAACGGATAAAATTGCCGTGATGATTCTTCCTGTTGCGATGTTTGTCTCGGCAGGTTTTGAGCACTGTATTGCCAATATGTTCCAAGTGCCGATGGCGATTGGTATCAAAAATTTTGCCCCTGCTGAATTTTGGCAAATGACGGGTGCCAACATTGCCGATTACGCCGACCTGAACATGATGGACTTTCTGCTGAATAACCTATTGCCCGTTACGCTTGGCAATATCATCGGTGGTGGTGTGTTTGTTGGCATGTGGTATTGGTTAATCTACCTGCGCGATTAATCGCTGAGTGACACTATTCACCGCGATTCTTAGATAACTAAAAAGCAGACGTTAAGTCTGCTTTTTTCGCTTTTCATACCCTTTAGAAATCACTTGAGCTTGATGAGAACTCGGTTGGTTGCGGTGGCAACTCAAAGGGCTTATCAATTAGCCACTCTCGACAATCTTGCTGCAGCTCATCGTGGTATTGCGGTGAATAGTCCATATTCTTCCTCTCCGTCGGATGCCTAATAGGTAAGTTACGTCTCAATCATGACGGCCGTGTGACGAACTTCCTGCGTTTTTAAGACACCAACAGATCGGCACCGAATGAGGTTATCCACATTTTCTGTGGATAACCTGTCGTAAAGTTCGTGGGTATCTTATTTCGGCTAAAAGTGATTAGAAAAGAGGCGGTTAGAAAAAGAGAGTAAACTGCTCATTTTGTATCCTGAGTGTTTATTTTCACTCGCCCATTTCTATCTAAACAGCGATGTAGCACCAGCTCTAAAGTGATGACAACAGAAAGGGCTAGGGTGACAAAAATCGCGATCATAATGATCAGTTGATATTTAATCGCCACCATCGGACTTGCGCCCCCCAAGATTTGTCCTGTCATCATGCCAGGTAATGTGACCAGCCCTGTCGCCGCCATTGAGGCAAGAATAGGAGCAAAAGATTTTTGCATCGCTTGCCTAACAAACAGAAGTGACGCATAACGTGGCGATGCACCGAGGGCGATCGCAGCTTCGTATTCATTGCTTCGATTGCGATAGCAATCAAACAGATTTTGCAAAGCGACAATATTGCCACTTAAGCTGTTGCCCAGCAGCATACCAGCCAAAGGAATCATATATTGCGTGTGATACCAAGGTGTTGGCACGATGATGCCAACAAGCAACACTGAGAGTATTGGCAACATACCTCCAGCGAGCCCGAATAAGGTAGGAAAGAGTAGCTGACTTTGTGGCAAGTGGGCTTTGCTGACAATGGAAGAAGCGCCAACGGTGAGCATCACCAATAACCAAATTACATTGATGCGCCAGTCATTTAGGGTAAACAGATACTCCAAATAGAAGCCCACTAAAATCAGTTGCAGTGCCATACGGCCAACACTCAGTAGGGCTTCTTTCGCGATCGCCAGCTGATAGAAGTGGCTAATGAATAGCGGGATAACAAGGAGGCTGGAAAACGCCAAGAGTGCCTCCCAAGTGAGATCAATAACCGATTCCATACCCATCTCTTTCCATTGGTCATATCGGGATTGAAACGAATCTGAGGTGATATGGGAAGGCGTCTGATTCGATTTCTTGTCAGAAGTCACACTGCGTAAATCACGAATGGTGAGTCGCAGCGTATGTATTTCTTGAGTTGCTTGTTTGCTTAAATGTTGAACGGTTTTTGCATTAAGAGGGCCACTTTAGACTGCTATTTTGCTCCTTTGGCATTCACATTGTGGTAACAATAAAATCACATAATCATCATGCGGATTGTTTTATTTTTGAGAGAATAAGAATCAGTCCAGCTAAAAAATATCACTTTGCTAGCATTTGTGTTATGTGGTTGTTTTGTTTTTAACAATAATGCAAAGGACTTATTTCTTCACATCTATTCACAAATTTACACATGAAATATCAATCCGACACATCTCTGGATGAGCTCAAAAAAGTGTTGAATAACAAGGGTAGGGCGTCGGGAATTGATTGAACCATACATTGTGTATGGTCTAACATTTTGCATTAGATAGTGTTAAAAGTTTCATCCTGTTGGGGTGAGGCAACTGAAATTACTAAATACAAAATAGGCAAATGTATGAGTGATGTTAACAAAATTGAGAGTGCTGAAAAGCGCTCATTGGAGTGGAAATCTTTCCTCTTCATTACCGTCGTCCTCTTTCCAATCTTGAGTGTGGCGTTCGTTGGTGGATATGGCTTCATCGTTTGGATGTTGCAGGTTTTCTTCTTCGGACCTCCAGGTGCTCACGGCATGTAAGCCTGTGAACTTACCTCCACACTTTTGAAAAGATTTTAAGAGAGCAGACAATGAAATCATTGATCATTAAATTGTGGCGTACTGTAACGCGCCCAGCAGTTCATATCAGCCTTGGTGTGCTGACCGTGGGCGGCTTCATTGCCGGTGTGATTTTCTGGGGTGGTTTTAATACCGCGTTGGAAGCGACCAACACCGAAGAGTTTTGTGTTAGTTGTCACACCATGCGTGACAATGTGTACCAAGAATTGCAAGAGACGGTGCACTGGAAAAACCACTCAGGTGTTCGCGCGACCTGTCCTGATTGCCACGTACCCCACAACTGGACGGACAAAATTGCACGTAAAATGCAGGCGTCTAAAGAAGTTTTTGCGCAAGTATTTGGCAACTACGATGAACCGGGCGTTTTCGAAGCTCGCCGTATCGAGCTAGCAAAACACGAATGGGATCGCTTCTCAGCCAACAAATCCCTTGAATGTAAAAACTGTCATAACTACGACTCGATGGATTTCGAGCAAATGTCTCCAACAGCTCGCATCCAAATGAAGCAAGCGGCAGAGAAAGATCAAAGCTGTGTTGACTGTCACAAAGGTATCGCACACAAACTACCAGCAGGTATGGATAGCATTGGCGGCATCGTGGGTGACCTAGAGCAGATGGCATCCAATACCGATTACTCTGTGGGTAAAGAGCTCGTGAGTGTTCGTCACCTACCAATCTACTTTGATGCACAAGGTCAAACCGAAGCGGGTCTATTGAACCCTGCGTCTACCGTAAAAGTATTGGAAGACAAAGGCGATTATGTCGAAATCGAGATCGACGGCTGGCGTAAAGCAAAAGGCTTTGGTCGTGTAATCCAAGAAGATTTCGGCAAGAACATCGCAGTGGCTTCGCTACTAAAAGAAGCGTCTATGGATGACAAGATTGTCACCACTGGTGAAGAGAAAGTGGATGAGCTGACTGGTCTTCCATGGGAAAAAGTGGCCGCGAAAGTGTGGATCAAGAAAGAGTCAATGCTGAACGACATCAACCCAGTGTGGGAAAAATCTCGTGAAGCATACAAAACAAACTGTTCAGTGTGTCACACGCAACCAGCAGAAGCGCACTTCGATGCCAATACTTGGCCAGGTATGTTTGACGGCATGCTAGCGTTCGTGAACCTTGATACGGATAGCGAAGCACTGATCTTGAAATATCTACAGAAGCACTCTTCAGATTATGCTGAAGGTCATCACTAATAAGCATTGGATGGAGTAATTTAAATGGCTATTACAAGAAGAAGTTTTCTTAAGGGCGTAGCAACGACAAGTGCTGCCTCTGTTATCGGTCCTAGCTTATTGGCGTCGGCTTCTGCAAACGCAGTAGAAACAACAGGAACTTGGAAAGTATCTGGTTCTCACTGGGGCGCGTTCCGCGCCCACATCTACGCGGGTAAAGTTCAAGAGATCAAACCGATAGAGCTAGACCAAAACCCAACTGAGATGCTAAACGGCATCAAAGGCATCATCTACAGCCCTTCACGTGTGCGTTACCCAATGGTGCGCCTTGACTGGCTGAAAAAACACAAGTACAGCGCAGATACGCGCGGTAACAACCGTTTTGTACGTGTGACTTGGGATGAAGCGCTGGATCTGTTCTACCGTGAGCTAGAGCGCGTACAAAAAGAGTACGGCCCTTGGGCGCTACACGCAGGCCAAACAGGTTGGAACCAAACCGGTTCATTCAACAACTGTACTGCACATATGCAGCGCGCTGTGGGCATGCACGGTAACTACATCACCAAAGTTGGTGACTACTCAACCGGTGCCGGTCAAACGATTCTGCCATACGTGCTAGGTTCTACCGAAGTATACGCACAAGGCACGTCTTGGTCTGAGATTTTAGAAAACGCAGACAACATTATTCTTTGGGCGAACGACCCAGTGAAAAACCTACAAGTGGGTTGGAACTGTGAAACGCATGAATCTTACGCTTACCTTGCGCAACTAAAAGAGAAAGTGGCCAAAGGCGAGATCAACGTGATTTCGGTTGACCCAGTTAAGAACAAAACACAGCGTTACCTAGAGAACGATCATCTGTATGTCAACCCAATGACAGATGTACCGTTTATGTTGGCGATTGCACACGTTCTCTACACTGAAAACCTATACGATAAGAAGTTCATCGAAACTTACTGTCTTGGCTTTGAAGAGTTCATCAACTACGTTCAAGGCAAAACTAAGGACAAAGTTGAGAAAACACCAGAATGGGCTGCGCCTATTTGTGGCGTGAAAGCGGACAAAATCCGTGAATTTGCCCGCATGCTTGTGAAAGGTCGCACTCAGATCCTGATGGGTTGGTGTATCCAACGTCAAGAGCACGGTGAACAGCCTTACTGGGCAGCAGCGGTTGTTGCGGCAATGATCGGTCAAATCGGCTTGCCTGGCGGTGGTATCTCTTATGGTCACCACTACTCAAGTATCGGTGTGCCTTCAACCGGTTTTGCTGGCCCTGGTGGTTTCCCTCGTAACCTTGATGCAGGCATGAAACCTAAGTGGGACAACAATGACTTCAATGGTTACAGCCGTACTATCCCTGTTGCGCGTTGGATCGACTGTCTGCTAGAGCCAGGCAAAGAGATCAACTACAACGGTGGCAAAGTGAAGCTGCCAGACTTCAAGATGATGGTCATTTCGGGTTGTAACCCATGGCACCACCATCAAGATCGCAACCGCATGAAGCAAGCGTTCCAGAAACTACAAACTGTTGTGACGATCGACTTCGCGTGGACAGCGACGTGTCGCTTCTCAGACATCGTGCTACCAGCATGTACCCAGTGGGAACGCAATGACATCGACGTATACGGTTCATACTCAAGCCGTGGTTTGATTGCGATGCACCGTTTGGTGGATCCACTGTTCCAATCTAAGCCAGACTTCCAAATCATGAAGGAATTGACTGAGCGCTTTGGCCGCAGTGAAGAATACTCTCGCGGTATGAGTGAAATGGATTGGATTCGCAGCCTATACAACGATTGTAAGAAATCGAACGAAGGCAAGTTCGAGATGCCAGAATTTGATGAGTTCTGGGAGAAGAGCGTGCTGGACTTCGGTCAAGGTCAACCTTGGGTTCGTCACGCGGACTTCCGTCAAGACCCTGAAATCAACCCACTGGGTACACCTTCAGGTTTTATCGAGATCACGTCTCGTAAGATCGGTCGTTACGGTTACGAACATTGTCAAGAGCACCCAATGTGGTTCGAAAAATCAGAACGTTCACACGGCGGACCAGGTTCAGACAAACATCCGTTCTGGTTGCAATCTTGTCACCCAGACAAGCGTCTGCACTCTCAGATGTGTGAGTCTGAAGAGTTCCGTGCGACTTACGCAGTTCAAGGTCGTGAGCCCGTTTACATCAACCCAGTTGATGCGAAAGCGAAAGGCATTAAAGATGGTGACCTAGTGCGTGTATTCAACGACCGTGGTCAGCTTCTAGCGGGCGCAGTTGTGACTGATAGCTACCCACGTGGCGTGATCCGTATCGAAGAAGGTGCGTGGTACGGTCCGCTTAACGAGAAAGTGGGCGCAATCGACACATATGGTGATCCAAACACACTGACTCAAGACATCGGCTCTTCTGAATTGGCACAGGCGACTTCTGCGAACACCTGTATCGTGGACTTCGAGAAGTTCACTGGTAAAGTTCCACCAGTCACCTCATTTGGTGGTCCAATCGAAGTCGCGTAATCGCAGCTTGATAATGAACGAGAAAAGGTCTGGCATACATGCCGGACCTTTTTTTATGTCGACAACGCAAAAATAGCATCACCATTACATATTCCTTCGAGTTCCTTCCCACAAGTTATTTTCTTCTAGCGAAATACGCTCGCTGTTTTGTCGTTTTCCATATGATCTCAACTGGATGTACTCAATAAAGTGGGGCTATGGCTCAAAGAGTCTCGCTGCTATTGGTTTTGTGCGGTTTTCGTTAGGGTCTTTTTCGTCAGGAGCAAATGCCATGTTTTGGCCATTTAAAAAATATGATGTTGAGATGTCTCCAGAAGTGCATGGGGTGATCACGCTTGAAGGAGTGCCACAGGAAGGGATGACGGTTGTTCGAGAGTTGTTTTACGAAGGGTATAGCTAAGGGAGAACGGTTGTTGATGAGACTCAAACCAATGAACAAGCGGGAGTTTTCTTTTCCCTCTATAACCATTCGTTCGAAATTGCCAGGAGATATTTTTGGCGGAAGCTTAAAAGTCTATCAGCAAATTAGTGTTGAATATCAAAGTGAGAAAAAAGAGAGTTGGAGTGCTTGGGCTCCAATAGAAGGAGCCAAGTCACTGCGTTGGATGTTGACTCATTTTCGCTGTGAGCTATCGCATTCGAAGCGCATTCACGAAGTCGATATCTCTCCTATAGAAGAAAGGCGTGTGCCTGTTCACTCCATTGGCGACTGGAACAGTCCGAGCATAAACACATAGGTATATGATCAAAGTACCGATACCTATATACGTTATAAGAAGACGCCGCAGTCCTAGAAACGTATATTTAATGCTAAACAAAGAGTTAAATTAGACGCTGAGTAATAGGTTGAGCTGTATGCTTTGTGAGCGTTTTGGTGCGGCTTTTTTCGCTTGTATTTGGTGGGGTGTCATTGAAAGTGATTAAAACTGAAAAATTATATGCTCATTTTAAATTTATACTTTTTTGTGAATTGTTGGCTGTTTTTGTGATTACGCTCGCTAAAAATACAGACAATCGATTAAATGGAGCGCATTTTTCATTGTTTTTTAGAAAAACTCCATTGCCTTAGTGGTTGTGATTTATATCTATTTGTAATGTTTTATTAGGAAAGTTTTGTCTTTGAGAATAATTTCGCCGCAACGACTGGTGCTTACGGGCTAAGTCGAGTGGTGAAAAAATCTATAAAATTGATAGGACAAAATAAAAATGAAAAAAACAGTATTAGCGGTGGCGCTATCTCTTGTTGCTGGTTCTGCAATCGCAGCAGACGTAAACCAAAACGTTTCTGAGCGTGCTCGTGAGTCAATGATCGACCTAATCCTTTCTGGCGAAGAATTCTCTGTTGGTGGTCAAGTGGCTGTCGGTGGTTACTATGAAGAAGGTCGTCCTGATAGAGAGTTTTACAATGACGGTGTGACTGGTTTTGATCTATTCATCAACTACCAAAAAGGCAACGTAGTTGGTCAGTTTGCTGGTGAATTCGACCTTGCAGACAACTACTCTTCAATGGATGCTAAGTTCACAGTGATCGACACTTGGGTTGGTTACAAAACTGGTTTTGGCGTAGCGTCTATCGGTTACGCAAACGACTCTGCTCTAGATGCAGTAGATGGCGCAGCCGACCTAACTATTGAGTTTGGTGCATCCGCTTCTGACGCTTCTGACGTAAACCAAGTGATCAAATTTGAAGGCATGAAAGAAGGCTTCAAATACGGTATTTCTTACTACGGTGACCGCGAAGCAGACGCATCTGGTCAACGTGGTTTCAACGGCTATGTTGGTTTCAAAAACGAACAGTTCCAAGTTAACGCTGGCTACGAGAAGAATGATGAGAAAGTTGGCGGCACTGACATCGAGCAAATCTACCTAGTAAACGGTGTGGTGACTTTCGGTGACCTAGCGATCGGTGCAAACTTCGCTAACCATGAATCATTCAAGGGTGAAGACGCGTCTTTGTACAGTGCATCAGTAGGCTACACTATCGATAAACTGTACCTAGCTGCTGGTTACGCAGCTAAAGATTATGATCATTCAGCTAGCGAAGAGTCAGTTAACTTTGGTGGTTCTTACCAGTTCACTAACAAGCTGTCTGCACTAGTGGATTTCAATGTTGATCTGTCTGATAACAACAACAGCGATGATCTAGCCGCATTCTTCAAAGTTGCTTACGACTTCTAAGAACTTCCTTAGCAATTTATGGCCTGCATTGCGGGCCATTTAAAGCAGGACGCTTTTTTGGCGATAATCCACTGCCTTTTCTTTGACCCTCAGGATTCGAGGGTCTTTTCGTTTTCACACCAAGTGGATACTCTTTTCGCGATACCACTCACTTTTGCTGCTTTGTTTTGATCCCTAATGGGACTGTTTCTCAGTTTGTTGCGCACTCTTTCGCAAGGGGGAAGGTGACAAAAATGCATAATTTGATGGACGATAAACTGTGGATCTCGAACAAAGTCCTCGTAATGAACCGTCAACGATTTTACTTTTGTTCGTGCGATTTCCTCCTCGGTGGTTTTCAGGATTTTACTCAGTTGAAAGGCGGTGCTGCATACCGGGTCGTGACGAATTTGCTGATAGGTTTCGAGTTCGCGGTTGCTGTAGGCGCCTCGCCACCATAGTTGATGTAACCCCTGTGCTTGCCAAAATGGTACCTTGAGCAGTGAATTGACGGTGGCGATGGGCTCGCGAACGACATTAATAAACAACGCATCTGGGAATATACTGGACAAATACTCCACACGTCCGGGACCAGTAAATTTCATTGCTAAACGCGGTTTGCCTTGCGCTCGCAAATGCTGATTTAAATAACGACGAATCCGTTGTTTCTCCTCTGCACTGGCTCTCTGGTGAAGCAAAAATTCCCGGCTAAAATCGATCTCATCACGAGTGATCTTTTGCCACAAAGGCCATGCCTCAGCGGGTCTGGGTAGCAAGTTATTGAGCGGTAACGTGTGATTAAGCTGCGCTTTTTCGCCGGATACGTACCAAAGCGAGTTATTGGTGAGTCGGGTGAGCCAAGCAAGTGATGGTAGAGACGGAAACCACTCGCAGTAGTTATCTGGCCAGCCAAGGCTGTGATGAGCCATGACAAACTCAGAAATAACGGTCGAGCCTGAACGGCCGGGACCGATAAAAATGATTGGCGCTGATAATCGTGTTTGATGATCGGGTTTGCTTGTCATCATGCTATCGTCCCACGTTAGAGTCGGTTTTGTGCTTGCTTTTAGGTTGTACGCAAAGCTTGTGCCAAGGGGAATTTTTATAAATAACAATTCGTTAGAGAAAATTGACTCTTCGGCGTTGAGTTATTCTCAATTTGATAGGCAATTTGAAAATCTTTGCCAGCAAATCGTGATGAAGATAACGATTTGTAGTGCTGCTATTGACTGATAATACAAGAAAAACACAGTGAGCAGATTTCATGAAAAGCCCTTATACCTTAGGCAATCACATCCCTTTCGAGGTGAATGATGATGAACTGGAAGTGACGATAAATAACAATGAAGTTCACTTCTGCTATCACGGTATGCACAACCGTATCATCAATGATCGATTTGAACTTTTTCGTACTCCTTTCAATTTTGAAGCTCAGGCTCAGCTCTTGGGGGACGGGTTTCAAATGTTGGCGCAGACCACTGGCACTCGAGACCAAGTGATCGACATCGGTCGTTGTCCTGACAATAACCCACAATATCGCCTTTATTCACAGCATGCGCCTAAGCGTTACTACAATTACTTAGTGATTGAGGAATCACAAGGTTACACCTTGTTTGGTTTTACCTCCTGTCGGCGCTTCGCTGGCTATTTTGAGCTGGAACAGGCGGGTAACCACTGGCATGTTGTCGCTTATCTTGATGGCGAACAGACGGAAATCCAAGATTGGGAAACCAATACGCTGGAATCTGTAGTGCTGTTGGAAGGCGCCTCTTTGTCTGAGCTCTATGCTGAGTTTGCGCAACATATTACGGTTCATCATCCGATCAGAGCAGGGGTGGAGCAGAATTCGCCAGTAGGTTGGTGTTCTTGGTATGCCTATTATGCCGATGTGAGCCAGCAAAATATCTTAGCGAATGTCGAGCAGATGCAGGGCAGCTTAGAGGCGCTGGAGTGGGTCTTACTTGATGATGGCTATCAGGCCTTTATGGGCGATTGGCTTACTCCTTCTGACAAGTTTTCAGGGGGAGTCAAACAACTGATTGCACAAATTCGAGCGAGTGGCAAAAAACCAGCGATTTGGCTGGCGCCCTTTATTGCTCAGCCTGAATCAGAGATCTTTCGTAAGCATCCCGAATGGTTTGTTAAACATCAGGATGGCTCACTGCTAAAAGCAGAGGACATCACTTATGGCGGTTGGCGCTGTACACCTTGGTATATCCTTGATACATCACATCCTGAAGTGCAGGAGCACCTAACTCATGTAGTAAAAACCATGCGAGAAGAGTGGGGTGTAGAGCTCTTTAAATTGGACGCTAACTATTGGGGGACGCTAAAAGGGCAGCGTTACCAAAAAGGCATAACAGGTGTTGAAGCGTATCGACTCGGGATGGATGCGATCGCTCAAGGAGCGGGCGAAGCGTGGCTACTTGGTTGTAACGCGCCAATGTGGCCTTCTTTAGGATTGGTTGATGCCATGCGCGTTTCGGATGACGTTGAGCGCCACGCACATCGCTTCGAACAAATTGCCAAAGAGACCTTCTACCGCAGTTGGCAGCATCGAAAACTTTGGCAGATTGATCCTGACTGCGCAACCTTCACTTCGCTACCTAACCAAGGTGTGCAAAGGCAAGAATATGAATTTCACCGCAATGTCCTACTTGCGTGTGGCGGGCTGCTGCTGTCGGGCGATCCACTTCCAGAGATCACGCCATTCGCCAAATCTTGTCTTGCCAAATTGATGGTTCGTCAAAAGCACAATCAGAATGCGGCGAAATTTACCGCGTTCAGTCTCAACCACGCCTTCTTGAAGCTGACCGAGAAAAACGATCTGCACTGTTTGTTCAATTATGACGGCCAGCAAGACAAAGAGTTTACGTTGATCTCTGATACGCCAGTGCATTGGTACGACTACTGGACACAAGAACGTTTAAGTGATGAGCCTTGCCAGTTGTTTGTGACCCAATTAAATCCGGGCTTGAATTCCAAAGCCATCGTCACAGCGTAAGCGCGCTTAGTCGTAAGCATATCCAGACAAGAGCCTCACTTTATAGAGGCTCTTTTCCGTTGAGATGATGGGGTGTTTGACGGTTGTTTGCTTTGTACAAACTAATATTCAAACAGGAAGAAATAACCATAACCCACAATAAAAGCCGGAATGGCAGAGTAAATCGTCGCGACCAAGGCCGCTTTCGGTGCCATTGCAATGGCAGGGAAGAGCGCGTCACCATCGTTTGAAATCGCGTTGGCGAGCTGCGCGGAGAGCGGAGCAGCACCGGAGAGATATAAGCTGGTCATGAGAATTTGTGGCCCGCATCCGGGCAACATTCCCACGGCAACCCCGATGAGTGGCATCCATACGCCCCATCCTGAGAACGTCACCTGTAAATTCAGCCCAGAAAAATAGCGAGTCAGTTCAAAGGCGAGAAAGGCCAAAATCACCCAAGCACTGACGAAATTCGTGTCTTGGGCGGCTTTTTGAATCGGATGGGAGTCGATGATCTTTTCGTCTTCAGAGACGGCGGATTGATAGCTGCCGAACTCTTTGGTCAATGCCCAAAGGAACATGCTGGTGACGGCGAAAATCGCGCCCATCCATTCGATGGTGTTTTCCTCAAGACCAAACAGCAAATTCACATCCACTTGAAACGAACCAAGCAGAGCGACGCCCGCGGCAGGTATCAGAAGCCATTTCCAAAATGCGCCTTGCAAGTTAATGGCTCGCTGTTCAAATGGGGTATGTGCGTCTTGCTTGTTTTGGCAACAATGTGGTCGGTTAGGTTCATCGCTCACTTTGGGCCGTAAAAAATCGTCGCCATGGAGTGCGTTCACCACCATGCCAGAAAGGGTTCCTACCGCAATGCCCAACGCAATAACGCCGAGTCCAGTCACGGGTTTGGCGGCAAGCAGCAGAAAGGCAGCGTCGCCCATGGTTGAGGTTAGCACGGCGACAATCGCTCCAAAGCCAACTCGGCCGCTGATGAATTGCGTTGTTACAACAATGGCGCCGCCACAACCGGGCAGAGCGCCAAGTAAAGCGGCAAAAAAGACTTGGTAGTGACGTGATGCGCGATAAAGTTGTGTCACTCGATTGGTGCGCGACATAAAGCCAGACAAATAGTGGTAAATGGCAAGCGTGGCCGCGACGTAACAAGAAACCGCCCAGAAAGAGTCAGAGAGAGTCGTCACGGTGATTTGTCGAGTCGTGTCACTAAGCAGCAACATCAAAAGGGCAACAGGCAACACCAACCGTTTATGAGCGAGACGAAACTGCGTCGGTTGCAGCAACGGGTGCGTTGAGCTAAAAAATTTCGTTGCGTTCATTGTTGTCTCTAATGCAAATAAGAATGATTATCATTATATGAAAGTGAGAATTATTCGCAATAGCGAGAGGTCACTTTTCTTGATGTCAAATCCGCTCATTTCAGGTAAAGTATGCCCCTTTGTGAGCAACCCTGCTTTTTGGTTAAGCAGGAATAACGAGACTTGGATAGGAAAGATAATGATTCTAGTTGTAGGTCATAAAAACCCAGACAGTGACAGTATTTGTAGTGCCATCGTAGCCACTGAGCTGCTAAAAGCGCGTGGCGTTGAAGCGATGCCGATTCGTCAAGGCGAAATCAACCGCGAAACACAGCACATTCTTGAAGTGGCTGGTGCAGAGGTTCCTGAGCTACGTACATCAGTAGCCGGTGAAACGGTATGGTTGGTGGATTACTCAGATCTTGCGCAAGCGCCTGATGATATCGCTGAAGCTGAAGTTGCGGGTATCGTTGACCATCACCGTCTTGGTGACGTCATGACCGTAAACCCAATGGAAGCATGGATCTGGCCTGTTGGTTGTACTAACACCGTTCTGTTCAACATGTTTAAGATTGAAGGTCACGCGATCTCTGAAAAAATCGCTAAGCTAATGATGTCTGCAATCCTGTCTGACACCGTAGGTTTTGCTTCTCCAACTTGTACGCAAAAAGATAAAGATGCAGTAGCAGAGCTTGCGCAAATTGCCGGTGTTACTGATATTGATGCGTTCACTAAAGATCTACTGATCGCGAAAACAAACATTGAAGGTCTGTCTGCTGCACAGCTTGTAGAGAAAGATCTGAAAGGTTACCCATTCAATGGTCGTGACGTGGTTGTAGGCCAAGTTGAACTGGCAACGCTTGAGCAAGTAGATGGCATGATCGAAGCACTAGAAGCAGACCTACAACGTCGTTGTGACGAAGATGGCCTTGCGTTTGCTGCGGTTATGCTCACTGACATCACGACAGCATGGACTCGCTTGATCTACAAAGGTGAGTGGTCAGACAAACTGGCTAAGCATGAAAAAGATGGCCTGCTGATGATGGAAAACACGCTAAGTCGTAAGAAGCAAGGCTGGCCTTGGCTTCAAGTTGAGCTTGCGTAATCAGTCGCACAGAGTGAAAGAGTCTCGCTGGTACTCGATGAGACTTTGCACCATAATGGAAACGCCCATTTGCCACGGCAAGTGGGCGTTTTTAATTGAATGTCGCCAAAAGGCAAAAGTGGAGAGGCGCAATGACCACACCATTATCCCAAGATCAAATTCGTACCATTAATAGTTACGATCAAGAGCAACGTTTACGTTACTGCGTTAAGGAAATTGTCGCCCAGCGCCAAGTATGGATCCTCACTGATGAGCATGGCTGCGTGATGCTCAACAGCGAAGAGGAAGAGTGCGTACCGGTTTGGCCAAATAAAGAGTTTGCCGAAGAGTGGGCCACGGGCGATTGGCAAGAGTGCCAAGCGGAATCGATCTCGCTAAACAAGTGGCACAGCCGCTGGACTCGTGGCTTAGAAGACGACGAGCTATCGGTTGTCGTGTTTCCGAGCATTAATGAGGAAGGGGTGGTGCTGTTCCCTGATGAGTTTGACTTTGAACTGAAAAAACAGGCGGCGAAGAGATAAAACGCTCTGGTCAATCACAGAACATAACGGTGCGATTCAGCGCCGTTTTTTTATCGCCGTATAGCAATTTAACGGCTTTGAACCGCTTAACGATCAATACCCAATAAACTGAAACAGCTCGGTTTGCGTCGCGACATCGACGGATTGAGATAAGGTGCCGTTGTCGGCGAAACGCGTGAGCAGTGTACTTAGCACTGGTTTGACTTCCGCCTCCGACATACCGGCTTTAATCTCCGGTTGATAAAGCAACTTGAGTAGAACGATATCGAGTGGTGAGAGTAACTCTTCTGGGGAATTGTCATTAAAAATAGAAGGGTAAGCCTGTTCTGAATCGTTAGGCAGGCCAAGAACCTGCGTGACTTCTTCCACAATACAAGCGACTAATTTGCCGTGCTCGCGTGCTTTGTCGACAGGAATAACAATCGCAGCGTAATAGATGGCACTTTGGCGAGTTTTAAAACCCGCTTTGCAAACCGCGCTGCCCAGATTGTTGGCAGATTTGCGTCCCATGAGACGTTTGACTTCACTTTGATAGCTCGATTCTTGGGTGAACACCCAAACAACGTTGGCTTGCGCTTTGTCGCTGGTGGTCTCAATTGAGAGGCCTGTGATGGCGGACAAATCACGCAGGTGCATTTTTAATAGCGATGCATGCAGCGCTTTATCTGCGACCTGATGCTCAACGTACACACGTATCGGCGTGTGCCATTTGCGAACTTTTTTTTCCCCTGGGCTATATTCATTGCGCAATGCCACTTGAATGAATGCGTTGCTGACGAAGGCGGGTTGAAGCCACGTTTTCTCCACTGCATGAGTGCCCGATGTCAAAAGCAGGAGAGCAATGCCAATCAGTGGTTTCACCCAAATGTTATTCATGCATTGCTCCTTGCTTCGCTGACTATTTTCTCATCACGCTGACAGATGGCTTCTACTAGTAGTGAGAAGGGGTTTTGTAGAAATGGTTTTCGACCAAGCGTTGTGTAAGAGGATGCTGTGGATCGCTCAACACGAATTGCGTATCTCCAGATTCCACCACTTCTCCATCATGCATCACCATCACTTTATCGGTGATGTGTTTAACGATACCGATGTGTTGTGATACGTAGACAAACGATACGCCCATCTCTTCTTGCAGTTCTAAAAAGAGGTTGATGATTTGTGAGCGCATTGCCATGTCTAAGCCGTTTAGCGCTTCGTCGGCAACGATGATAGAGGGTTGTAGAATCAAGGCTCGTGCTAAGCAGACACGCTGTTTTTGCCCGGTTGCCAGCATTTGCGGATAAAAATAGGCGTGTTCGGGTAACAGGCCAACCCGCAATAGCGTGTCTTTAACCCGTTTTAGACGTGCTTCTGGTGGCATATTGGTGTTTCGCTTGAGTGGACCTTCCAAAATACGCCCGATTTGAATACGTGGATTCAACGAGGTGTTGGGATCTTGGAAAATCATCCGAATCAGTTTGCAGCGCGTGGCGTAATCTCGGTGCTCGAGTCGCTCGCCGTTGACACGAATTTCGCCAGAAGTCGGTTCCACCATGCCCGCCAGCATACGGGCTAGTGTTGATTTCCCTGAACCATTTTGGCCAATAAAACCAATGGTTTGACCCGCTTCGAGCGTAAAGCTGACCGGTTTGACCGCTTGTTGTACTCTGCGTTTAAACAAGCCCGAACGCGTGACAAAGTTCTTGGATAGGTTCTCTACCTCTAACAAGGCACTCATGAATCTTTCTCCGTGTTAAGAGGGAAATGACAGCTAAACTTATGATTTTTAATGCGGCGTGCATAAGGGATCTCCACACACTGGCGCTGTGCATAAGGGCAGCGTGGCCCCAAACGGCAGCCAATAGGCAAATGCTGCAATGGCGGGATCGACCCCGGTAGAGACTGCAACTTTTGTTTGTGAGGAATCCAGTGGCTAAAATCAGGCATCGCTTTCAATAGCGCAGCGGTGTATGGGTGCTTTGGCGCCTCCAAAATACTATCTGTATCAGCAGACTCTACTGATTGCCCACAGTACATTACCGTAATACGGTTAGCCCATTGGGTAATATTGGTTAAGTCGTGGCCGATGAGCAGAATCGTGGTGTTGTTCAGCTGATTCATACGACTTAGCAAACGCAGAATCTGGTTCTGAGTGATTGGATCTAAGTCATTAGTGGGTTCATCGGCAATCAAGAGCTTAGGTGCGGTGGCTATTGCCATCGCAATCATCACTTTTTGACATTCACCATCTGTAAGCTCATAAGGATAGCTCTTCATTAAGCGTACATGGTCTTTAATCCCAACTTTGTGGAGAAGGGCAATGGCGCGTTTCTTACGCCATTTGAAACGTTCCCACCATTTTCCGTCAAAAGTGCGTGATGGAATCGATTCAATCAACTGCTTACCCACTTCTTCAGACGGGTCAAGACAGGTGGATGGCTCTTGGAAAATCATTGCGATGTCGCGAGCAATGACTCGTCGACGCTCACTTGGCGTGAGTTGCAGCAGATCAATGTTGCCCAATCGCATACGGTCGGCGGTGACTTTCCAGTTGTCTTTACATACCCCAACGATGGCTTTGGCGACTAAGCTTTTACCCGAGCCTGATTCGCCAACGAGACCGCGAATTTCACCTTCATTTAGCGTGAGGCTCATGCGGTCAACGGCTTTTACTAAGCCTTGCGGTGTCTCAATTTCGATCGTCAAATGACGAATATCCAATAACGGCATTATTCGATCCCCGCATTGAGTGCTCGGCGTACGCCATCACCGACAAGGTTGATAACGATAACGGTAAACATAATGGACAAACCAGGCAGTGTTACGGTCCAAGGCGCGAGATAGATCAGCTCCACGGAATCGCCAAGAATTGCGCCCCATTCGGTGCTTGGTGCTTGTGCCCCCAACCCCAGAAAGCCAAGCGCGGTGATGTCTAATATGGCCACAGAAAGGGCTAAAGTAATCTCAGTGGCAATGACAATCAGCACATTGGGTAAAATCGAGTTCCAAAGCAGGTAAAAGTTGTTGGCGCCATCAAGGCGTGCCGCCATCACGTAGTCTTTCTCAACTTCAGTATGCACTGCAATATAAACCGAACGAATAAAACGCGGAATAAGCGCCAGCCCAACGGCCAACAACACGGTGAATTCACCCACACCAAAGAACGCGACAAAGATGATCGCCAAAAGCAGTGATGGAATGGACATGACCGTATCCAGTAAGTGGTTCAACGTACTGGAAAGAAGTCCGCGTGTCATCCCGGCAAGAACACCGATAAAGCAGCCAATGATGGCGGCAATGGCGGTGATGATGATCGCGGCGCCTAAAGTGGGTTGAGCTCCCATAATCAGTCGCGAGAGGATGTCTCGGCCCAAATCATCAGTACCAAGAAAGTACTCGACTGTTCCTGCAGGGCTCCATGATGGCGGTACCAGCAATTGCGCGGTTTGCTGCTGAGGATCATGTGGAACCAACCAAGGTGCGCTGATGGTAACCAGCAACAACAAGATCAAACACCACAATCCAAACATGGCTAGATTATTATTGCGGAAACTACGCCAAAAGCGCTCAAATTGAGTCGGAATATGCTCTTCCTGGTAAACACTATCGGTTAGCATACCATTCCTTCCTTACCAGTGGATTGATGATTGCGCCAATCAGATCCGACAAAATGTTGGCTGTGAGTACTAACGTCGCTACGACCATCACTCCCGCTTGAATCGACACGTAATCGCGATTAGAGAGCGCATCTAATAGCCAACGACCAATACCCGGCCAGTTAAAAATCGATTCTGTGATGATAGCCAGTGTTAACATGCTAGAAAGCTGTACGCCAACTTTAGGGATAATAGGTGGGATGGCGTTACGTAACACATGCTGAGTGACAATTTCACGGGTAGTCAAACCTTTAATTCGAGCGGCGCGAATATAGTTTTTGCTCATCACATCTGCGACCGAGGCTCTCATCAATCCGATCACTTGTGTGGTTGGCGCCAGCGCCAAGACCAAACAGGGCAGCACCATATGCTCAATGACGCTCTGCAGTGCATGAGCTTTGTAAGGCCCTTTAGCAAGAAACGCATCGATGATGGCAAAACCAGTTACGTGTTTGATTTCATAAAGTAGGTCATAGCGCCCAGAGACAGGAAATATCTCGAAATGGAGAGAGAACACCATCAGCATCAATAGTGCGACCCAAAAGAGCGGGGCTGAGTAGCCAGACATGGAGACAAAAGAGATGGTGGTATCGACCCACTTGCCTTGCTTCATGCCCGCAATCGTGCCAAAGGGGATACCAATAAGCAGCGCGACCAAAAAGGCAAAGAAACACAACTCTAGGGTGGCAGGGAAAACAACGGCGAGTTCATCATAGATTGCAACGCCATTTTTACTCACGCCAAAGTTTAACTGTGCCAGCTCAGAAAGATAGATAGACCAACCATGCCAATAATCTGCTTGAGCCCATACCGATTCTGGGTCTAAGCGTAAGATCGAAAAACCAACCATGGTTAAAATGGCCAGTGTAATTACAAATAGATTTAAGCGTCGTACTGTATACCAAAACATCAGTAAACTCTCTCTACACTGTCAAATGGTTGGGAGTTAAATGGGCTGGATTTAAAGCCAATCAACGATTTGTCGTGAGCTCTGAACTGAACGCCGTGTGCCAATGGAATCACTGGAAATTCTTCATTGAGAATGTTCTGTGCTTGGCGATATAAGTTTAGGCGATATCGACTTTTCTCTGTTTCCAACGCCAAATCGAGTAAGAAATCGAAGTCGCTGTTGCACCACATGGCTACGTTAATCCCCGCTCTTTCAGAGCTGCAAGAAAGCAGTGGGCGTAAGAAGTTATCCGGATCGCCTGTGTCGCCAACCCACCCAGTGAGAGACAAATCACCTTGAGAATGATCAACGGTTACGCGCTCGGTTCGTTCATCAGTGATCAGAATCAGTTCAATGCCGATATCAGCCAAGTTAGACTGAATCAGTTCGGCGGTTTTACGTGGACTTGGATTATAAACACGTGGTTCGAGTGGTACCCACATAGTAAGTGATAAGCCTTGCTCGTACCCAGCTTCACGCATTAGCGCAAGTGCATAGTTACGATCAAAGCGCACTTTGACACTGTCTTTTTGGTATGCCCAAGAGTTCGGTGGCAGCAAGGTGTACGCCTTTGTTCCTGTTCCATAGTAGACGGAGTCGAGGATATTTTGTCGGTTGATCGCGAGGTTCAACGCTTGGCGCACACGCACATCTTTTAGTGCAGAATGGCTGGTATTGATGGCGATAAACGCCACATTCATCGCCGGCGTTGCCGTCAGTTCCATATTGGGGTTGTTTTCAATAATCGGGATCTGGCTGGAGATGGGGGAGCGCAACACATCGCACTCGTTACGCAGTAGTTTGGCAAGCGTGCCCGTACCACGTTGTGAAATATCGAAAACCACTTGTTCCATTTTTACCGGGTTCCGCCAATAGCCTTCGTGGCGACGCAAACGAACCAAATCGTTGATCTGATATTCCTCCAATAAAAATGGGCCACTGCCAACGGGATACATATCGATACGCTCTTTTGTATCGGCAGCCGCCAACTGATTCGCATACTCCGCAGAAAGAATGACCGAATGGGTGGTAGCGAGGTTGGATAAGAAAGCAAAATTGGGACGGCTGAGCGTAAATTTTACTTGGCGATCGGAGATCGCGACAACATCCACAAGTAAGTTGGCTAAATCGATGCCCGCAAACCAAGGGTAGTGACCACCACCGACGAGGTGGAAAGGATGAGATGGGTCGATTATTCGACGAAAACTGAAAACAACATCTTCTGCGTTTAACTGACGGGTCGGGGCGAACCATGCTGTGGTTTGAAAAGTGACATTTTTGCGTAGGGTAAACGTGTATTCTGTACCTGTTTTATTGACCTTCCAACTTTCAGCAAGGCTCGGAATGGGCTGATGTGTTTGTGGATCAAGCGTTAAAAGGGTATCGAAAATCTGCGGGCTGAGAGTGTCTGCCGTAATACCGCTATCAATCAACTGAGGGTTGAAGGTTTTAAGATTGCTTTGCCCACAAAAAACAAAGCCAGTTTGGCGTACTTCTTTGTGGTCAATGTCTTTGCCACACCCGGTTAATAAGCTAAAGCCTAATAATCCCAATGTGAGTTGTATTAGTGTTTTCATAAAATGAAACGTATCGTATGAATGTACGCCTTTGTCAGCGCCAAAAGATCCGGCTAATTTACCATTTAATTTACCTTGCTCCAAACAGAAATTCGTTTTTCAGCAAAGCGTTAAGTAAGCGTATTTTCTTTGAGTTAAGTGTAACACCTTGCCGACAAATTGCTGGTGGACCTAGGTCTAGTTTTGTCCGACCAAAGCGTATTTTCTCACCATACCTCGGAACTGGTGATAGCTGAGCCCTAAAAGATCGGCGGCTTGGCGCTGGTTGAATTTACTGGCTTCCAAGGCTTGATTGAGTAGCTTGATGTCTTGCTCTTCCTGCCACTGTTTGTAATCAATGGGAAACGAAATCTCGGTCGTTGCTGGCGAAGAGACTTGATCGTTGCTTGTTGAACTTGAAGCAGTACTTGATGCATTCGGTTGCTCTTGTTCGGCCTTTTCGCTCTCCCATCCGGTAGCGAAGGGATTAAAAATCAATTCATCAATCGGATCTGGGTTCAGGCCGTGACGATAAATGGCACGTTCCACCACGTTTTTCAGCTCTCGAACGTTGCCCGGCCAGCGATACGCAATCAGTTGTGAACTCGCATGGGACGTGAAGCCAACAAAGTAATCGAGTTTGAGTTCGCGGCACATTTTTATCGCGTAGTGCTCGGCGAGCAACAAAATGTCCTCTTGGCGCTCTCGTAATGGCGGTAGCGTAATGACATCAAACGCGAGTCGGTCGAGCAAGTCAGCGCGAAACTGACCTTCTTCGGCCATTTTTACCAGATCCGCATTGGTCGCACACACCAAGCGAACGTCCGCGGTCAGTGGCTGATGGCCACCCACGCGCTCATACTCACCGTATTCGATCACTCGTAACAATTTTTCTTGTACCATCAAAGGCGCAGTGGCCAGCTCATCAAGAAACAGGGTACCGCCTTCTGCACGTTCAAATCGCCCCTTATGTTTCCCCTTTGAGCCCGTAAAAGAACCGGATTCATGGCCAAACAACTCGGAGTCGATTAAACCTTCAGACAAGGTGGCACAGTTGAGAGAGAGTAGGGGCTTATCCCAACGTTTAGACAGGTAATGCAAGCGCTGAGCGATCAGTTCTTTACCTGTGCCTCGCTCACCAATGATCAAGATTGGACGCTCAATCGGTGCCAGTTTTGACACTTTGTCGAGGACAGACAGAAAGGCAGGTGATTCTCCGATCAAGTTTTGCTTCATAAGTTCCTTCTTAGTGAGCGTTTGGGAAACGAAATTGGTTAAATTCACCAATATTTGGTGAAAATCATCATAGCATAGGTTCGGTGAGAGACAAGTTGAATTCTATTTTATTGAAAAATAAAGAAAATCAACTTTGGCATGCTTCTTGTTATAACGTTAATAACTAGAACACTGACTGAGTGCATTTTTAGACAAAAGCACGATATCGAGACTAATAGAGGAGTTCCATCATGGGTATTTTTTCTCGTTTTGCAGACATCATCAATTCCAATATCAGTGCGCTGCTGGATAAAGCAGAAGATCCGGAAAAAATGATTCGTCTCATCATTCAAGAAATGGAAGACACGCTGGTCGAAGTGCGTACCAACTCGGCGAAAGCCATTGCGGATAAAAAAGAGCTCGCTCGTAAAGTGGAAGCAATGGAAAGCCAAATTTCGGATTGGCAACAAAAAGCGACATTGGCGCTGACTAAGCAACGTGAAGATTTGGCGCGTGCAGCATTAATTGAAAAGCAAAAGCTACAAGACTTGATCAAAGGTTTGCATACAGAGCAAACTCTTGTGGAAGAAACCATTGAGAAATTGACTGGCGAAATTGGCAAGTTGGAAACCAAAATTGCCGAAACGCGCGCGAAGCAGCAAGCTTTGATGATCCGCAATCAAACGGCTTCCAATCGTCGTGATGTTCAGCGTCATTTGAGTTCCGGCCGCACGCATGAAGCGATGGCAAAGTTTGAGCAATACGCTCGTAAAGTGGATGAGCTGGAAGCCGAAGCGGATCTCTACGCCAACTCAGGTTCATCAAAATCATTGGAACAGGAATTTGCTGAGCTTCAAGCTCAGGATGAAATTGAAAAAGAGTTGGCAAAGTTAAAAGAACAAGTGAACTCACAACAAAAATAAGCAAAGGAGCCATCTATGACGACATTTATGATTGCAGGGCCATTAATCGTATTTCTGATTTTTGTCGCACCACTGTGGCTATTTCTTCACTATCGCAGTCAGCGCAAAGTAGGTAGCGGTTTGTCGGACATAGATTTGCAGAAGTTGGAGTCTTTGTCCGGTCAAGCGGAAAAGCTTCAATCACGCATAGACACCTTGGAACGTATCCTCGATGCGGAAAACCCAAATTGGAGACGTCGCTATGAATAGTCGAGAGCTCTACCGTGACCCAGTCAACGGCAAATTGAGTGGTGTCTGCGCGGGTATTGCAAACTACTTGGCCATTGAAGTTTGGTTGATTCGAATCCTAGTGATTTCTGCGGCGCTGTTAGGCGGAAGTTTTCTGGTTATTCTGGCGTACGTTGCCCTGACATTTATGTTGGAAAAGCAACCAATCCAGTACCAAGAGGATTTAAAAATGCGTCATGACCATAAGCTCAAAGCCAAACCTTGGCAGCAAGGGCAAACGGCGGAATCCTTGTTGGCGATCCTTGAAGCGGATTTCAATCGAATTGAAAACAAAGTGCGTGATATGGAAGCGTATGTCACTTCCGATACCTTCAAAGTGAACCGTGAATTTAACAAACTTTAAGTTTGTTTTAGTAAAAATAACCCTTCTTGGGCAATTTTCATGAGAGCAAGGTTTAACCTTGCTCTCATTTTATTAAATTTCAGATATTTACAAAGCTGTTAACTGGAACAAAATCATAGTTTCATCTAAGGTATAGAGAACATTTTCTAACAGGATGATAACCATGAGAAAAGCATTGGTTTTTCTTGCTGTCGCCACAGCATTGGGAGGATGTGGTCGAGAGCTTCCTCCTATTCCCGAACCCGATTCGCGGCCTGCCAAGTTGTTCACGGTGTCGGTGGGTGACGCCAAATTTGAACGAACTTTTCCTGCTGTTTCTGAAGCGGGTGATAAGGCAGTTTTAACATTTCGTGTCCCTGGACAATTGCAGACCATTGATGTTACTGCAGGTCAAAGAGTGACAAAAGGGCAGGTTTTAGCCACCTTGAACCCAGATGAGTACGCTTTGCTGGCAAAACAAGCGAGAGCGAATTTTAAACTGGCGGATGTGCAATATGAGCGCTACAAAAAGCTTCGCGCCGATAAGGTGGTCTCTGAGCAAGACTTCGATCAAGCACAAGCCAACCACAACTCTGCGCGCGCTACGTTAGAGCAAGCTGAGGCCAACCTTCGTTACACTAAGCTGATTGCACCTTATGATGGCACCATTTCTCTTATTCCAGCTGAAAATCACGAATACGTTGCGGCCAAACAAGGTGTAATGAATATCCAAACCAATCAATTGATGAAGGTGATTTTCCAGTTGCCAGATCATCTATTGGGCCGTTTCTCTCAGGGTGTTGAGCCGAACGCGGTGATGCGTTTTGATGCATTCCCAGGGAGTGAATTCCCACTGCGCTTCCAAGAAATCGATACCGAAGCGGATACCAAAACCGGCAGTTATAAAGTCACTATGATCATGGAGCGTCCTGCCGATCTTGGAGTGCTCCCCGGTATGGCTGGTAGTGTCCACGTGAGTGCCAAATCTCAATCTGCCACACAAATCCCTACCTCTGCCATCTTTAAGCAAGATGAGAAAAAGTATGTTTGGCGAGTGAATGATCAGAGCATTGTTGAGCTCGCGGAAGTGGAGCTTAACGACGAGCGCGAAGTGGTTAATGGTCTCAATGATGGTGACCAAATCATTATTTCTGGTGTCAGTGGTATCGAGTCAGGGATAAAAGTTCGTGAATGGGTTAAAGAGCGAGGGCTATAACGTGAATAAATGGATTGGTTTAACCGCGTTGTCCGCCGCTTTACTGTTAGCCGGATGTGGGCAACAAAATCAGCCAGCCGCTTTGGCTGACCCAAATGTCAAAATTGTCTCGTTGACTGACGAAGAGATGATCGACAGCCTCTATTTCCCTGCTGTAGCAAACGCTGCAGAACGTTCTCACCTCAGTTTTCGAGTCGCCGGAGAAGTCAGGAGCTTATACGTCAAAGAAGGGGATAGGATAAAAAAAGGCGATGTGATTGCTGAACTTGACCCCACTGATTACCGCTTGGACGTGGATAACGCGCAAGCAAGGTTCTCGGTAGTGGATAGCCAGTTTAAGCGCTCGGAGCCGCTGGTGAAAAAAGGGTTACTGGCAAAATCTCAGTTTGATGAGATCGCTGCGCAGCGCCAAATTGCACTGGCTGAACTTGAATTGGCAAAACTGCGCCTCTCGTTTACACAGTTAAAAGCACCTGTTGACGGCATCATTTCACGAGTCAGTGTTGATCAATTTGAAAACGTTCAAGTTGGGCAGCAAGTGGTCAACATTCACAGTGTTGATGAAGTCGAAATCTTAATTCAGCTTCCCGATCAGCTGTATGTCAATCAGCCCACCAGAGAAAAGCTTGAGCAAGTTGATGCCCTAGTTCGTGTTCGCAGTGGAAATGAGTACTCGGCAAAAATCAAAGAGTTCACCACAGAGCCCGATCCAAAAACAGGCACCTTTACGGTCACGCTGACCATGCCGATGCCGGAAAAAGAGTACATCTTAGACGGCATGGCCGTTGAGGTGACTTCACGAGGAGAAGGTGTCGGGCTGGAGCTGAACTCGGGTATTCGTGTACCGATTGAGGCCATTTTTAATGCTGATGGGGATGAGCTGAATCGAGAGAAAAAATTTGTTTGGGTGTTAAACGCGGACAATAGCGTTAGCAAACGTCAAGTCGTTGTAGGTAAAGCGTCGAAAGAGAGTGCGCAAATTATTGAGGGGCTAACGCATTCAGAGCAAGTGGTGGTGGCGGGTATCGCACGACTGCGCGACGGCATTAAAGTGAATGTGATTTCTCAGGAGGCGAACAATGAGTGATAAACCAGTAGTGTCGCCTCAAAGCGATGATGAAGTAACGGGCGTCGCAGCGTATTTTATTCGAAATCGTGTGATTAGTTGGATGATTTCGCTGATCTTTTTGATTGGTGGGGTGGCTGCGTTTTTTGGTTTAGGTCGTTTAGAAGATCCGGCCTTTACCATCAAAGACGCAATGGTGGTGACTTCCTATCCGGGTGCCACACCTCAGCAGGTTGAAGAAGAGGTGACTTATCCGCTTGAGAAAGCGATTCAGCAATTAACTTATGTGGATGAGGTTAACTCCATTTCCAGCCGCGGGTTATCTCAAATCACTGTGACCATGAAAAACAATTATGGTCCGGATGATCTGCCACAAATCTGGGATGAACTGCGTCGTAAAGTCAACGACCTTAAAGGTCAGCTTCCTCCCGGAGTGAATGACCCGCAAGTGATTGATGACTTTGGTGATGTGTACGGGATTTTACTTGCAGTCACCGGTGATGGTTACAGTTACAAAGAACTGCTGGATTATGTCGATTATTTAAGACGTGAGCTCGAACTGGTCGATGGGGTCAGTAAAGTTTCCGTCACTGGACAACAGCAAGAGCAAGTGTTTATCGAGATATCGATGAAGCGTTTAAGTAGCTTAGGTATTTCACCAAACACGGTCTTTAACCTGCTTTCGACGCAAAACGTGGTGTCTGACGCTGGTGCGATCCGAATTGGCGATGAATACGTTCGTATCCATCCTACGGGTGAGTTCCAAAACGTCGATCAGTTGGGCGATCTCATTATCACCGAAAGCGGTGCTCAGGGATTGATCTATCTTCGCGACGTGGCTGATATCAAACGTGGCTATGTTGAAGTGCCGAACAACATCATCAACTTCAATGGCAAACTGGCGTTGAACGTCGGCGTTTCTTTTGCACAAGGTGTCAACGTGGTGGAAGTGGGTAAATCCTTCGACCGTCGCCTAGCAGAACTGAAATACCAGCAACCGGTTGGCATTGATATCTCCGAGATTTATAGCCAACCGAAGGAAGTGGATAAGTCGGTCAGCGGATTCGTGGTGAGTTTGGGGCAAGCAGTTGCGATTGTTATTATCGTCCTGTTGTTCTTTATGGGCTTGCGCTCTGGCCTGTTGATTGGTTTGATTTTGCTGCTCACGGTACTGGGTACCTTCATCTTCATGCAGTATTTCAAGATCGACTTGCAACGTATCTCTCTCGGCGCGTTGGTTATTGCGCTGGGGATGCTGGTGGATAACGCCATTGTGGTGGTTGAAGGGATATTGATTGGCACGCAAAAAGGCCGAACGCGTCTGCAGGCAGCGACCGACATTGTCACGCAAACTAAGTGGCCGCTCCTTGGGGCGACGGTCATTGCGGTGACCGCATTTGCTCCTATCGGTCTGTCTGAAGATGCGACAGGTGAATACTGTGGCACTCTCTTTACCGTGTTGCTGATTTCTCTGATGCTGAGTTGGTTCACTGCGATTTCTTTAACGCCTTTCTTCGCCGATATTTTCTTTAAAGGCCAGAAAGTGAATGTGTCAGAATCGGGCGAAGAAGTGGACCCGTATAACGGCATGATCTTCGTGGTATACAAGAACTTCTTAGAGTTCTGTATGAAGCGAGCTTGGTTGACTATGATCGTGTTGGTGCTGGGTTTAGGCGTCAGTTTGTACGGCTTTACATTGGTTAAGCAGGCATTCTTTCCATCGTCGACCACGCCAATGTTCCAAGCCGATATTTGGCTGCCGGAAGGGACGGACATTCGAGCGACTAACACCAAGCTTAAAGCGTTGGAAAGCTGGTTAGCCGAACAAGACAATGTCGAGCACATCACGACCACAGCGGGTAAGGGTTTGCAGCGTTTCATGCTGACCTACGCACCAGAGAAGAGCTATGCCGCGTATGGTGAAATTACTACGCGTGTCACCAGCTATGAAGCCCTTGATCCTTTGATGGCGAAATTCCGCCAGCATGTCAAAGAGAACTTCCCTGAGATCAACTACAAATTGAAGCAAATTGAGTTAGGTCCAGGCGGTGGTGCGAAGATCGAAGCGCGCATTATCGGTTCGGATCCAACGGTATTGCGTTCAATTGCCGCTCAGGTGATGGATATCATGTACGCCGATGCAGGGGCAACCAACGTTCGCCACGACTGGCGTGAACGTACCAAAGTGCTTGAGCCACAGTTTAACGAAAGCCAAGCCAGACGTTACGGCATCACAAAGTCGGATGTGGACGATTTCCTTGCCATGTCGTTTTCGGGAATGGCGATTGGTATTTATCGTGATGGCACGACGTTAATGCCGATCGTTGCCCGTTTACCAGATGAAGAGCGTGTGGATATTCGTAATATCGAAGGGATGAAAATTTGGAGCCCGGCGTTAAGCGAATTCATTCCTCTTCAACAGGTGACGTTAGGCTATGAATTGCTTTGGGAAGACCCAATTATTGTGCGTAAGAACCGCAAACGCGTGCTGACGGTGATGGCTGATCCTGACATTCTTGGTGAAGAGACCGCGTCAACGTTACAGAAACGTTTGATGCCACAAATCGAAGCCATTCAACTGCCACCAGGTTACTCTCTGGAATGGGGTGGGGAATATGAATCCTCTCGTGATGCACAAGCGTCGCTCTTTACCACCATGCCGATGGGTTACCTGTTTATGTTCTTGATCACTGTGTTCTTGTTTAACTCAGTGAAAGAGCCATTGATCGTGTGGCTGACGGTGCCTCTAGCGGTGATTGGGGTAACAACTGGCTTGTTAGCGCTCAATACGCCATTTGGTTTTATGGCGTTACTCGGCTTCTTAAGCTTGTCTGGCATGCTGTTGAAAAACGGTATCGTATTGCTTGATCAGATCGAAATAGAGATGAAGTCAGGCAAAGATCCGTATGTTGCGGTTGTGGATGCTGCGTTGAGCCGTGTTCGCCCAGTCTGTATGGCGGCGATCACCACGATTCTGGGCATGGTGCCTCTGTTACCCGACATTTTCTTTAAGCCGATGGCAGTCACCATCATGTTTGGTCTGGGTTTTGCGACAATCCTGACACTGATTGTCGTGCCAGTGTTGTATCGTCTCTTCCACAAAGTGGCGGTGCCGAAATAATGAATCGGCCTAGGAATCTAAACGCCTTCACCTTGTGAGGGCGTTTTTATAAGGAGTTAGATGATGGCAGAACAAAAAACATGTGCGTGGGCGATGAATCACCCTTTAGAACGTGAATACCATGACGCGGAATGGGGTAAGCCTGTTTACGACGACACCATACTTTTTGAGTTCATGACGCTAGAAGGTGCACAGGCAGGATTGAGTTGGATTACGATTCTGAAAAAACGTCAAGGTTATCGAGAGGCATTTGAAGGCTATGACCTCAAACGACTCGCGCAACAGGGAGAGCAAAGGGTTGAGGAGATCATTGCTCAGTACGATGTGGTGAAACATCGTGGGAAAATTGCGTCGGTGTTTAGTAATGCACGCGCTGCATTAGCGCTTCAAGAAGAGTTTGGTTCACTGTCTAACGCTTTGTGGTCGTTTGTCGACCATCAGCCGATTGTTAACCAATGGCAATCCATGGATGAAGTGCCTGCGGTCACTGAGCAATCCAAAGCGCTCAGCAAGTTTCTTAAAAAGCGTGGCTTTAAGTTTGTTGGAGAAACCATTTGCTATGCCTTCATGCAGGCCGTCGGGATGGTCGATGACCATTTAATTCACTGCCCCAGCAAAGCATGCAGATAAAAAACAGCCCCGCAGAGATGAGGGGCTGTTTTATATGCATAGCGGGGAGCGCCTAACGAGGTAAATCGCCGCTAGCTAAGAGAGGTTTCTCTTTCAAGAATCAATGCGTTATAACGTTCAAGCCCCGCTTCGAGATCGGCAATTAGGTCTTCGACATTTTCTAAACCAATATGCAGGCGGATCAAGGTACCTTCAAAGTTCGGATTGGCGACAGTACGTAAGCTTGAGAAACTCTTTGGTTCATTGGCCAAAATTAAGCTTTCAAATCCACCCCACGAATAGCCCATGCTGAAGTGTTTCATTCCATCGAGCAGCGCTGTGGTTGCACGAGGGTATGAGGTCTTCAATACAAAAGAAAACAGGCCATTACCGCCAGTGAAATCACGGTTAAAAAACTCGTGACCAGGGCAGCTCTCCAATGCTGGGTGGCGAACATGGTCCACTTCTGGTCGGGTTGCGAGCCATTGCGCTACTTTTAGGCTGGCTTGTTCGTGTTGACGCAAACGTACATCAATCGTTCTCAGACCACGCAGACCAAGGTAGGCGTCATCCGGTGAGACGCACTGTCCCATCAAATAACTTTGCTCACGCAACTGATCCCAATAGGGCTCGCTTGCGACAGCGGTTCCCAACATCACATCCGAATGGCCAACAATGTACTTCGTTGCTGCTTGAATCGAGATATCTACACCATGCTCGAAAGGTGAGAAGTTGACACCGGCACCCCACGTGTTATCCAACATCACGATGATACTGTGCTCATGCGCAATACGTGCGAGAGTAGGGACATCTTGCACTTCCATGGTAATAGAGCCGGGAGATTCCAAAAACAGCACTTTGGTATTGGGTTTGATGAGCTCACGAATGCCTTCTCCAACCATCGGATCGTAATAGGTGGTTTCTACCCCCATTTTTTTCATGATCTTATCGCAGAAATCGCGAGTTGGTTCGTAGCAGGTATCGACCATCAGAATGTGATCACCGGTTTCGACGAAGGAAATAATCGCGTTGGAAATGGCGGCGGTGCCACATGGGTAAAGTGCGCAGCCGGCACCGCCCTCAATTTGTGTCATCGCTTCTTGAAAGGCGAAGTGGGTATGAGTGCCGCGACGTCCGTAAAAAAGTGTTTTGTTGGCTCGATTGACGGTCGCGTGGTGTTTGTCTGCCACTGTGTCAAAAACCACCGTCGACGCACGCTGAATTGGCGGGTTTACCACGCCATTAGTCCATTTTTTATCGCGTCCAGCGGTGACCAGCTTGGTTTGTTTGCCTTCCGACATGTTAATTCCTTGTCTATGAGAGAATGCCCTATTTAAAACATGGAGCGTATAGGCTTGGCAAGGGTTGCAAAGCAAAAACATCCCCGACAAGGGGATGTTTTCAAGTTGTCACTGTGGGTGAGTTTCACAGCAAAGGATTAAAGAGGTAGTAGAGTCGCTCTAAAAAGCGCGAGTAAAGCGAGCGTTTGTTCCATTCGCTCAGATGAACAGGATGAGCGCGCGATTTGTAGTTTTGTTGTAATTGGTGCATTTGTTGGGTGAAATGCTCATCATCTACCGCCAGTGTGACTTCAAAATTGAGCCACAAACTGCGCATGTCGATGTTGACCGTCCCGACGAGACAAAACTCTTGGTCGATCACGACGGATTTAGTGTGCAGCAATCCACCGTAAAATTCGAAGATCTTCACGCCCGCTTCCATAAGTTCGCTATAAAACGACCGTGATGCCCACTGAACCATTAAAGAATCATTCTTATGAGGAATGATCAACTGAACGTCGATACCACGTTGAGCGGTCATTTTTAACGTGTCGAGCAGATTGATACTCGGCACAAAGTAAGGTGTGGTAATCGTGACCGAGTGATTCGCTTGGTTGATGGCGAGAATCAACACTTGAGAAATCAAGTTCTCTGGCATGCCGGGGCCCGATGGAACCACTTGAATGGGGTTTTGGTATTGCGTCGAGTCTAACGGGCATTCAGGCAGTCTGGGTAATTGGCGATGTCCAGTTTCTACTTCCCAATCCCAGCAATGAATGGCGGAAAGCACGTTCACCGTTGGACCAGTCAAACGCACCATGATATCCACCCATTGCCCAACGCCGCTGCTTTGTTTGAAGTAGGCGGGGTCGACCAAATTCATTGAACCTGTGTAGGCAATCTCATCGTCGATAACGATGATTTTTCGGTGTTGTCTTAAATCGAGACGACGTAGAAAAATACGCCATGGGCTCACTTCTAGCGCTTGTACCACGTGAATGCCTGCGTTCACCATCATCTGATGCCAATGGCTACGGAAAAATCGTGGACTCCCCGCTGAATCCAGCAACAGTTTGACATCCACACCTCGTTTGGCGGCTTGGATAAGCGCTGAAGCGACAGAATCCGCTAAGCCTCCAGGATGCCAGATGTAAAACACCATACGAATACTACTTTGCGCGTTTTCGATATCTTGAATGACGGAATGAAGAATCTCTTCAGGCGAACGTTGCAAAGAGAGCGTGTTGCCGCTGAGTGCGGGTAAGCCCAGCCGAGTATTGCACAATTCGTCAATACGATAGATATGGCGTCCCATCGACTCTGGCGCATGGGCTTGGCAGTCATTCAGTTGCGAGAACCAAGTGGCAAAGGGGGCAAACATCTCTTTGGCACGCTCGGCTCGTTTGCGGCCTAGATTTAGCTCACCAAACAGAAAATAGCAGGCGACGCCCAGCACAGGGAGAATGTAAATGATCATTAGCCATGCGAGCGAAACGCTCACGGCACGACGCTTTAACACGACACGGAACGTCACACCAGCAATCAGGACCCAATAAAGTCCGATCCCTGCGAGGGTGAGAAAATGGTAGAACTTGTCCATCGCTATCTCGTAGAAACTAGTAAACGATTCAGATAGTAAGCTGAAATAGAAAAATTAGAAATAGCAGCCTCAATAGAGAACCGAGTTCATATAGCGAAAAGTTGTAAAGATTTTGTAAAATTAAGGTTGATGAGGTGTTTGTGGCTAAAAAATCAGCACTTAATCGCGATAATGAAAGATAAGGTGGGAAAATAGACTGTTCGGGCTTCCAATTTTATTCTTAAACTGTTTTACTTGCTAGCAGGATGACGTCAAGCGAACAATGTTCGTGTGTAAAAAATTTTGTACATAACCTATTTAGACGCTCATCTGGATGCAAACACAACATATTTTTTGGAGATAGAGCGTGGATATGAGTAATACAAGTGCAGCACCACGTGACACGTGGGGGTCTAAACTAGGCTTCGTGATGGCAGCCGCAGGCTCTGCGGTCGGTTTAGGCAATATATGGAAGTTCCCTTACACAGCAGGTGAGAGCGGCGGCGGTGCATTCGTTGCGATCTACCTATTTTTCGTTATTTTTATCGGCTTTAGCGTAATGCTCACTGAGTTTGCGATTGGTCGTAAGACAGGTCTTTCTGCAGTTGGCGCATTTAAGTCAACGGATCGTCGTTGGACGTTCACAGGCGTATTAGGTGTATTCAGTGGTCTATTGATCATGGGTTTCTACCCAGTGGTTGGTGGCTGGGCACTGGCTTACATCTTCAAAGTGGGCGGTGGTCTATTAAGCACACCAGACACCATTGGTTCGAGCTTTGGTGCGTTTATTTCCGATCCGGTTCAACCTTTGCTTTGGATGGGTATCTACCTACTACTAAACATCGTAATTGTTATGCGTGGTGTTTCAGGTGGTATCGAGAAAGCGGGCAAGGTCCTAATGCCACTGCTATTTATCATCCTCATCATCGTATCGGTGAAAGGTTTGATGTTGCCAGGCGCGATGGCAGGTCTTGAGTTCCTGTTTATGCCGGACTTCTCAAAAGTAGACAGCAATGTTGTGCTGGCCGCTCTAGGTCAGGCGTTCTTCTCACTGAGCTTAGGTATGGGTTGTATGATGACCTACGGCTCTTACTTGAAGAAGCAAGAAAACCTTGTACAAACCACGGGTATGGTTACTGCGATGGATACCGGTGTCGCTATCCTAGCGGGTGTCGCAATGTTCCCAGCGATGTTTGCTTTTGGTATGGAGCCAGCAGCTGGCCCAGGTCTTGTATTCGTTGTTGTGCCTCAGTTGTTCTCTGAAATGGGTGGCGTTATTGGTCTAGTTCTGGCGCTCCTGTTCTTTATCGGTTTGACTGTAGCAGCACTGACTTCTTCCGTTTCTCTTCTTGAAGTGGTGGTTTCTTACCTCATCGATGAGAAAGGCATGAAGCGTTCAACGGCTGTCATCTCATCAAGTGTTGTGATGGCGTCTTTGTGTATCTTCGCTTCACTGTCGCTAGGTGGTGTGGGTCCAAAACTGTTTGATACTGGTGCATTTGATATCTTCGACTTGCTCACTGATAAAATCTTCCTTGCAGTGGGTGGTATGTTGGTATGTATCTTTGCCGGCTGGCGTTTGAGCCGCGAAGATCTTGAAAAAGAGATCACCAACGACGGCAAAGTTTCTTTCCCACTATTCGGTGTTTGGTACAACCTAGTGAAGTACATTATCCCTGTAGCGATTGCCATCGTAGCAGTGATGGGCATCAAGTCGGGCTTTGATAGCGGCAAAGGCGAGATCATGGTTCTTGGTATTTCCATCTTCGTCTTCGCAGGGCTACTGTCGAAGAAACTCTAAATTCAAATCCGTTTGAGTGATAAAAACCTCCTTCAAAAGGAGGTTTTTTTTTGCGACGCGTCACACTAAACATATTGATTAGCTTGTCGATATAAATGGTGATTGTTCTATTTATATTAAGAAGGGAAGTGTTGTGAAGATGTCAGTCAGGAAAAAGCTCTACGCTGGTTTTGGCAGTATTTTAGCCATTATGCTGGTGATGGTGACGACGATTTGGATAGAAGTGACGGAGTCGCATTCTGTGGCCAATGAAGTGCGTCAAGACGATGTACCAGAAGTGGTTTACTACTTAATTTTGGTGGATGAAGCGGGAGACGTCTACCGTGATGCGATGGGGGTTGTGACAGGCGTAGAAGGCGCAGCACAAGACTATCGAGACAATAAAGGTGAATTTGCCGCTGCACTACGCGAGGTGCGTAAACTCGAAACGCCAGGGGGAGAAGATGATCGCCGCCTTGAGAAAATTGAATCGTCCATGAAGCAGTTTACTGACGCATTTGAAGCTCAAATTTTGACGAAAACCCAGCAAGGCGTGATCGATGAGTCACTGATCATTGCGTTGCGTGGCCTATATCAAACCAATTTAATTCCCATTGAAAACATGCTTGATGAGGCATCAGAGGAAGAAATTGCGGGTGCAGATGCGGCCATGGGGGCCTTAGAGGACTCTCTGTCTAATATTGAGCGTACCATCATGATACTCACAGCGATTGGTATCGTCCTAACATGTACCATTGCTTATCTGCTTTCGAATTCGATTACCGTGCGCTTGAGTAAGCTAGATGAAGTGGCTCAACGTGTTGCTGGTGGCGATCTCACCGCAGAAGATATTGAAGATCGTTCAGGCGATGAGTTGGCTAACCTTGCCGCATCCGTCAATAAAATGCAGCATTCGCTTGTGAGTCTCATTGGCTCAATCTCTTCGGTCACCCGTGAAGTGCAAGTGGTGACTGGCGATCTCAATAATGTGAGCCGAGACATTGTTCAGGGCGCATCCGCGCAAGCTGACAAAGCGAATTTGATTGCCACCGCAGCCGAAGAGCTTAGCCTCACGATCTCTGAAGTCGCGCAACAAGGCACCTCAACGTTTGAGGAAGCCAAACGTTCAGAGTCTTCAGCCGAAGAAGGGCGAAAAGTGATCGTCGATATGGTGGCGAGCATTCAGCAAGTCTCTCAGCAAATGAGTGATATGTCGGTACAAATGAACGCACTAGGAACACATAGCGAACAAATTGGTAGCGTGATTAAGGTGATTGAAGATATTGCAGCGCAAACCAACCTTTTGGCGTTGAATGCGGCGATTGAAGCGGCCCGCGCTGGTGAGTTTGGCCGTGGTTTTGCGGTGGTAGCAGATGAGGTTAGAGCGTTAGCTGAAAGAACCACCAAAGCGACCAAGGAAGTGGCAGATATCATTCAAGCCATTCAATCAGGGACGCATGATGCGGTGACTTACACTCAAGACAACTGCCGTTTGGTTGAAATTGGTGTTGAGCAAAGCCAAGGTGCAGTCTCGTCGCTAGAGGCGATCGTGGCTGGAGCGGCGAATGTGCAAAGCATGGTGAATTCTATCGCGACCGCCGCAGAGGAACAGACCGCCGTGACCAAAGAAATCGCCTCTGACATCACGGCCATCAGTGACATCTCAGAGCAATCTCTTGCACTTGCCAATCGCAGCTCAGCCAGCGTGGCGGGGCTGGGAAGCAAAGTGGCACAGCTTGAACAGTTGATTGGTAAGTTCCGTATCGCGTAACACCGACGCACTCTGGCTCTTTGGCTGGTATTCATGGTGATAAAGGGTATACTTCGCCCTTATTCTTGAAACCAGCCATTGACGCTTCATTGGGCTTAAACGCTTTTTACGCCATGTTTGACATACTCTTCACCCATCCCGATTTTATAATCATCAACAAATACCCGCATGTTTCGGTACATAAGGACGATGGCGACACCATGTTGCTCCAAGAAGTCGCGAAAGTGAGTGGCGATGAGCAGCTTTACCTCATTCATCGTTTGGACAAAATGACTTCTGGTATTTTGCTGCTGGGAAGAAACAGCACGGCGGCCAGCGCGCTTTCACAACGCTTTGCGCAACGAGAGGTGGAGAAGTTCTATCTCGCCATTGGCGCGAAGAAGCCAAAGAAAAAACAAGGTACCGTTATTGGCGATATGGAACGCTCACGACGGGCCAGCTGGAAGCTGGTCAACAGTAAGCAAAATCCCGCCATCACTCAGTTCTTTTCCCTTGCCGGAGAACCGGGAGAACGTGCCTTTCTGTGTAAACCCTACACAGGCAAAACCCACCAGATCCGCGTGGCGTTAAAATCGGTAGGCTCAAGCATTATTGGCGATCCCATCTACAATGCGGGCAGCGATTCCGATCGTGGCTACTTACACGCGTTTTGTCTTGGTTTCCAATACCAAGGTGAGCAATACCACTTCGTGTGCGACCCGAGAAATCAGCCCGCCTTGGGTGAGAAATGGAACAGCGAGGCGCTTAACCAGGCGATTGAACAATGGTTAACACCTTGGCAACTCAACTGGCCAACCATCAATAAATAAACGAATGAGTAGAGACAGAGATGCAAGCATCACACCTAACGACATTTTTCCAGCATGTCGAATCACAGTTACAGCAAGCTCCCGATGAGATTCGCCGTCTTTTTCATGGGCGTGGGCGACGTTTTGAAGGGCTAGAACAAATTACCTGTGATTGGCTGCACGGCCAGTTGATCGTCAATCTCTTCAAACAAGTGGATGAGGCGTTCTTGCAATGCCTCAGAGAAGGCTTGTTAGCCCTAACGCACACACCTTTGTGGCAAGAGAAGCTTGGTCGCTGCGTGGTGATTCAGCACCGCTATGCCGATGGTGATCCAGCCGAAGTGTTGGTTGGCGAGTTGGAAGCGCGTCCTGTGGTTGTCGAAAGTGGCCTGAAATATCAATTAGATATTGGCCGAAATCAGAACTTTGGCCTCTTTTTGGATATGCGCTATGGCCGCGATTGGGTACGCAAAAATGCCAAACACAAAAATGTACTCAACCTGTTTGCCTACACCTGTGGTTTCTCTGTTGCGGCGATCGCGGGTGGAGCGGACAAAGTGGTGAACGTCGATATGGCCAAATCGTCGTTGTCGAAAGGGCGTGACAACCACAAGTTAAATGAGCACAACATCAATCAGGTTAGCTTCTTGGGATACGACATCTTCAAATCTTGGGGGAAAATCAAAAAAGCGGGCCCTTATGATTTGGTGATTATTGATCCGCCGTCGTTTCAAAAGGGCAGTTTTGCGCTAACCAAGGATTACAAGAAGATTCTTCGCCGTCTGCCAGAGTTATTGACAGACCAAGGTGAGGTGTTGGCATGCGTTAACTCTCCTGCAGTGAGCAGTGATTTCTTGATTGAAAGCATGAAAGAAGAAGCGCCTCAGTTGACCTTCCGTGAGCGTTTGGACAATCCCCCTGAGTTTATGGATATCGACAGTGAAGCCGCGCTGAAAGTGCTGCGCTTCAATTAACAGCGTATCCACCGCACGTGAAAACGCCCTCAATCGTGAGGGCGTTTGTTTATCAAATGCATAGCTTGTTAGTGCAAGCTCACGTCCAGATCCGATTCGATGTGCGATGAGCAAGCCAGAACATAACCTTGCGCAATTTCTTCGGCGGTGAGCGTTTCTTGGCTGATGGAACGCACTTGGCCATTCGCCACTTTGCACTTACATGAGCCACAAATGCCACTGCGACAAGCGACAATCAACGGCAGACCTGCATTTTCAAGTACATCTGCCAACAACTGACCTTTCTTGGCGTTGATGGTTTGGGCGAAGTCAGGCACCGAAATACAAACCTCTTCATCGCTCGCTTCCATAGCTTCGACTTTCTCTGGGGTAAAACTTTCGTGATAAAAGTGGTTCATATCAAACCCTAAGGCTTGCAAATAGTCTTGCGTGTCTTGCATAAACTGATTTGGCCCACAGAGATAGATGGTACGAGTGGCAAAATCTGGCACCAAATCTTGCAGCCATTGCGCATTGAATCGCCCTTGTGGGTGCGTTGTACCTTGGGCATCTTTGAGCAGCAGCTTTAAGTGGAAATGAGCATAGGCCGACTGGCAGGTTGATAGGTGATCAAAATAGATCGTTTCTTGGGCTGAGCGGGCAATGTGAAGAAACTCAATATCGACATTCATCTCGTTACTCAGCCAATGTTTGGCCATGGCAAAAACGGGAGTGACACCACATCCAGCGCTGATCAAGAGTGCTTTCCCTTGTCCATTTAATTCACGTGGTGGGTGGTCAACACAATTAAACTCACCCGCAGGGGCGAGGGCTTGAACCGTATCTCCGATAAGCAGAGAGTCGATGATGAAGTTTGACACTTTGCCCCCCTCAACTCGTTTGATGGTGAACTGAAGGTATTCTTCACCAGCCAGCGAACTGATTGAGTAGGCACGAAATTCCATCTTGCCGTCGATCTCTACACCAAGGTTAACGAACTGGCCTGGCTTAAATTGAAAAAGCAGCGATTCAGTGAGATCAGCGAGACGGATGGAAACCGTGTCATCAGTTTCAAAAAACTTGTCTACGCATTGCAACGTTGCGGGTTCGTTGCCTTGCCATTCAAAAAACATAGAGCACTCTTTGTTGGGATAGAAGGAAGATAAGTGCCCTCACGAAGGAGGGCACGAGTGATTAAGCGGCAAGAATGGCGTTCAGATCGTCCTGAACATTACCGATGCTGCGCATATCAAACTTCTCTTGAATGATGGCAATCAGGTTAGGGGTCAAAAACGCAGGAGCCGTTGGACCGGTGTAAATGCCTTTCACTCCCAGTGCGAACAAGGTGAGTAGGATAACAATCGCTTTTTGCTCAAACCATGAGAGGACAAGCGTTAGTGGCAGTTCGTTGATACCACAGTCAAACTCTTGTGCCAGCGCCAACGCCAATTGAATCGCGGAGTACGCGTCGTTACATTGGCCAACATCGAGTAGGCGAGGAATGCCGTTGATGTCACCAAAGGTGTTTTTGTTGAAACGGAACTTACCGCAAGCAAGCGTTAAGATCAGCGTATCTTCTGGTGCGGCTTCGGTGAAGTCGGTGTAGTAGCTGCGCTCGGCCTTGTCACCGTCACATCCACCCACAAGGAAGAAATGTTTGATGTTGCCTTGTTTCACTTGATCGATCACCGCAGGGGCGGCATTCATCAGTGCGTTACGGCCAAAGCCGACGGTGATCATGTGCTCAATCTCATCGTGCTGGAAGCCCGGTTGTGCCAACGCAGATTCAATCACGGCACTGAAATCGTCACCTTCAATATGAGCGACACCCGGCCAGCCTACGATGCTACGCGTGAACAAACGGTCTGCGTATTGGCCCACATTAGGGTTCAGCAGGCAGTTTGACGTCATCACAATGGCACCCGGGAAGTTCGCAAATTCTTTTTGTTGGTTTTGCCAAGCACTGCCATAGTTACCAACTAGGTGTGGATATTTGTTCAGTTCTGGATAGCCGTGTGCTGGTAACATTTCACCGTTAGTGTAGACGTTGATGCCTTTGCCTTCGGTTTGTTGCAAGATTTTTTCTAAATCGTGTAAGTCATGGCCGGAAACCAAGATGCATTTGCCTTTGACTGGTTTGACGTTGACCGCGGTAGGAACCGGGTGGCCGAAGGTCGCGGTTTCGCCATGATCGAGCATTTCCATCACTTTGTAGTTCATTAGGCCAATACGCATTGAACAGTCTAGTAGCTCGCCAAGATCTTCAGGATCGGTGCCTAACCAAGCCATGATTTCGTGGTACTCCGCATAAATGTCGTTGCTGGTTTGTTCCAACACGCGTGCGTGTTCCATATAGGCGGCGGCCCCTTTTAAGCCATACAGGCAGAGTAAGCGCAGGCCAATGACGTCTTCATGAACACTTTCTTTGCCACGATTGACCGCAACTTGTGGGGCGAAGGCGAGAATGGCTTGTGCGTTTTCTGGCAGTTCAAACTCGGCAACCGCAGGAACCTCTGACAGTGGCGAGTTTGCTAATGAAGAGGCAGTGAGTACTTGGTCTTTTAGCTGTGCTTTAAATTGAGCGGCTTGAGAGGTTAATTGCAGAATACGTTCAGGATCGAAGTTAACGTTGGTCAGTGTGGAGAAAAATGCTTTTGGCGCCCATTGATTGATTTCATCGTTAATGATGCCGTATCGATGTGCTTGAGTCGCCCAGTAGGAAACCCCTTGTAATGAGTAGACAAGGACGTCTTGCAAATCGGACACTTCTGCGGTTTTTCCGCACATACCTTGAGCAAAAGAGCAGCCTTTTACGGCTGGGGTTTGAATCGTCTGTTCACATTGAATACAGAACATAGTTGGCGTCTCCGGTGTCGTTATCCCTAAACGAAATGGGTTTAGGTTGTTGTTATTAGATTAAAAACGTTCACCTAAGAGCAGATTGCGTGCCAACTGTTATCTATATGAAATTAAATAATTTATTTTTAAATTGCTCATGCCTGCGATGTGAAAAAGACACGCTGTCCGTGTCTTTTTTACATCAAGAAATACTCAGCTGCTTACGCTTTAACCCCTAATTTTTTCCCCATCCGGTACAAATTGCCTCTGTCCATCTGTAGAAACTCTGCGGCTTTCGCCCAAATTCCATCCGATTGGGATAAAGCGTGTTCAATTAATTGTTTTTGATAGGATTCGACCAACTCTCTCATCCCTTGAGTTTGTTCAGGAAAGAGGGTGGATGTGTTTTTGACATCAAGTTGATTTGTCAGTGTCCCAATATGGTCGCTTTTGATGGTGGTCTGTCCTTGTTGAATGGCATGCAAAGCGGCGCGAGTGAGGGTGTGTTCTAGTTCACGAACGTTACCATACCAAGGAAGATGCTCTAATTGGTTCAAAAGTTTTGGGTGAACATGCAAGTTAGGCTCATTGAATTGATGGCGAACTTTTTCAAGCAGATAACCGGCTAATACTGGGATATCGCCTTCTCGCTCACGTAGGGCTGGAACCTTGATTGGGAAAACATTCAGACGATGGAAAAGGTCGGCGCGAAAATGGCCTGTTTCGACTTCTTTCTCCAAATCTCGGTTGGTGGCGGCAATGATGCGCACATTCACCAGCAGGTGTTTATCACTCCCGACTCGCTGCAATTCGCCTTGCTGAATCACGCGCAGCAATTTGGCTTGCAGTACCAGAGGCAGCTCGCCCACTTCATCAAGAAAAATAGTGCCCCCATCAGCCAGCTCGAATTTCCCTGCACGGTGCTGATTGGCGCCGGTAAAGGCGCCCTTTACATGCCCAAACAGCTCACTCTCGGCCAATCCTTCTGGGAGCGCCGCACAGTTCACGTAAATCATCGGCTTGTCACTGCGATGTGATTGCGCATGAACGTTATGCGCCACCAGCTCTTTGCCCGTGCCCGTTTCTCCCATGATCAATACTGCGTAATCTGAAGGGGCTACGGTGGTGATTTGTTTGCGCAGCTGATTGATTTGCGGGCTAAATCCCACCATTTCTCCTTGCTGAGATCGCGCTTGCTGGATCAGCGTTTGCGTGACGCTTTTTTGCTTTTTGTTTTGCGCTTTCAAGGCCTTGAACTGGGCAATATTGCGCAAGGTGGCCGCGGTTAAGGCGGTAAAGGTTTCCACCATCACGGGGTCGAGATAATCAAAGGCGCCGACGGTCAGAGCATCCATTGTTAGTACACCAACCAATTGGCCGTCGACATAAAGGCTGCTGCCAAGACAATCGTGCACATCGATACATTGATCTTCGGTGAGCAGCGAACCATCAAAGGGATCGGGTAGGGCGCAATCGGCATCAAAGCGCACCGTGTGGCGACTTTGTAAAATACGCTCTAAACGGGGATGGGTGGCGGGAAAATAACGCCGGCCTAATACCGCTGGGGATAAGCCCTTCACCGCAACGGGCGTAAGAAAACCGTTGCGGTCAAACACAAATAACGCGGCGGCATCACAAGGAAATACCGAAGCGATACCATCAATCAAGTGTTGGTACTGTTGTTCGCTTGATAGGGTTGAACTTAAATTCAGTGCGATTTTCAACACCGCTTGGTCAATCGTTTGGGACATAACCGCCTCTTATGGGATTTTGAGCGGTTATGCTACCAAGCTGATGTCATTTGAACATCGCATTCAGGCAAAAGTTGATGTTCTATTGACGTCGATCAATTTGTCTTATTCCTCTTCATCAACCTGATTGAGGGTATGGAAGCCAGAGTAGATACGTGTCCCTGTCGTGAACCAACATGCCGCACCAAAGAGGTAAGCAAGTGTCGCGAAAGAGTGTGGGAAGAGGCAAAACAACACAAAACAGGCAATGGTTTCTGTGCCTTCGGTCAGACCACTCATGTAATAAAGTGATTTGTTTTGATAAACCGGGTTATCAATGCCCCGTTTACCCGCCATCACCGCGAAAGCGAGAAAACTGCTGCCTGTTCCAATGAAAGAGAAAATCAAAAACGCGCCAGCAATGGCGTTTTGTTCTGGGTTAGCCAAGACAAAGCCAAAAGGGACGAGCGAGTAGAAGAGAAAGTCCAAGCTGATGTCGAGAAAACCACCGGCGTCAGTGATCCCTTGAATACGTGCTAACGCCCCATCAAGCCCATCGCAGACTCGATTTAAAACAATAAAAGCCAATGCCAGCAGGTATTGCTCTGCCATTAGGGCGGGAAGGGCAAAACAGCCTAAGACAAAACCGAGTACGGTGATCTGATTAGCGGTGACACCATAATGGTTGAGCACTTGGGCACTTTGCGTCAGCGGCCAACGTATCACTTTAATGCTAAATCTATCTAACATGGCACTGCTCCCAAGGCCAATGCAGCACTCGGCTTCCCGGCGGCACGTCATCGATATCGTGTGTCACCATCAGTGCTGGGATATTGGCCTGTTGCAGTTGGCTGATTACCCAGTCGCGAAATTGCACTCTCAGTTCCTTATCCAGTTTACTAAATGGCTCGTCGAGCAGCGCCATTTGTGGTTTCGCTAATAGCATTCGTATCAAGCTGACCCGCGCCCGTTGTCCCCCAGAAATTTGCTCTGGATAAGAGTCGGCTAACTCAGACAACGCGATTTTGTCGAGAGCATTGATAGCCTGTGCTTTTCGCTCCGTCCCTTTGATGTCGTTGGGCAGTGCAAACGCTAAATTTTGCCAAATATTCAAATGAGGAAAGAGCATATCATCTTGAAACAAAATACCTACCTGACGCTGGTGGGGGGCCAAAGGTGCGAGATCACGCTGGTTAAGCGAAAGCGTGCCTGAGTATTCAAATTCGTCACTCAAATGACCAGCGATAAGGCTCAATAATGTGGATTTTCCGCAGCCACTTGGGCCCATTAAGCTAACAATCTCACCGGCGTCAATCGTTAAATTGATGTCGGAAAACAGCGTCTCGCCCGAGCGTTTATGGATGGCGAGGTTTTCGAGACAAAACGTCATGAGTTTTAGTGTCCTTAACGCGAGCGTGATGGCGGCGCGTTTGCAAATGTCCAATAAAGAGGGCAATAGAAAAGAAAACGAATGGCAGTATGGCTTGCCACAATGCGTAAATGGCAGTCACGCGACGATCTGAGCCGCTCGAGAGCGCTACCGCTTCGGTGGTAATGGTGGTGATGCGGCCCGCACCGAGGATCAGTGTTGGTAAATATTGTGCAAGACTCACGCTTGCCCCGACTGCCCAAGCATACAAAATAGCCGGCATCAGAATGGGCATCTTGATGCGAATAAAGACCCAAATCGGTGCTTTACCAAGACTGAGCGCAGCGCGCGTGTAGTTGTGGTTGTAGCTGCGCCAAGGGCCATCCAAAGCCAAATAAACAAGCGGAAACGCAAAAAACACGTGTGACCACAATACCCAAAGCGAATAGGCATCGGACGAGAGATAAAGCGTCGCAATTTGCAATCCAAATAAGATTGAAAGCTGTGGGATCAACATCGGCAAGGCAATCACATAACCTGGAAGATGAATGCGATGCTTATCGCGGTATTCATGTGCCACCAAGGCTAAAAGCACAGTCACGCATGCTGTAGCGAGGGCAAAAAGCAAACTTTGTTCTATGGTTGGCAGTACGTTTTGCCATTCGGCCTGCCAAAAGCGATCACTATAACGGCTGGGTAGAAGATCGGGGAATCGCCAGCGGTGGGCAAAGCTCCAGAGCAACATCAAAGGAAACATGGTCAGTGCCAATAACGCTGAAAAAGCAAAGAGTGTTTTTCCTGGCAGCGAAAAACCAAATCGACCGGAATACTGCCAGCGACCAAAATAACCCGTGATACTCTTTTCAAACAGTACAATAGCTGCCATAAGCAGACTGGCGATAACAAACAGAACCATCGCACCTGCGGCAGCTCTTGGTAATAACTCCAACTCAGGATCACTAAACCACTGCCACACCAATACGGCAAACGTGGCAGGATTCGTCGGGCCGAGGATCAAGCTGAGATCAACCACCGCAACGCCATACGCCATTACAGCAAACAGTGGAAAACGCATTTTTTGTAGCCACTGAGGCAGGACTGTTTTCCACCAGAATTGTGCTGGTGAATAGCCCATGGAGGCGGAGACTTGACTGAGCTGAGCCACGTTTAACTGTTGCAAAACCGGCACGCTCATGAGCAACAAAAATGGGATTTCTTTTAGAGCGAGGGCAATGGTCAACCCCAACGCATACGGATCGTTGACAAACCAAGCACTATCGTCCGTTGATAGGCCAACATCCAACGTTTGCGCAGCGACTCGCGCAACCAACCCTGTGGGAGAGAAGAGAAAGGCGAAACCGATAGCAAACGCCACGTGGGGCATCGCAAGCAGCGGAGAGAGTAGCGACTCCACTTTTTTCCAATGGCGGTTTTGCCACAAGGCTTGCAAGATTGCGAAAGTAAACAAGCAAGCCAAGTAGGTACTGAAAAGAGCGCTAAACACCGTCAAAGCGATGGATTTTTCCACGCCAGTCCAAGTGAATACCGCATCAAATCCGATCGAAGACAATTGGTGCAAGCCAACGGGAGGAATATAACCAAAAGACGAGAGCAACACGCCGAATAAGCCCGGAATAACGGGGGCAATGCATACTAAAATCAGTATCAAATAAGCGGCTCTAAACATCGTGCTCTCGTTTGCATTTGCTCTTGGTTGTGGTCGAATTAATTGCCGTAACGCTTTTGCCATTCGGCTTCAAGCGCGGTTTGCCAGCTTGGATGTGGCTCAGCAACCGATTTAAATAGGCGCGTATTTTTAGCGCTGCCAGTGAGATACTGATTCTCCAATACAGAGGGATCACCCCAAATCGACAGGTCGCCTTTGCGTGACTGCGCTTCTGGACTGAGCAGGAAGTTAATGGTGACCAGTGCCCCTTCCGTTGCGTTTGCATTCCAAGGAATGGCGAGGAAATGAATGTTCGATAGCGCACCTTTGCTCATGGCAAATGTCTTGGTTGATTCTGCTAGCGTGCCATTCGCTTGAGCGGAGTAAACCGCATTTGGGTTAAAGGTGATGGCTAAATCCAACTGGCCGTCATCCAATAGTTGAAAAGACTCAGCGCTGTCCGTTGGGAATTGTTTTCCCTGACGCCAAGCAACACGGTGAAACTCATCCAAATATTGCCAAAGTGGCTTAGTGATGAGTTGAAACTCTTGCTCGTTGACCGGTTTCGCTAATGCTGGGTCGTTATCCGTTAGCTCAATGAGCACCGCTTTCAAAAAACTGGTGCCGTGAAACTGAGGAGGGCGTGGGTAGCTGACGCGATTCGGGTACGCCTTTGCATAGCTCAGCATTTCTGAAAACGAACTGGGCGGATTGTTAAGTGTTTTTTCATCATGAATAAACACCAATTGGCCCACGCCCCATGGCGCTTCGAGCCCCAGAGTGGGTTCTGAAAAGTCGCTGTCTACTGGCAGCGCCTTATTGACGTATTGCCAGCTTGGAAGCTGTTCAACAAAAGGTCCGTAAAGTAGGTCATTGTTCTTCATGGACTTGAAGTTTTCACCGTTGATCCAAACCATATCAACACTTCCGCCTTGGTTTTTCCCCGCTGCTTTTTCTGCGATGAGTCGAGTGGTGGTTTCAGCAATATCGGTGACTTTGACGTGCTTAAGCGTGACACCATAGCGAGTTTTCAGTTCGCCTCCAGCCCAACGAAGATAGTCATTGATCTCTTGGCTACCGCCCCATGCATGGAAAAAGACCGTTTGTCCTTGTGCTTTTTCTTCGATTTGTTGCCAAGAGGGTGTGGTAGCAAAAACGCTGGCAGAGAGTAGCGCGCCAGTCAGTAGTGTTGTCAGCCGTTTCATAACATTCCTTTCATGTTGAGCTTTATGTGTTGCAACCAGAGACCGTGCTTGTCTCGGTTTTCTTTCATTATGAATGAAAAAATTGAATTTATTGAAATGTTTACGAGTTTTGTGTGCAAGTTGTTCAGTTTTTGATGGTTCTATGAACAGGTGCGGAGAAAGAAAGTGAAAGCCCCATGATGCAAGACGAGAGAATACAGGAGGGGAAGTGAGGTATAGAGTCGCGAGATAATAAAAAGGACCGCGAAAAGCGGCCCTAAAAAATCGATCAAACTGGACTAGTTTTTCCAATCTTTTAATGTGAATGTGAGCGTGTGGTTACTGTTTTTCAACACTAGGCTGTCTTTAGTAAGGGTGATATCACTCCAGTCAGACAAGGTTTGAGAAACGGCTTGCTCAGTGTTCATCGCGTCATCGATACACATCTTCATGGTCATGCCCATTTTTTCAATGCGGAACTGGTTATCTTTCAGCTCGGCTTGGCCAAAGAAGTTATTACAACCCGCGTTACCATTGGCCATCATGTTTTCACCCACTTCAAGACGAGGGGCTTGCTGATGTTCGTTGATTGTAATGGCATTGCCATCAATGCTGACGAGTTCCCAATTATGGTGCTGTAAATCTTGAGCTGTTAATTGTTTCACGTTGTCACCATTACTTACACACGCAGTTACTAGGATAGGCATTGAGATAGCAGCAAGTAGTGTTTTTGAACTAAGCTTCATTATATTAACTCCGAATTTAGGGAACGTGGGAAGTATAGTTAATCGAACACTGTATTTGTCAGAATACGGTCATAGTTTCGTATGAAAATTTGTCGTTTAAAGCAACCATGGTCATGTTTTTATTAGAGAATGCTTTCTTAGCTCATGGAGATACGATTAGAGTGAACAGTGAAAGCGATAAGCAGCAGGAGGCGGTATGGAACAATTGGAGTTTTTCACTGTACCCAGCCCTTGTGTGGGGGTTTGCAGTGTGGATGACAAAGGTTATTGCAATGGATGCATGCGTAAACGTGAAGAGCGTTTTAACTGGCTAAACATGACACCAAGTGAACAGCTGCACGTGATTAAACTCTGTCGTCAGCGTTATCGTCGTAAGCTTGCACAAGGTAAAGATCCATCAAGCACAAAAGAAGAAGTACAAAGCCCACAGCAAGATTTATTTTAACTCTCCCTAGCACACATTTGAGATGTGTTGACTAAGGAGAGCCAAATGCATTCGTTGATGACTATTTTAGCCCCCACTTATCGTTTACCCACCCCCCGGCATGCTCATCAAAATGGCAACCGACAAATTTATGATTTTGTTCAACGTCATGCGTTGAATGCGTTTTGTCTGTCATCAGTTGATAGATGTAATTCGCCATAGGGTCGTTACTGGTTTGCAGCTCTCGTCTTGTCACCACTTCTCTTATGAGCTGTAGACGATAGGATTTGCTGGCTCGTTTCATATTTCTAACCTCCGTGAATACATAGCAGCAGTGTTTAAGACGTAACACCTGCTCCCATTCGTGCTCAAGTGGCACAAAACCTCTGGAGGCTATTCACCACAATAGCCAAGCGATTAACACATTTTTTCAGAGCAGATAGACACGCCATCGGTCTCTTTGCTGACATCGAAGAGACTGTAACGTTACCGAGTTACCCAACGATCATATTATGGCGTAGGCATCAGCGGCATTGATCAAATTTAGAAGTGGAGTGTAGGCGCGTCAATACTGATTTGGTTATTTTTTGTTCATTTTTTTGGTTTTGAGTTTTTCTAACATTTTGCAAGGAAAAAAGAGTCTTAAGACTTGTTTGTAAACAGAAAAATTCCTACCAAAGAGAATGTAAAAACCTGACACATCACGATAGGGCATTGATTAACAAGGTTAGGCTGCTAACTCACTTATCATGAAATAACATTGAGTTTCTAGTGGCACATTCATTACCAAGAAGTAAGATTTCGGTATCAAACACAACGAAATATGGGACGTAGTACTAGGAGTATCGACGTTTTGTTTTCCAGGGCGAATTAAATCATTTATCTTATAAATGGATAGGGAATCTATAGAAGTTGGTTGGCGCAGTTGAGAGCAAGTTTTGTTGCTAAGCGTTGGTGGCAACAGGCTTGTTGGTATTCTTGCTTTTGATATGGATTGATTATGTTTGTGCTGCAACCTTCTCTACGTTCCATCTTATTATCGGTGATGCTGCTTGTTTCTGTGGTGCCGATTGTTTTTTTTTCTTACTGGGCGGTTGTTCGTGCGCTGGATAGAGAGTATCAAGCCGTCAATGAAAAGCATTTGTTGCTCGCTAAAAACCTGAGCGCCGCTTTGGAGCGCTACAGCGTAGACGTACTTGCGGTGTTTAATGCTGTCACTGAAGAGCTTGAGAGTGGAGCGATCACCGTTCAACAGATAAAACTGCTCAAACAACTCAACTTACATACTTTAGGGCAGTACAAGAAAGAGGCAGCAAATCCGGAAATCATTTTTGGTGATGCTGCTTTTTTACCGGAACGTCTCGAATTCCGAGCCAGCCTATTCACTCAGGTCTCATCGGTTTTTTCTCAAAGTCTACCCATTCCCACCCTCTATCTCTACCGCGAAGATACATACGGTCGAGTTTGGGTGGCGGCGATGGCGAATGAGTATGTTGCTCAGCTTCAAGAGGCGGTGAGCTTTGGCGAGAAAGGGCATGCCGCTATTGTCGATAACACCGGAAGCGTCTTGGCTCATCCAAACAAAGAGTGGCAAGCTCAGGCGAAAAACATTGCCAAAATCAGTGTGGTAAAACGGATGTTAAGAGGTGAAACAGGCGTGGAGCGCTTTTATTCACCAGCAATGAAGGCAGACATGATTGCTGGGTTTACTGTGACGCCGACGTTAGGCTGGGGAATTATGATCCCTCAACCTGTGAGTGAATTAGATGCTGCAATCAACGATTTTAAAAAAGTGACGTTGGTGGTAGCCATCGCCTGTTTTGTCATCTGTTTTATCTTAAGTTGGCAGCTCTCGGGCCTGCTAATGCGACCAATAAGGAAACTCACTAAACAAATTCAAGGAATGACGGAGAGCCACATCTCTCATTTGGAAACCATCGAAGGTTTTACTGGAATTAAAGAGACTCAAGCGTTGGTGGAAAGCTTCAATCTCATGGCTAATGAAGTGAATCGCGGGCGAAAAGAGCTCGAATTTAGAGTCTTAGAAAGAACCAAAGAGCTGAAATCGGCAGAGCGTTTCGCGCGTCATCTCGCATCACATGATGCTGTCACGGATTTGCCGAATCGTACTGCCGTGAGACAAGCGATAGCAAAATTCTTGGAGCGTAAGCAGCCGTTTTCACTGTTATTTATTGACCTTGATGGCTTCAAAGCTGTCAATGATGAGTATGGTCACCAAACAGGCGATCTCCTTTTGAAAGCGGTCGCTCAGCGGTTACTGGATACTGTGGGTCAGGAGGATATGGCAGCTCGTTATGCCGGAGATGAGTTTATCGTTTTGTTGAAGAATCAATCGACGCAAGAAGCGACCCAAATTGCTCAAGCACTGCTTGAGACGATTGCGATACCAGTGATTGTTGAGCGCAAAGCCCTCGTCATTGGCGCAAGTATTGGATTAGTGACGGTTGACGTCGAGACGACGTCAACCAATGTGGATAGCCTCATTCACGAGGCGGATATCGCCATGTACCAAGCAAAATCCGCAGGCAAGGGAAGAGTTGTCCAAGTGCAAAAAGCCAATGAAAGCAACTGATCATCCGCAAGACATCATCCAGCAAGGAATCCTAAATCTTTTTGCGCAAAATGCTTGAGGTTGGGGAATACGTCGAGCAATTGCTGCTCAGTTTGAATACCCATCCACTTTGCCACCGTTGCACCGATTTGTTCGACGGAGGTGGTTGGAATCATTCGGCCGCGATTAAAATCGTTTTCCCCATCAAGGATGAGGGAAGGCCATTGGCCATAAATCCGACCAGATTGCAGAGCGCCACCCATGACCCAGTGATTGCTTGCCCAACCGTGATCCGTTCCCGAGCCATTGCTGGCAAGCCTTCGGCCAAAATCGGACATTGTCATGGTAGTGACTTGATGGGCGATCCCGGCGTTTTCAAGCGAAGTGTTAAAGGCGTCGAGGGATTGGCTTAGCTCAGCCAACAAGGTTTGATGGGCGACCAATTGGTTAGCATGGGTGTCGTATCCACCCATTCCAACGAAATACACCTGTCTTTGATGCCCCAGTTGTTCACTGGATGTGATCAATCTTGCCACGGTATGAAGCTGTTGGCTCAATCGGTTATCTGGGAAGTGTGGCTCCTCAGGAGAGGACTCTAGCGCGGCTGAAAGCTGATCTCGAATGGTAATAGAATCGCTCTTCACCTGATCAAAAGCTTGTGCAAATAGGCTATCGGGCTGCAGCGCCAAAACTTGGTCAAAGCTTTGTTTCCTCAACGTATTGTTGTTTGCCCATAAAGTGGGCATGCCATCTGGGTTGATCAGGTTCGCGCGCTGCTTCTCACCATTCAGCCACTGCACATAGCCGTTGATGCTGAACGTTGGGCTCACTTCTAACTGCCCATTGGAAAGCACATCCATCATTCTGCCTGCCCAACCTAACGTGGAGGAACTGCCCGCCCAACCCCTTTGCCATTCAGCTTGTTGCGAGTTGTGTGAAAAAAGAAAAGGCGGTAGAGCGCGAGTGCCATTGAGAAGCTCTGTTTTGGTTGTGGGTTCTACGAGTACCCCACTGTTGACAATGGGAATCGCTTTACCGCGGTTAACTAATGCTTGCAGTTCACTCATGGCAGGGTGAAGCCCCAAAGAGAGCGTTGAACCTGTGGCCAATGTCAGCGGCAATAGCGATTCTTTGGCTAATGCAATGTCAGGCCGAGCGCGGGCATATTCATCGTAATGGGCATCACTGGTCGGAACCAACATATTGAAGCCATCATTGCCACCAAATAAAAACACGCACACAAGCGCTTTATAATCATTGGTGGGTAGAGCGAAGCTGGGTTTGCTGCCCATCATCGATACCAAAGGTGTGGCGGCGAGAGCAGAGATAAATTGTCGACGAGTTACCATGCGTTGTTTACCTCGGTGTGAAATTCCTGACTGTTCAAAATGATATGCAGCGCATTACGCACTTTGGTGTTTTGTTGGTGCTCTTTGAGCTGATTTAAGTTCTGCTCAATGATGAGCGCAAGTTCTGGGCTGATTTGCTCGGAGAGAAAGCGTCGGCTCAGCTCGGCAATCAGCGCGGGATGATCATTCGCGAGCGCTTCTAACGGGGCGAGATTAACGACAATTTTCTTTGGGTTTTCTTCTGAATCGTATTGACTGTTTCCAGTAGTAGACCACATCTGGTTACTGATATTGATGAAGTTGTTCCAGCTTAGAATCTGAAATTCTGGCGCTACTAGGCCTTTTTCCTTCATTTGCGCATTTGGCGCGTAGTCCGGCGAGAAGAAATTGAACACACTCGGAGAAGAGAGAGGCGCTTGGCCAAAGGCGAAAAACGTACCATTGCTGTTGTGGTAACGTCCGGTTGGGTCGGCACTTTTGGCTTCGAGCGCACGGTAAAGATTGGCCATTGAAATCAGCGGCTCTTTCAAGCGCTCTGTTGGGCCATTGAGTGCTTCTGGGTCGAGCAAAATAGCTTGGATGACGGCTTTGAGATCGCCTCGTATGCCGTTGCCATTGTCATTAAAGGCCAAAGCCACACGTTCAACATACTGAGGGGACGGGTTGGACGTGACTAGCCTTTGGATAAGTAGGCGAGCGATGAATGGACCGGTATTGGGGTGGTTGGTCAACATCGCCATCGCTTGAGCCATATCTTGTTCAATGCTTTGCCCAGCAGGGAAGCGCTCACCCATGACGAACTTCTCATCGCTATCGTGTTTGTCCGCATAAGGTGCCATGGCTTGAAACCAATCTCCCTGCTTACTGGTCCAACTGCCATTACTTTTGTCCGCCAAGTGCCAACCGGTAAAGACTCGCGCTAAGTTTTCGATGTCATCTTGTGAATAAGTCGAGAGCAGGGCCCCGTTATTGAGTAAAGGGGTGCCATCTTGGTTGAGTTGGTACAGACCTATGCTAAATAGCTGCATCACTTCGCGCGCGTAGTTCTCATCTGGGAAGCGGTTTTTTTGCGGATCGGCGTGCTGGTTTGCCATCATCGAAAGGTAGTCGCCCATTACGGGATGGCGAGTTACCGCTTCCAGCAGATCACGATAATTGCCAAAAGCGTGTTCCAACAGCATATCGTAATAGTGTGTGAGCTCTTGCGCACGGCCATTGAGGCTGGCGCCATAACGTGACACAACAAAGATCTCACTCAAGGCAAAGGCGACTCGCTGACGCAGTTGATCAGGAGCATGATTCACCTGATGCCACCAGACTGCAACGCGATCTGATTGAGTGGGCGTATCGCCCTCAATCACATAACTTTGTAAGAGCGGAAAATGGAATGAGGGGGGCATTGAAAATTGCTGATCCAACCAAGCTTGGTAGCCAACTGACGCCATTTGTTGATAACTATTCGGGGTTGGGCCAAAGGTCGCTCGATAAAGCAAATCGTAGCGTTGGTTCGGTTCTAGACGGCTGGGTTCTGCCGGGGATGAGTTGCTGCTGTCACTGCCGCATCCCGATAACAGAGCACCCAAAAGAGTGACGGGTAGAATGCGTATTTGCCAAAAATTCATAGATTCCTTTCCTACTTGCTGGCGCAGTGCTATCGGCCCAAAAAGCTCACCCTCGAAAGCGTTTCTCGTGATGTTTGTCGAGGGAGGATTATTGGCTGCCGAACTGTCACACCAAGTAGTTTGTATATAAACGGTGATCGAGTAAAAAATTGAGCGGAAAGTAGCAGAAAGCGTGCGGTAATTAAAAGCGTCGATCAGGATTAATGTGCAGTTGCTTCAAGTTGCGTCGAAGCTGATTACAGAAAATGCAAAGGCAGTGCAAATTATAGAATGAAAAGGAGTAAGCCTTTTGGATGGTTTGCGTTTTGATGGTGCATCTTAAAGAAGGCAGCGATGTGGGAGAGAGTATAAACGTAGGAAAGGGCATAAAACGGTGAAACCCCAGAGGTGGTAAGTCTCTGGGGTTTCGAATTTTTTAGATTGTTCGGATGGTAAGGCCGAGAATCTTATATATGCAAAAGGTTGGATTAAATCCGATTAATTCCCTGGTGAGGAATTAGATACGGATGAAGTCCATGTGCTCAACTTTTGGCTTGAACGCGTGACGTTGAACGTCTTGTGGCTTAACCTTAACTTCTTCGCCGCCGATCACTAGAGTGATTGCTTCGTAGAATTCAGGCTTGTCCATTTGGTTTACGATGTCATCGTGGTTTAGTGCTACTGCAACTGGTGCTGCTTCACCACCGTAAACAACTGCTGGGAATTGGCCAGCAAGACGTAGGCGGCGGCTCGCACCTTTACCTAGTTCAGTACGTACTACTGCTTCAAATTTCATAGTTTTACTCTCAAATTAGTAAAAGTTAATTTCATACTCTGTAATGCGACCTTACAGAAGTAAGTATGGCTTCAACGGGAAGTTTCCTGTCAAAGCGAGCGCGGATACTACCACTCAACCGTGCTTTGAGCAACTGATATTCCGCCAAAAGCGCTGTTTTATAGTGGTTTCTTATCGTCGCTAACCCTTTGCTGCCAGCTTAAGGGTTAAATTGGCGCGTAAACCGCCAAGTTGGCTGCGTTCTAGCGTAAGATCGCCGCGATAGCTGTAGGCCATTTCCGCCACAATATTCAGTCCTAGGCCGGTACCTGGCGTGGTCTCATCAAGGCGAACACCCCGTTTCAGCACCTGAGTGAGGTGTTCCTCAGCGATTCCTGGCCCGTTATCTTCGATGATGAGCGTAAGCTGGTCGTCGCTTGTTAGTGTGCTATGGACTCGAATTTGGCTGCGTGCCCATTTGTAGCTGTTTTCAAGTAAGTTACCCAGCATCTCGTCGAGATCGCTTTGATCGACGGCCACCTCCAGTTCACTGTCCAGTTCGTTGATAAGCAATAGATCTCGCTCGGCATAGACTTTATCGAACGCTATGGAAATGGCATCGACACGCTCAGAAGGGTTGGATTTCACCGAAAGAATATTCATCGAGCCGGCCATTCGAGCACGACCAAGATGGTAATCAATATGCTGCTGAATCTGTTCAACCGGTGGTAAGAGCTTGTGGCTTGATTCGATATCCAATTGGCTGATTTCGTTACGCAAAACAGATAGCGGTGTTTTTAAGGAGTGAGATAAGTTGCCCGCATGGTTGCGAGCACGTTGCAACAACTCTTGATAATGGAAGAGCAGGGCATTGAGATCATCGATCAGCGGCGATACTTCCGCTGGATAACTGGCTTCGAGCTGTTGTTGGCTACCGGCTCTTAGCGCTTTGAGCTCGCGTTGTAATTTCCCTAATGGTCGGAATGACCAAGCGATTTGCAAACCAATCACGGTCATGACGCCAACAAAGAGCAGACCGAGAATCATCCACAGTTGTCCAGTTAAATGGTCCAAGGTGGATTTCATCGGCGCTTCATCCATGCCAATCACAATGTGGACGGGTTTCACGTACTCAGGGAGAAATACATCCTGCTCTAACACAATTAAACGTTCATTTTTCGCCCCAAGCACCGTTTTTCGTATGGGACCTTGCTTGATTTGAATCGTGCGATCCCAAAGAGAGCGAGAACGCAGAGTTTGGTTGTTGATGGTTGCCGTCCAATATAGGCCGCTGTATGGCTGACTGAAACGAGGATCGGAAAGCCGTGATGAAAGCACAATACTGCCATTCTTACCGGCTTCAAGGTTGGCCGAAATTTCATCTAGCGCCAAGCGCAGTTGGCTTTCCACATCACTGACTAAATACTCTTTAACCAGCTTGGGAATCCCGACACCGGCGGCGATGATCATTGCGGTCACCCACAGGCAAGCCGCCAAAAATAGGCGGCTTTTTAAGCTGAGGTGCTTGAAAAGCGGTCGCTTAGTTGGCATTGAGCCGATACCCAAGGCCGCGAACGGTTTTAATGATATTGGGTGCGATCTTCTTACGAATGCGTCCAATGAAGACTTCAATGGTATTGGAATCACGGTCGAAGTCTTGCTTGTAGATGTGTTCCACCAGCTCAGTACGTGAAATCACTTTATCGGCGTTATGCACAAAATAGGCAACCACTTTGTATTCCAGTGCGGTCAAACTCACCGCTTGACCCTGCCACATCACTTTTGACGTACGTGTGTCCAAACTCAGGTCTCCGATTTGCATTACTGGTGACGCGTTACCGGAGGCTCGGCGCAATTGGGCGCGAATACGAGCGATCAGTTCAACCATTTCAAACGGTTTGGTTAAGTAATCATCGGCACCTGCGTTTAAGCCTTCCACGCGTTGAGTAAGGGTATCTCGCGCACTTAAAATAACCACTGGTGTGTTGATGTTTTCGTCACGAATGCCTTTTAGTACGGTTAATCCGTCTAGCTTCGGTAGGCCCAGATCCAGCACTATTGCATCCCACTCTTCTGACGTCGCACGGTACAAAGCATCGATTCCATCTTGAGAAAGCTCAGGCACCCAGCCCGTTTTTTCGAGGGATTCAATAATCTGTTCGCCCAAACGAGGGTCATCTTCCACTACCAAAATTTTCATATGATCTTTCTCTATTTCTTGATGACGTCGTGTAAATTTCGACCTTTTATCTCAATGAGTTCCAAGGTGGTGGCGTTGTACTCCACTTTGATGATGTGATTATCATGGACCAATTTTAACTCATAGATCCATTCGTCATCATCTTCTTCTAACTCGACTTTGATCAGGCGACCATTGAGTTGTTTGTCGACGGTAGAATAAAGTTCAGAAAAAGGCTTGATCAACCCTTGCTGCACAGCTTGGTAGACTTCGTTCTGATCTTCATCAAACTCGATTGCCGTGCCTTCTTTGTAGACGTCCTGTACAAGTCTGTGGCCATCTTGCTCAAGGTTTTGCGCCATGGCGGGCGCAACAAGGAGAGAAGAGAATAAAAGAGCGCAAGTGAGCTTACTATTTAACATGTTCTTACCTTGGTAAAGAGTGTGAGCCGAGTATAAATGAATAAAGATGAATCGAAAGTGAACCTTGTCTCTCCGAATCAGGCTAGCGCTCTTGCAGTTCATCTTCGAAAATTTTATCGCGCATCTTCCAAAAACGGCCACTTTTACGGGCGATGACAAATTGTGGCGGTCGGAATCGATGCTGGTGAGCCACAACTTTGGTTGGCGAGGCCTCTTCGAAAGGACGATGTTTGTCTGCCAAGTGAGGTCGCACAAACTGATTCTTAAACAGCAATTTCTGTTTGGCGGTGGTTAAAGGCCAAAATTCATGCACTTGGGCTTGATTATCGCCGAGATAGCTGACTTTTAGCTGCGATTTGCCTTCAGGATTTTTATGCACACTCAACACCATCTCAAGGCATTCAAACACTAACGCATCTTTGAGATTTAACGCCTCTTTGAGCTTTTTATCTGGGTCCACTAAAGTGGCATCGCATTCGTGGCAGATGCGCGCTGCAATGTCATTATCAGCGCCACATTCACCGCAATATTTGGCGCGAAAGCGATAACCACAATGCTCTCGCTCTCCACTCTCTTCGTCAGTGAAATACCCTTGGCAGCGTCGGCCAAAGTGCTCTAACAAAAAGCCATTGCTGTCGAGCTTGCCCCAAAAGTTGTTATTAAAGCCGCAAGCAGGGCAGGGAATGGTGATGATCTCACTGTTTGAGTCTGGTTTGGGATCGCCGACTTCTGGTTGATAAAGGTCATAGCTGTTACCCGCGTAGTCGAGCACTAAACATTCTTCTTTGCCGGGGGAGAGCCTCAAACCACGCCCTACAATTTGTTGATAAAGGCTGATGGACTCGGTAGGGCGCAGAATCGCAATCAGATCAACATGGGGCGCATCAAAACCTGTTGTGAGCACCGAGACGTTGACCAAAAACTTGATTTCACGCGCTTTGAAGCGACGGATGATCTCATCTCGTTCTGGTGTCGGCGTGTCACCAATGACGATAGCGCTGTCATCTACGGGCAATAAGCCGTGGATCTCTTGGGCATGACGCACCGTGGCTGCAAAAATCATCACACCCTGCTTGGTTTGGGCGAGATGAAGGATTTGCTCAACGATCTGCGGTGTCGCACGCTTGGCTTTATCGATCACCATATCCAGCTCTGCTTCTTTATAGCGGCCAGTGTTAGCGGGTTTCAACTGTGAAAAATCATACGCCAAGACGGGGGCGTCCATCATTCTGGCTGGGGTAAGAAAGCCTTCATCGAGCAAATAGCGAATGGGTAATTCAAAAATACAATCGCGGAAAAATCGCGCGTCTTCGCTGCGAACTTGGCCGCGAGTGTGATACTGGTAAATCCAGCCGATGCCTAAGCGATAAGGCGTGGCCGTTAGGCCGAGGATTTTTATCCCCGGATTGAGATCCGTTAAATGGCTAATGACTTTTTGATAGCTGCTGCTTTTTTCTTCCGGTACTCGGTGGCATTCATCGATTACCAGCAGAGAGAATTGATTACGAAACTGCTCTAAATTTCGAACGACCGATTGAACAGAGGCGAAAACCACCTGATGTTGGGTTTCTTTTCGTCCCAATCCTGCCGAAAAAATCGAACCTTGTAAGCCATATCCCTCATATTTCGCGTGATTTTGTTCAACCAGCTCTTTTACATGTGCCAGAACCAATACGCGTCCTTTCGCCAATCGTGCCAATTCGGCAATCACTAAACTTTTGCCCGCCCCAGTTGGCAGTACAATGACTGCCGGCGTGGAATGGCGGCGAAAATAATGCACAACGGCTTTGACTGAGTCGGCTTGATAAGGTCTGAGGGTGTACATGGAAACGATGAAATCACTCAACTATTCTTTGTGAGCTCGCTATAATACCCGACCTTAACCAGATGAGGTATTCATGCGTTTAGATAAATTTCTTTGCGATGCGCTTGGCGCGACGCGAAAAGAGGCCACTAAGATTCTAAAAAGTGGTGAAGTGACTGTTAACGAACAAGTGCAAAAAAGCGGTGCGGTAAAAGTAACGGAAGAGTGTGTGGTTGAATGGCAAGGGCGCGAGCTGGCTATGCAAGGACCGCGTTACATTATGCTTTACAAGCCTGAAGGTTTTGTCTGCTCGCATGAAGATGGTTTTAACCACACTGCGTTTGTTTTATTAGACGAAGTAAAAATGGATGAGCTTCATTTTGCAGGTCGTTTGGATGTGGATACCACGGGCTTGGTGTTGATCACCGACGACGGTAAGTGGTCACACCGTATTACTTCGCCTAAGCATAAATGCGACAAAACTTACCGTGTTTGGTTGGCGGACCCGATTGGCAGTGATTATGCAGAAAAACTGGCCGAAGGCGTACAATTGCGTAACGAAAAGGAGCTAACGCTTCCAGCGCAGATGACCATCGTCAATGCGGATGAAAACGAAGTGCTGCTGACTATCCATGAGGGCAAATACCATCAAGTGAAACGCATGTTCGCGGCATTGGGTAACAAAGTTGAGCAATTACATCGTGAGCGTATTGGCGCGATCGAGCTGGATGAAAGTCTTGAGCCGGGAGAATACCGTTACCTCACTCAGGAAGAAATAGACTCTGTTTGGAAATGATTTAGTTCCTATACGGAACTAGTGTTTCTGCCTAATCTGTATCACAATAGTTCAGCCTGCTGACATTTCTTTAACCTCTTCACGCAGGCTGCTATGGCATCACGCCATCATTTCCCTCCCAGAATTTCTAGCAGAAAGGACAACGGCCAACGTTTGGCAAACTGTTGTGGAACATGGGCAACGAGATTGTATTGCGACCGGAGTGTTGCGACGCAATCGCAACCAAAACGGAGCATTAATGACCAATCAATCTCAAGCCGTTAGCCAATCACAAATTAGTCTCTTTTTGTTTGCTGTACTCGGTGCCATCGGTGCGTTGACACCCTTGGCCATCGACATGTATCTACCAGCGATGCCGACCATAGCACGCGATTTGGGCGTCGATGCCGGTGCGGTGCAGTTTACTCTAACCGCTTATACTGCAGGTTTTGCGCTCGGCCAGCTGATTCATGGTCCACTGGCAGACAGTTTTGGTCGACGTCCGGTTTTATTGCTTGGGGTGCTCTTTTTTGGCCTAGCGGCGGTGGTCAGTGCCACCACTAATGGCATTGATGCGTTAACGTATGTGCGCACGGCGCAAGGCTTTGCTGGTGCCGCGGCTGCGGTGATCATTCAAGCCGTGGTTCGCGATATGTTTGATCGCGAGGACTTTGCGCGTGCGATGTCGTTCGTCACATTGGTGATCACTATTGCGCCTCTTGTCGCGCCGATGATCGGTGGTCACCTCGCTATTTGGTTTGGTTGGCGTTCAATTTTCTGGGTGCTGGCGTTTTTTGCCGTTATCGTGATCGCCCTTGTTTGGTGGCAAATACCAGAAACACTCAAGTTAGAAAACCGACAGCCATTGCGCTTCAAAACGACCATGCGTAACTACTTAAAGTTATGCTGTAACAAAACGGCAATGGGGTTGATTCTGTCTGGCGCGTTCTCTTTCTCGGGAATGTTTGCTTTTTTAACCGCAGGCTCGTTTGTCTATATTGATATTTACGGCATTTCACCCGATCAGTTTGGCTATTTGTTTGGTTTGAACATTGTTGCGATGATCATCATGACCAGTCTAAATGGCCGAATGGTGAAGAAAGTGGGATCGCATTTCATGTTGCGTTTGGGTCTGACTGTTCAATTGATCGCCGGTCTTGGTCTATTTGTCAGTTGGCTACTAGACCTTGGGCTATGGGGCACGGTACCATTCGTGGTTCTATTTATCGGCACACTTTCTACCATCGGCAGTAACGCAATGGCGCTATTGCTTTCTGGCTACCCTAATATGGCGGGGACGGCGTCTTCTCTGGCGGGCACATTGCGTTTTGGCACTGGCTCTCTAGTTGGTGCTTTGGTTGCGATACTGCCATCAGGAGTGACTTGGCCTATGGTGCTAGTGATGTCTGCGTGCTCTGTGCTTTCAGCACTGTTTTATTGGATTTTCGGACGAAAAGCATAATGTCGAACTACACAAGTGAAATTCAGCGCTTAGTGAATACCGCACTCGCTGAGCTGGCTGCGGAACATCAATCGGGCAAATTGGTCGACGCACCGATTGCCAACAACCACTTTTTGGTACGTTGGGTGACCAAAGCGCTGAAAGGTCAGCGTTTCGACCGTTGTGTTGTCGCGGACTTAACTCGCTGGCAAAAAGCAGGACGATCGAAAGGAAATGACGCGGCGCTGTTGCCAACGTTCCAACGTATTTCTGCGTTTTATGCTTCGTTCTTTGCCCAAGAGGGCGCACCAAAAGCGATTACCGACAAACAGATCGAAGCTTTTCTCGATGAAATGGAAAACGCGGGCTGGGAAGTGTCGACTTCAGATCCGATTGTCGGCTGTGGCAAAGTGCAGATTTTCACGGAAGGACAGAACTCTTTGGCACTGTGCGCGCAGCAGTGCGAAAACTGTTTTGACGGCGAGCTATTAGTGAAACCGATGAGCTGGTTTGTTCGCGGTCACCATGCCGGTTTCGTTGAGAAAGCGAGCGCGGCTGGGTTTATGGTTCACAAGGTGACGGACTATAAATCTAACGTCAAATATCATGGTGAATATTTGGTGTTCCCGAGCAACCTCGGTAACCAATTGGCGGAGATCCCGCTGAGCTTTACTTGCTAGTGGTTAGGCAGACACTTCAGAGAAGGCGCTAATGGTTTAGCGCCTTTTTTACGATCGCTTTCACCATGCCATTAAAAATAAACAGGTGAGCAGGCATCATGGCGAACCAGTAAAGTAGGCCCGGAAAACCTTGTGGATGCCACCACGCGGTGACATTGAGCTCCCGATAATGGCCATGATCGTGGATGGTAAACTCGAGTCGACCTAAGCCTGGCCCCTTCATGCCGAAAAACAGCGAAAGAAATTGCTGCTTTTCACAGCGAATCACTTTCCAAGAATCGATATAGTCGCCCACTTTTAGCTCAGGGCCGGCTGGAGAGCGGCGAACAGGCCGAGAGCCGCCAAATAGCACATCGAGCCATTCGCGGGTGCGCCATAAGATATCGGCGAAAAAGTACCCCTCTTCACGGCTGCCAATTTTTTGCACCCATGTCCAAAGTGACTCTGTGCTTGCTTGGGTGCGAATGCTTGCTCCTGCCTGTTTGGCGTAGTAACCGTAGCCTGGCTGCCAACGTTGAAGTGCGGTTGGATCAAATCCCCAAACATTGCTCCTCACGAAAGTACCTTCATTTTCAACCGCTTGAGCCACAGCCTCTTGGTAACGAATCAGTGGTTGAGGGTATTTTTCTCGTATTGCTTGGGAGTTAGCAATGTAGTCGTGCTCTAAGCCTGCCAAAAGGGCTTTGCCGATATTGGAGGGCACCGAAGTGATTAGCCCAAGCCAATGAGAGGCAAGCCTCGGCGTGAGTAACGCAGAGCTGACCAAGCGGAACGGGATCTTGGTGACTTGGCAAATGGTGCGAAATTGATCTCGGTAGGAGAGGGTATCGGGTCCACCGACTTCGTAAGTGTGGTGCTGCTCTGGTGTTTCCTCCGCTAGACGCAACAAGTAATGATTCAAATTGTCGAGTGCTATCGGATTGGCTTTTGAGTCGACCCATTTGGGCGTGATCAGAATGGGTAAGTGGTAAACAAAATCGCGCATAATTTCGAAAGCCGCAGAGCCGGGGCCGATAATGACGCCCGCGCGTAGCTCGGTGACGGGGATATTGGCTTTACGAATCACATCCCCAGTCATTTTTCTCGCCAGTAAATGCTGCGAGCAGCCCGATTGCGGTTGGATGGCACTGAGATAAATAACGTGCTTAACATCGCTGTCCACAAGTGCTTGATAGAAATGATCGGCAAGCGATAACTCGTAGTCGACAAAGTCGTGTCCATGGGCCATGCCGTGGACAAGGAAGTAAATGAGCTCAAATTGGGGGATCAGTGCCTGGGTTTGTTCTTGATCGGCCAGATCCAGGTAGTGAAAGTTCAGAGAAGGGTGGGGCAGCACTCGCGCTCGCAAATGATCTATGTGCCTTGCCGCCGCCGTGACCTGATAACCTTGCTCAAGAAGCTGCGGGATCAACTGTGAACCCACGTAGCCAGAGGCCCCTAACACCAGCACTTTTTTCATTCCGTTTTCCTTAACGAGTAATGCTCCTGTCTGAATATTTTCATGTTGTCGCATTTTCATTGTCGACTCAAGCGCTTGCTGTCTATTTTGTCGGTAAGTGATTTAAAAAGGAGAGCTTTTGATTCAAGGCAAAGGAAACCCGAAATAGCGTGATGTAGGGCTCAAAATACTTCCGGTTATCAGGTTTTTAGTGTAGATTCTTGTTCCAATTTCTCAAAGCAACAAAGTGATTCGAACAATGCTACAACTTTCAGACCTATGTAAAGGCTATGTGGATGGAGGCGAGTTTCATCCCGTACTACAAGGTGCTGAATTGTCCCTAAAGCAAGGGGAACAACTTGCTTTGATGGGGGAAAGTGGCTCTGGCAAAAGCACTTTGTTGAACTTGATTTCCGGCCTCGACATTGTTGATTCTGGCGAAATCATGTTTCCGGGATTTGCTATGAACGATGCTCCAGAGCATCTTCGAACTGCCTACCGCCGAAATAATATTGGCCATATCTTCCAGCAATTCAACCTGTTACCTACACTCAATATTGCCGACAATATTCGTTTTTGCCGCCAATTAAAGGGCCTTCCTGATGATAAGGGATTGTGGCGTCAAATTTTATCGGCTTTGGATCTCATGCCGCTTCTTGGGCGTTATCCGGAAGAAGTGTCTGGGGGACAACAGCAGAGAGCGGCCATTGCTCGAGCGTTGTATATGGAACCCAAATTGCTGTTGGCGGATGAACCCACTGGTAGCCTTGATGAACGCAATGCCGAAGCAGTGATGCGCTTACTCACCTCGCTTACCCGTCAGCTAGACTGCACCTTGTTGTTGGTAACACACAGTGAAAAAGTGGCCAAACACATGGAAGGGATGATTCGCCTGCAAGGGGGGCAACTGCATGTTATGGCCCGTAGTTAAGGCGCTACTTGGTCACTACAGACGTTACCCGCTACAAATATTATTGGTGTGGCTTGGCCTCACGTTAGGCGTGTCTTTATTGGTTGGTGTGACAGCCATCAATCATCATGCGCAAGAAAGCTATCAAAACGGTGAAAAACTCTTCAATAACCCTTTGCCGTACCGCATCCGCCCAAAGCACAGCGCCAATAAAATTCCACAAGGTTTCTATATTCAATTACGCCGAGCTGGCTTCCAGCAATGCACACCTTTCGACATGCACCAGATCAAAACGGCAGATGGGATGGGTCTAACGTTGATAGGTATGGATCCTGTTGCCATGTTGCAGTTGGAGAAAGAAACCTCTTTAAATCGCGCCACCTCACTGGCGTTAATGAATCCGCCATACCCGATTTTGATCAGCCAAGATTTAGCGAAACATATGGCTTGGCAAGATGGCGACTTTATTGCGTTAGACGATGGAAGCCAATTGGGGCCATTGAAGGTCGATCGAGATCAGCGTCTAAATGGCAGTCGTATGGTTGCAGATATCTCATTGCTGAGGATGCTAAAGCGTAGCTCCGGCCTCTCTGTCATCGCTTGCGCAGAAATGCCGCCAGAGAAGCTAGAACATTTGAAACGCTACCTGCCGAATGGCTTGACCTTAGTACGCAACAGCCAAGATGAATTGGAGTCGTTAACCAAAGCGTTTCACCTAAACCTCACGGCAATGGGCATGTTGTCATTTCTGGTCGGGCTATTTATCTTCTATCAAGCCATGTCTTTGTCATTGATCCAACGCCAGCCGCTTGTGGGAATTTTGCGCCAAACGGGTGTGACAGGTATGCAGTTGGCAAAAGCACTGTTGCTTGAACTCGCCATTCTCGTTTTAGTCGCGTGGGGATGTGGCAATTTATTGGGTCTCGTCCTCGCCAATGAACTGATTCCGGCTGTATCGGCTAGTTTAGGGGATTTGTACGATGCCAACGTTGGCCTTTCGATCGGTTGGAGTTGGGAATCGAGTTTATACAGCTTGTTGCTGGCGGTTTTGGGAGCGTTAATTTCCTGCCTTTGGCCGTTAATTCGCCTGCTAAAATCGCCACCGATACGACTCTCTTCCAAGCTTTCTCTGGTGAGATTTGCTGGTCGTGAATTTGCCTGGCAGGCGCTCGCTGCCTGTGGATTCAGTGTGGCAGCCATTGCGGTGTATCAGGCGCCTAAAACACCAGAATCAGGTTTTACAATCATTGCACTAATGCTGATGAGTGTGGCGTTGTTCACGCCTTTTTTAATGTGGAAGGTATTTAACAGCTTTTCTTATACTTTGCGCTGGGTGAATTTACGTTGGTTTTTCGCCGATATGGCTGCCAGTATGAGTTATCGTGGGGTCGCTATGATGGCATTCATGTTGGCGTTGGCTGCCAATATTGGTGTTGAAACCATGGTGGGCAGCTTCCGAGATACCACGGACAAATGGTTAACACAGCGTCTCGCAGCTGATCTCTATATTTACCCCACTAACAATTCCGCCGCACGTTTAAGTCATTGGTTGGAAGCTCAGCCAGAAGTGGATGAAGTGTGGTGGCGCTGGGAGAAAGAGCTGGCAGGGGAGCGTGACGTTGTTCAAGTGGTCAGCACAGGACCAAGTGATGGCGAGTTGGAAGCGCTTACGGTGAAGCTGGGCGTACCCAACTATTGGTATCACTTACATCATAGTAAAAGCGTCATGATCAGTGAATCGATGGCTTTAAAACTCGATATCCGACCCGGCGATTATCTTGATCTTGCTGCCCCTCTTGGGGGAGGCTGGCATGTGGTTGGCGTTTATTACGACTATGGTAACCCCTACAATCAAGTGCTTTTATCTCATCGGAACTGGCTTTATGCCTTTGCTGGTACGGGCAACGTTGGTTTAGGTGTGTTGTTAAAAGAAAACGTGAATGGTGAAGGTCTCAAGCATCGTCTAGAAAACATCTTTAGACTGACGTCTGAACGAGTGTTTGATAATAACAATATCTATAGTCAAGCGATGAGAGTCTTTGATCACACGTTCGCGATTGCCGACACCTTGGGCAACATTACACTCGTGATTGCGGTCTTTGGCCTCTTCTTTGCTACACTAGCTGGCGAAATGAGCCGTCAGAAAAATATTTCAATTTTACGTTGCTTGGGTGTATCGGGCAAAGAACTGATCGTTTTGGGTGGCCTACAGTTGTTTGTTTTTGGTGTAATTTCTGCTTTGATTGCGGTGCCTCTAGGCATGGCTTTAGCGACGTTAGTGGTTGATATTGTCATCAAGCAATCTTTTGGTTGGTCTTTGCAACTGCAGATCGATGTGTTTGAATACGGCCAAACCATTCTGTGGGCAATGATTGCGATTATGCTGGCAGGTGCGTTACCCGTGTTGCGCTTAATCAAAAACACACCAATGAAATCGCTAAGGGATTCGTTTTAAATGAAATCACATGCCGTGCAATCAAAGAATGCAGTACTGATTGCCATCTTCATCGTGGTGGCAATCAGTACGGCCTTTCTAGGCTGGTATTGGTCAAAACCTGGCGACAATAAGGGTCAAGATTATCATTTGAAAACCTCATTAGGCATTCAAGACAAAACCATATTTGAGCCAGTTTTGCCGAATAAAAAAGTGACTTTGCCGGATGATTTTAAGTTTCACGAGCAGTACCAACATGAATGGTGGCACTATTTCGCTACGCTAAAAGACGCACAAGAACAAGTTTATACTGTTCAGTTCAGCATGTTCCGTATTGCTACCGATGAAAGAGAAGTCAGTGGTTGGCAAAACCCACAACTTTATCTCGCAAACATTGTTCTTACCGACCCCAAAAATATTGTGTTTGAGCAAAGAGTGGCTCGCGGTGGTATTGGACAAGCGGGTTCCACGAATAAACCTTTCCGAATGTGGATCGATAACTGGTCGTGGAGAGCGTTGGGGAGCACTCCATTTCCGGGAAGCTTAAGTGTGGATACCGATGATTTTTCAATTGAGTTAGCAACAAGGACCGGTGGACCATTTGTGTTAAATGGTGATAAAGGCTACCAGATTAAACATGACTTAGAATCCGTTGCCTCTTTTAGTGTGAGTGCTCCCTTCTTGGATGTGAAAGGGATACTTTCTCTTGATGGACGCAGAATTGAGGTTGCTGGGCAAGCATGGCTGCAAAAAGAGTGGGGCAGTAACTTGTTCGGTGAAGGGCAGCAAGGCTGGGACTGGTTCACGTTGCAACTGGACAACGATAAAGCGTTAAGTGTGAGCCGTTACCGCCATCGAAGTAGGCTACCCTATATTTTTGGCACATTATCTACTACGTCTGGAAAAGTGATTCCTTTGACGGAAAAAGAAGTAACCATTTATCCGATTTTATACACCACGTTGACAGATGGTAGACGCGTGCCTTTGCAGTGGGCAATAGAAGTCCCTAGTCAGGATATTTACGTGCAGACGAAAGCGCTCTACGCAGAAATGTGGCTTCCATTCTTGATTCCATATTGGGAAGGGCCGATAGAAGTGTCGGGGAGCAAATCGGGTCACGGTTTCATGCAATTAACTGGTTATTAAAACAAAAGGTCCGATTGGGCCTTTTGTTTTATCTGTTACGATTTGTGAATAATAACGCGTTTGGCTAACATGTGTGCAACGTTGCCGCTATAATCTTTTCAATGGCTTGAAACATAAAACATCTGTAATACAACGACGTGATAATAGGTTTTTGTCGGAAAAACCGAAGTTAAACATCTAAACAAGCGATTATTCCTACAAAATGGTTATCTATACACTGCTGACATTCTTTGAAGTTCGTTGATTACGATTATAAATAAAAGGGTGAAATCATGAACGATGTCCTTCGTGACTTTTTTAAAATGGAATCTGCTGGCGGTATTTTGCTTGTGATCGCTGCCGCGATCGCAATGGTGATTGCAAACTCGCCTCTCAATGAAAGTTATCAAGCGATTTTGCATACTTATGTATTTGGCATGTCAGTATCTCACTGGATAAATGATGGCCTAATGGCAATTTTCTTCTTGCTTATCGGCTTGGAAGTTAAGCGTGAATTATTAGAAGGTGCATTGAAATCGCGTGAAACTGCGATCTTCCCAGCGATTGCCGCCGTGGGTGGTATGTTGGCACCAGCGCTTATCTATGTTGCGTTTAATGGCAATGATCCGGAAGCGATTAAAGGTTGGGCAATTCCAGCAGCGACCGATATTGCATTTGCTTTGGGTATCATGGCGCTGCTAGGTAAGCGCGTTCCTGTCAGTCTTAAAGTGTTCCTTTTGGCATTAGCGATCATCGATGACTTGGGCGTCGTTGTGATTATTGCACTCTTCTACAGTGGCGATTTGTCGACACTGGCGTTGACGATTGGATTCGCGATGACGGGTGTCTTGTTCATGCTAAACGCTAAGAATGTGACAAAGTTAATTTGGTATATCGTTGTCGGCTTTATCTTGTGGGTAGCGGTACTGAAATCGGGTGTCCATGCGACCTTGGCCGGTGTAGTGATTGGTTTCTCTATCCCATTACAAGGCAAAAAAGGTGAACACTCTCCGTTGAAACACATGGAACATGCGCTTCACCCATATGTTGCTTTTGCTATCTTGCCTGTCTTTGCTTTTGCTAACGCTGGTATCTCGCTTGAAGGGGTTTCTCTTTCTGGCTTGACTTCGATGTTGCCGCTCGGTATCGCACTAGGACTGTTGGTTGGTAAACCACTGGGTATATTCACCTTTAGCTGGGCAGCGGTGAAGTTTGGTGTGGCTAAATTGCCTGAAGGTGTGAACTTCAAGCACATTTTTGCCGTGTCGGTGCTCTGTGGTATCGGTTTTACCATGTCGATCTTTATTTCATCGCTGGCGTTTGGTGGTGCAAATCCAGAGTTTGATACTTACTCTCGCTTGGGCATTTTGATGGGTTCAACGACAGCAGCATTGCTAGGTTATTTCTTACTACACACATCACTGCCAAAAACGGCAGTTGAGAGCAAGAAAGCTGTAAGCTAACGGCTCCCCAACTTTCTTCCTTAAGCCCCTGCTAGAATGCAGGGGCTTTTCTTGGTCGCTCTAAAGGCTGAAGATAAATCTGTACATAGAGAAGGATTACAACCACTTGGCATCGTAGTTGCGAGAAGAGCAAAAAAAAAGCCCAGTACCAATTGGGTCTGGGCAGATACAAACATAGGAGTTAATAAGATAAAGCAGCAACGTAACAGAAAGTAAGAAACAAGTTTGACGGCCAGTAGAACTTTAAATTGCCCTTTTTGTTACATCTATTCAGACCACCTCAATTCTAAACAGTTCCAAAAAATTTTAAAAAAATTATTCTTATTTTAAAAATTATTAAATTCAACCACATAACAAATAAATTCATCATCTGGTCGGACCAATGTTGAAAAGTGTGATGTTAATTGCTTGTTAATTTATGGTGTCAAACGTATATTTCAAACAGTTGTTTGATACGGGTGATTAAAATGGCTCCAAGAAGCAGTACAAAAGAAAAAATCCTTGATGTAGCCGAAGGTTTATTTGCGGAATACGGTTTTAATGACACGTCATTGCGCACCATAACGGGTAAAGCAGGCGTTAATCTTGCGTCCGTGAACTACCATTTTGGCGATAAGAAAACCTTAGTTCGTGCAGTACTTAACCGTTACTTAGAGGCACTGATGCCTGCGGTAAAGCAATCTCTGACTCAGCTCAATAGTCAAGAGAGCTATACGATGGATGAAGTGTTTGAGTCGCTTCGATTGCCGCTAAGAGAGCTCAATGATGTCAGGCCCAATGGTACCAGCCTTTTTATGCTTCTCATCGGTCGAGGCTATACCGACGTGCAGGGCCATCTAAGATGGTTTATCACGACACGTTATGCCGAAGTGCTGGAGCTTTTTATCGCCTCCATCCTAAAAGCCAACCCAGCGTTGACGGAAGAAAAACTATTCTGGCGTTTGCACTTCACTTTAGGTACGTGTGTTTTCACCATGGCTTCTAGCCAAGCGTTAGTGGAAATTGCAGACAGTAAATTTAATCAACAGACCGACGTGAAATCTGTCGTTGATCTATTGATTCCCTATCTCTCAGCCGGCATGTCCGCTGAGTAGCTATTATTAAAATACAAACAAGGACCAACAGGTTCCACCAAGTGAACAAAAGGATCTGAACTATGTGCTCTCTAAGAAAAAAATGGGTCAGCGACCCAGCATTTAAAATGTTCAAAAAAGTACTTCCTCCTTTGTCTGAAACAGAGAAGGAAGCAATGGAAGCGGGAAGTGTTTGGTGGGACGCGGAGCTGTTTTCTGGGAAGCCAGATTTCTCCAAACTGCATCATTATCCAAAACCGACCTTGTCGGCTGAAGAGCAAGCTTTCATTGATAACGAGCTAGAAACACTGCTTGCAATGCTCGATGATCATAAGATTGTGAAAGAAGATCGTGATCTACCGAAAGAGGTGTGGGAATACCTACGTAAAGAACGTTTTTTCTCACTGATCATTTCGAAGAAATATGGTGGCCGTCAGTTTTCTGCACTGGCGAACTCAACCATAGTAACCAAAATTGCGACACGCAGTATCAGTACCGCCGTGACGGTTATGGTACCGAACTCATTAGGCCCAGGTGAGCTCCTTTCTCACTATGGTACACAGGCACAAAAAGATTACTGGTTACCTCGTCTTGCCGATGGTACAGACATCCCTTGTTTTGCGTTGACGGGTCCAGAAGCTGGCTCGGATGCCGGTGGTATTCCCGATCAAGGCGTAGTCTGCTATGGCATGCATGAAGGCAAAGAAGTTCTTGGTATTCGTTTGAGTTGGAACAAGCGTTACATCACTCTTGCGCCTGTCGCAACCGTACTTGGTCTCGCATTTAAACTTCAAGACCCTGATCATCTGCTAGGTGATAAAACCGATGTTGGCATCACTTGTGCTTTGATTCCAGCTAATCATGAAGGTGTGGTGATTGGTGAACGTCATGATCCTCTAGGTCTGGCGTTCATGAACGGCCCAACTCGTGGCCACGATGTGTTCATCCCGATGGACTGGCTGATTGGTGGTGCGGATTATGCTGGTAAAGGCTGGCGCATGCTGGTGGAGTGTTTATCGGCTGGGCGTGGTATTTCACTGCCTGCGCTTGGTACGGCCATTGGTCATTTGACCACGCGCACAACGGGGGCATACGCCTATGTGCGCAAACAATTTGGCATGTCGATCGGTAAGTTTGAAGGTGTTGCAGAAGCGATGGGACGAATTGGCGGTTTGACCTACTTATTGGAAGCCACTCGTACTTTGACCACAACATCGCTCGATCTGAAGGAAAAACCTGGCATTGTAACCGCTATTGCTAAGTATCACATGACGGAGATGGCGAGAACGATTCTTGATGACTCGATGGATATTCACTCTGGTCGTGCGATTCAAGATGGTCCGATGAACTACCTAGCGACCCATTATCTTGGTATCCCCGTAGCGATTACGGTTGAAGGTGCCAATATTCTCACTCGTAACCTAATGATTTTTGGCCAAGGCGCAACGCGATGCCATCCTTACGTTTTGAAAGAAATGGAAGCAGCAGCGAACCCAGATGCCAAAGAAGGTGCGAAACAATTCGACGATTTGCTGTTTAAGCACATTAAACATGCCACGTTCAATACGCTCGGTGCCTTAGGTGCAGCGCTCACCGGCTCACGCTTTGTAAAAGCGCAAATGAGCGGCCCAACGCAACGTTACTATAAAGACATGACTCGTCTGAGTCGCGCCTTGGCGGTCAGTGCCGATTTTGCCATGTTAACGCTAGGCGGTGAACTGAAACGTAAAGAGATGATTTCTGCACGTTTGGGTGATGGCCTTAGCTATCTCTACATGGCCTCTGCGGCATTGAAAAAATATGAAGATGAAGGTCGTCAACAATCGGATCTCAACTTCGTCCATTACGCAGTGCAGCACTGCTTGCATCACGCAGCGAAGTCGTTGAACGAAGCCTATGCTAACTTCCCGGTGAAATATGTCGGTGGCGTGCTCAAAGGGCTACTATTCCCACTTGGCAATCACTTTGCTAAACCAAGTGATGAACTCTGTGTGGATATTGCGGAAGCGATGATGACCCCAGGCGTGCAGCGCGACCGACTGACCAATCTCTGCTATATCGGCAAAGAGAAAGAGGACAGTGTTGGTTTAATGGAACAAGCGTTTCTTGCGATGTATGACATCAAACCGCTGGAGCGTAAGCTGATGAAAGCGGCAAAAGATGGCAAAGTGGCTCGTAAAGGCTTGCTGGCTGAGCGTCTGCAACAAGCGCTAGACGCCGATGTGCTAACGCAAAGTGAAGTGGATAAAATCTTGGCCGCCGATAAACTGCGTTACCAAGCAATCCAAGTGGATCACTTCAGCTTTGACTTCTCAAAGACGCTTACCAATGCGCCTGAGAAAAAAAAGAAGTTAACTAGCGCGGCGTAGCACCATCGCAGTGAAGAGACGAACCAAGCACCTCAAATGAGGTGCTTTTTCGTATGGTTAGCAATAGAAATCGGTGCATAGAGCTCCAACCACTTGCATTTTCAGCGCATTTTTACAGAAATTAGATGCGAATAGGCGACGAACCTTTTATCCTTACACAGTTTTTTAAAGGAAGTTGAATATGATCATCAAACCTAAAATTCGTGGATTTATCTGTACTACAACGCACCCAGTGGGTTGTGAAGCTAATGTAAAAGAACAAATTGCTTACACCAAAGCACAAGGCCCTATCAAAAACGCACCAAAACGCGTACTTGTTGTGGGTGCATCCAGTGGCTACGGCTTATCTTCTCGTATTGCAGCTGCTTTCGGTGGTGGTGCCGCCACTATCGGTGTTTTCTTCGAAAAAGAAGGCTCAGAGAAGAAACCAGGCACCGCAGGTTTTTACAATGCCGCAGCATTTGAGAAACTGGCTCGTGAAGAAGGTTTGTACGCAAAAAGCTTAAACGGCGATGCGTTTTCTAACGAAGCAAAACAAAAAACAATCGACCTAATCAAAGAAGATTTGGGTCAAGTGGATATGGTTGTTTACTCTTTGGCTTCGCCTGTTCGTAAGTTACCAGAAACGGGCGAACTTATTCGTTCAGCGCTAAAACCTATTGGCCAAACTTACACCTCAACGGCGGTTGATACCAACAAAGACATCATTATTGAAGCCAGTGTGGAACCTGCAACTGAGCAGGAAATCCAAGACACGGTAACGGTTATGGGTGGTGAAGACTGGGAACTTTGGATCAATGCGCTAGCAGAAGCGGGTGTGCTGGCAGACGGTTGCAAAACCGTTGCTTACAGCTACATCGGTACTGAATTAACCTGGCCTATCTACTGGGATGGTGCGCTGGGTAAAGCGAAAATGGATCTCGATCGCGCAGCGTCTGCACTGAACGATAAACTCTCTGCCACTGGCGGTAGTGCAAATGTTGCAGTGCTTAAATCTGTTGTGACTCAAGCAAGTTCAGCGATTCCAGTGATGCCTCTGTATATCGCGATGGTCTTCAAAAAGATGCGTGAAGAAGGCGTTCACGAAGGTTGTATGGAACAGATCTACCGCATGTTTAGCCAGCGTCTGTATAAAGAAGATGGCAGTGCGGCAGAAGTGGACGAGAAAAACCGTCTTCGCCTCGACGATTGGGAATTGCGCGATGATATTCAAGAGCATTGCCGTAACCTATGGCCACAAATCACCACTGAGAATCTAAAAGAGCTGACTGACTACGTTGAGTACAAAGAAGAGTTCTTGAAGCTATTTGGTTTCGGCATTGATGGCGTAGATTACGAAGCAGACGTTAACCCAGACGTTGCAACGGATTTTATTGCTATCTAGTTTCTATACCGTAGCACAGCATCAAACTGGGTTGTGCTACCGTCAACGAAACAGACAAATAGAATGAAAAAGGCGCTTGTAAGCGCCTTTTTTGTATCCAAAGAGTGTGTTTGGTTAGCTGAGTATGATCAAAATGGTGCCTGCTAAGGTCATTAAGATATTGGCAATCGCGTAAGTGCCGGCATAACCTAATGCTGGAATCGTTGATTTGGCGTACTCGTTAACAATGTCCATTGCGGGTGCACATGTCCTCGCACCGATGATGGCGCCAAATAGCAGTGCTCGGTTCATTTTCAGCACATAAGCCCCAACCAAATAAGCAAAAAAGACCGGGACGACACTGACCAAAAACGCAATACCAATGATTTGTGGGCCAACTTGCGTCAGATGCTCTGCCATTTTTCCACCTGCACTTAAACCGATACCGACCATAAAGATCATCAGCCCTAGATCTTTGACCATGTTGAGTGCCCCTTGAGGCACGTAACCGAATGTTGGGTGATTCGCTCGCAAAAATCCTAAGGTAATACCTGAAAGCAGCAGGCCGACAGCGTTACCTAAGCTAAAAGAGACTTGACCAAATGTCATGGTCACCAAACCAAACATAATGCCTAAGATAAAGAAACTACAGAAGGCAAGTAGGTCTGCAATTTGACTGTGAATCGAGATAAAGCCGATTCGTTCTGCAAGACCATGCACACGGCTTTTTTCTCCACTGACCTGTAAAATATCACCTTTCGCAAGCACGATATCGAGATCCATCGGCATCTCAATTTGCGCACGGATGACTCGGTTTAGGAAACAGCCGTACTCAGAAAGATTGAGTTCTGACAGTCGTTTGCCGGCGATGGCATCACTTTTAACGACTATCTGCTCTTCAACGATGCGAAGGTCAAGAAGATTGCGGTCAAACACTTCTTTGCCGTTACGAAAGCTTGGATCGAGTCGCGCATGGCTGTCGGGAAAACCTACCAAAGCGATTTCATCACCTTCTTGCAAAATGGCATCCCCGTCTGGATGTGCCAAGATGCCATGGCGACGAATTCGTTCAATATAACAACCCGTCTGACGATAGATGCCCAGCTCACGCAGGTTTTTCCCGTCGGTCCAGTTGATTAGCTCTGGACCCACTCGGTAAGCTCGAATAATCGGTAGATAAACCTTACGTTGTCCAGAGCCTCCCAAGCCACGTTCTTGGGCAATTTGCTGCGCTGAATCAGAGAGGTTTTGCTTTTGTAAACGAGGTAGCAGTTTGGCAAACATAATCATACTGATTAAACCAACCAAATAAGCCATAGCATAGCCAACTGAAAGATTCTCGAGCACCAGAGAAAACTCCATGTTTCTCGGAATCGTTGCTAACCCTGAATTTAGTGCATCTTGAGCACCTACCAGCACGGGAGTGGCAGTGAGTGCGCCTGCCATCATTCCAGCAGATAGGCCGAAATCTAACCCCATAAAGTGGCTAGCGAAGTAGGAGATAGACACCGCTGTCACCAGTACAACCATGCTGAGTGTGAAGTAGTGTTTTCCATCGCGGAAAAAGATGCCAAAAAAATTGGGTCCAGCTTCAATACCAACACAGTAAATAAACAGCATAAAGCCTATGGTTAAGGCTTCCGCGTTAAATGAGAAACCGAGATGCCCCATGATCAATGAGGTGATCAATACGCCAATGGAGTTGCCGAGTTGCATGTTGGCTATACGCATTTTTCCAATGGCTAAGCCAATGGCCAATACCACAAAAATCAGTAGTATTGGATTTTGCTGAAGAAGAAGTACGACGTCTATGTTCACGTTGTCGCTCAAACAGTTTGGTTCAGGAACAGGGTTAGAGTCGGATTGTAACTAAATATCAATAAAAGATAAGTGAAATTTTTTAAGATCTCTAATTAGTTAGATTGTTTTGAACAAACCCAATAAAAAACCCGCTGATTCAGCGGGTTTTTTACGAAACTTGCTAGTCAAACAGACCAAGATGCTCTTTAGCGTATGCTTCGAAATCGTCACAACCACCTATGTGTTGTTGATCGATAAAGATTTGTGGCACTGTTTCTACAGGTTTACCTACGGTTTTCTCTAGGTCGGCTTTAGAAATGCCTTCTGCTTGAATATCAACGTAACGGTAATTGAAATCATCACGTTTAGCTTTAAGAGTTTCTGCGTGTTCTTTTGCACGAACACAGTAAGGGCATGCCGGACGACCAAAGATAACTACGAACATGTTCTTTCTCCTTTATTTTGATACCGCAACTATGCCCGATCCTTTGTCGGAAATAAAGAGACAAATGCCTGTTGTTTCAATAGGGAAAAGCTATCGAATAAGAGTTAGTCAGTTTGCTTATAGAAGCAGTGTGAAGCAGGTTATAAACCACCACAAAAAAAAAGGTCATTTGCGACAAGTTGCACTGGGTCAATTTTTTTACGTACAAAGCAAGGCAGAGTGAAATAATGCTTGAGACTAGCGACGAATTTCGATTCAAGAGAGGCAAGTTAGTATGTTCCAATTTATGACCGCGACAAGAATTATTTTTGGCGAAGGGGCCTTACACTCCTCGCTGTCAATATTAAGTCAGTTTGGGTACAGCGCATTGTTGGTGACCGGTAAGGATCTGGCCAGGGCAATGCCCATCGTGAGTTATTTCAAATCGCAGAACATTCGCTATCAACATGTCGCGATCAGTGGCGAGCCAAACATCACTATGGTTGAAGAAACGGCTGTATTAGGACGGAAGTTTAAGCCAGATATGGTCGTCGCCATTGGTGGAGGGAGTGTCATTGACATGGGGAAAGCGCTGGCAGCGATCATTCCAAATCAAGGTGACGTGTACGACTACGTCGAAGTGGTGGGCAGAAATGTGCCATTAAAAACACAACCCATACATTTTATTGCCATTCCGACGACGGCCAGCACGGGATCGGAAGTGACGCGAAATGCGGTATTAAAATCGGGCCAGGATAAAGTGAAAGTGAGTCTGCGCAGTCCAGATATGCTGGCTGATGTGGCGATTGTCGACCCGACACTCACCTATGGTACTGATGCCTATACATCCGGTCGTGGCGCGATGGATGCCTTTACCCATTTAATGGAAGCTTATGTATGCGGGGAGCCAAATCCGCTGACCGATATGATTTGCGAAGAGGGTTTGCGCCGATTGAGCAGCTCAATCTTGCCAGGATGTTTACAAGATGATTACAAGGCTCGCTCTGATCTGTCTTTTTCCGCCATGCTCGGTGGAATGGCGATTACTAATGCGAAGTTAGGTGCGGCTCATGGTTTGGCTTCGGCTTTGGGAGGGAAACTGGATGCTCCTCATAGTGTGATTACGGCTCAACTGGCGCCCCACGTCATGAATGAGAACATTATGGCCGCGCGCGAAGCAGGCAGGGCTGATGTATTGTCGCGCTATAAATCGTTATCAAGATTGGTCACTAATAACCCTAATGCGTCAGAGTTGGATGGGGTTGAATGGGTCAGAAATGTATTAGCGAAATTACAGCTTCCAGAGCTCGGGCAGTTTGGTGTTTGTGCTACGTCTTTTGATGTTGTCGCAGAAGATGCATTACGCTCCGTGGCGATCAAAGGCAATCCACTACCGTTAACCAAAGCGCGTTTGATCTATATTTTGGATCAGGTGTGTCAGTGCGGTTTGAATGTCGAACAACCTGAGCAAGGGGCAGCAACATCTGCTGAAATAATTTGTAACGAAGTACTGAATTCTCAGCAAAAAGAGGGCATGGGTACAAAGTGACAAGTGGTTTGGACATCTGCAGTGCTAGCGGCTTTACTGATTAAAATGAAAACGGAACCGTTAGGTTCCGTTTTCATTATTGAGCACTAGAAGTGAGAAAGTTTGTCATAACGACTATCTTTCAGCGCCTCTTTCACGCGTTTCAAATTTTCTCTAAAACCAGAACCGCGTCTTAAGGTAAAGCCAGTTGCGAGCACGTCGATGACCGTCATTTGCACAACGCGACTTGCCATTGGCATATAGACATCAGTATCTTCAGGAACGTCGAGGGAGATGGCTAATGAGGCCGCTTTTTCTAGAGGTGAGTCTTTGGCTGTAACTGCGATAACCGTTGCGCCATTTTCTCGTGCTAGGTTGGCAATTTCGACCAAACTCTTGGTACGGCCAGTATGCGAAATCAATACGAAGACATCATTGTCACTGCAATTGATGCAGCTCATACGTTGCATCACGACATCTTCAAAACAAGTAATTGGAATATTAAAACGAATGAACTTGTTTTGTGCGTCTTTTGCAACAGCAGACGATGCTCCTAGGCCAAAAAATGAGATACGTTTTGCTTGCGTCAGCAAATCAACAGCTCTGTTAACCTGCATTGGATCGAGGCTATTTTTAGCGACATCTAAGCACGCCATTGTCGATTCGAAAATCTTGTGGGTGTACGCATCTGGGCCGTCATCTTCTTCGACATTACGGTTTACATATGGCGTACCATTGGCCAGGCTCTGCGCTAAGTGGAGTTTAAAGTCAGGAAAGCCTTTCGTGTCCAATCGGCGACAAAAACGGTTAACCGTAGGCTCACTGACGTCAGCCATCTTAGCCAGTGTAGCAATGCTAGAGTGAATTGCAGTTTGTGGAGACGCCATGATTACTTCCGCAACCTTACGTTCAGATTTACTGAAATTCTCCAAATTTTTTTGAATTTTTTCTAATGTGTTCATAGTGTTCACGAGGGCATAGAGAACAACTCGCTGACTCTATCGCGATGACTGAAACTGCTCTTGGGCAAAGTGCAAATCACCAACGATAAACCGCTATCAGCGCCATAAAATGAGTATAAACCGATTAATCAGTGTGACTAAACCAAATAGCCATACTATTTGGTGAGAATTTGACAAGCCTCAAACAAAATTTTGTTTAAACTACAAAACTGAATGTTTGAACGTTTTACCGGGGTTTATCTGGCACGATATTGATGTTGAAATTACAGCAAAACGAAAGAAAATTTCATTTTGCTGTACTGACAAAGAAATCGTCATTTTGTCAAATTCGACAAAATTTCATCCGAAAACTGATGGATTTTAGCCAAAAGGTTTGGCGCTTCGTGGGTAATAATTTGCCTTTGCTCTTGCAAAACGCTTGAGAGTATATCAACGCTCGTAAGTGGGTTTGCCAACACAACGCGAAAAACAATCGTATTCATCCGAGACCACTGTGCTGGGTTTAAACGAGTACGCGACACAAATGAACGGCCTGTTTCGCGTTGGCGTTTTTGCGTGAACTTGGTTAGTTCATTGAGCATGTCATTCAGCTTTGCTTGCTGTTCAATATCTGCGCACAGCAGTGCTTTTTTAACGTTTTCTGGAATGTAGCGATAGGTGAGTAAGCAGAGTTCTGGTTCGGAGATCAGTTCGAAATCGTTTTGCTGCTTAATCAAATTAGCAAAATACTTCGCTTTTTCTATGCTTTGGTTAATCAAGAGCTCATAGCCCGGGCGGCTAATAATATGCATACTCGCGTAGACAAGCATCGCCATTCCAGAGCGTGAACCCTCCAGAGTGTGGCTGCCAAGGTCTTTTGAACCTTTGCGCAGAATATACTGTGCATGGTGCTCGATCGATTTCATCGCACTGGGATCTTTGAACAGCACCATCCCGGCTCCCATAGGTATATAAAGCTGCTTATGTGCGTCAATGGTGACAGAGTCAGCCAGTTCAACACCGTCCAACAGATAGCGATATTTATTCGACATCAAGGTCGCTCCGCCCCATGCGGCATCCACGTGGAAGTGACATTGATGTTTGTGACATACTTTTGCGATAGCGGCCAATGGGTCAACACTACCGGTTTCGGTGGTTCCCGCCACGCCAACTACAGCAAACACTTTAATTCTCTCAGCTTCAAGCTTCCGAATTTTCGCGTCTAATGCTTCTGGGCAAATACGATTATTCTCATCGGTTTTGATCGCAATTAGGCCTGCTTGACCAATGCCAAGAACATCGGCCGCTTTTTTAAGAGAGTAGTGTCCACGCTCTGAGACCAATACAGCTAATCCTTCATAGCCATAATGTTTCATGGCTTGGAAAAGCCCTTCCTTCTCGACGCCTTTAAAAGCACCATCAGCCCGTAGGGCATTATTACGCGCTACCCAAAGAGCGGTGATGTTAGCAATGGTTCCACCGGAGCAAAATGCACCGAGTGAATGCTCAGCACTGTGCATCCAACGAGAGTAGAAATGCTCGTCTTGCGAATAGATAAGGCGATGAAGCATACCCAGCACTTGGCGTTCTAACGGCGTAAAGGCTTTAGACGTTTCAATTTTTACCAAGTTTTGGTTTAGTGCGATCATAATTTTTGATAAAGGCATCAAAAAATAGGGGAGTGCGGAGGTCATATGACCAATAAAACTTGGCGACGAGGTATGCACAGAGTGTGAAACCAAAGTATTTAGCAAATGCTCGGTGTGATCAGAAACAAACGACGGTCTTTCCGGGATCTGAGCAGAAGAAAAGTCTTTCTCGATTTCACGCAAAGGCTTTTCTTCTGCAACGATGTGCTCACCGAGAAATTTATTTAAGTTTTGTGATAGCTTAGCTTCGATTTGAGTCAGGGTTGAGTCTGGACCTTCAGGAATAGTGAAGATCTTAAGTAGGCTTTCAAAGCTGACATCAGCGATTTTTTGTTCCATTGCCATATAACAAATCGATTTAATTATACTAGTAGTTCGAGCCAGACAATCTAAACCAAAACGGGAACAAAGTCCCGTTTTAATTAACAAATCATCGTTTACTGAAATGATAGGGAGAGCTTAGTGACACTTGGCTTCAGCCACTTTTGCAATGGCTTGGTTGTATTTCACCAGGGCAGTATCGATTTGTTGAGGATGGCTCAATAAATCGGCAAAAGCAGAACGGAGTTCATAGTTTTTTTCGTGGTTTGCTGCTTGGCGATCATTGAAAGTGCGCTTAGCTATTTCACCCAAATCATCACTGCGGCTAGCGAGCTGTTTAATGTCGTTTTGTTCGAGTTGTAGCCAACTTTCGACCGGCTTTTCGACCGAAACTCGGCTTGGGTCATGTTGCAAGTAATAGTGAACAGCAGCGCGATTCAGTTCGAAGTGGTGTTTGCGCCCTTCAAGGAACCAACTACTTACTTCGGTTAACTCAGGGTATTTAGCCGAAGTGAGATCGGCAAGGTCTGCGTACCAGTTCAATGATGCATCGATATAAGCATCGTACTTTTGGGCCAAGCATTGCTCATTGGCGGCCAAGGAGAATGTAGATGTCGAAGCTAGCATCAGCGCCACAACGAAGCGTTTCATAGAGATTCCTTTTTGAAAGCGGTTATTATTTTTTAACGCGTAGTTTATACGATGTTACACGCCTATCCTGAGATCTAGCTAGCAAGTGAAACAAAGAATAGCATCAGCACGGGCACGAGCAGACTCAGGATAAAACCACTTACAATCGCGATGGGCACACATCTTACCCCTCCCGTAGTTTGAATAACGGGTAGGGTGAAATCCATTGCCGTGGCGCCGGCGTAGCCGATTGCCGTGCAAGGGCGGGTTCGAATCAAAAGTGGAATAACAACCAAAGCGAGCAGTTCCCGCAGTAGCTCGATCATGAAAGAAGCTCCACCAAATATTGGGCCGAATGCGTCGCCCATCAAAATTCCAGCCAATGAATACCAGCCAAATCCTGACGCCATTGCTAGTGCTTGATAGACAGGAATATCCAGTATTTCCCCTGCAATCAAACCACCAATTAGCGACGTAACGATGATAACCAGCGCAATCACCATCCCTTGCTTATTAAGTAGGATTTGCTTTAGCGTTAAGCCACTATTGCGCAGTTGAATCCCGATGAAGAACAACAATACGAATAGGATCCATTCACTAGCCGTGTCTACCCACTCCAAGCCAATCGGTAGGATCAAACCAGCAAGCAATCCACCACCTACGACGAAAATCAGTTTCAGTGATTCCAGCGCCATCGCGGATAGTGGTGGTTTTTTCTGTGAAGTGTCCGTTACAACAGGAAGAAGACGATCAATCAAGGGTAAGACCGCTAAATTACATAGACCCAAGCAAAGAAAAAATGTGCCAGTATAGGTCAAAATAACCTGCAAATTTGCGCTTAGGTTATCTAAAGCAGCTAAGCTCAAGCCCATCAGTGACAAAATCACGTAGATAAGATGAGAGGTGGTTTTATTAATCCGAGCGAGTGTTGAAGTGCTAGCGATTGGAATTAAGTACCCTACTACAAGAGGGGCGAAGATAAATAGCATCCCTGAAAGCATGAAAGCTCCTGATAATAAGTCGTCGAAGATAAAGCGTAATTATCTTCGGACGTAGAGTCCGTCCATAGGGACAATCACTATATTTTGGCGGTTTTCGCATTGATATAGAGTTAAATGTATTGATTCATGCCGGTTCTGTATCATTGGATTAACGCATACTAAAAACCACTGGAATTCAATACGTGTTGCGTCATCTCTTGGAATCTTTCTTCGGATAGATTGCTTAATTCAAACAACACTTCCGCACCATCTAGATTGAACTCAACTTCATGTTCATCTATGCGTTCATCTTGGTTTCTGTACATTAAGAGGTGATTGGCGATGCGAGCGATATCGAGATAGCTTACTTCTGGCCGGTGGCTGTTTAACACTTGATTCGATGACACTTCTATAAAATCGTCGTCAAACTCCCATGTTTTCAAAACCAGTCTACTCGTTGCGGAACAACGGGTTTGGAATATTTGTAACGCAATTTGATGATCGAGATAATTACCTTTATCGAGGTAAAAATGATATTCGTTCACTAAACAAAAAAGGCCGATATCAGCAAGCAAACCAACGAGTAACGCTTTTTCTGCTTCTAAATAGTGATACCTATCAGGAGCTCTTTGCTTGAAGGCATTAACGACCATCACCATGACTGCGCCTAACTGCCGCGAGACTGCAGCACTGTTCATTAGTACGGCGTTACACTCTTTACTCAGATTAACGGAATGTTTCAGCTGCTCAATTGCTTGAGCGGTAACAATGTCTCTTACTCGTAGAATACCCAAGCGTGACACAGCGGTTGTTAAATCTGTGCAGGTAATGTTTCTGCGGTTAAAAATGACGGAATTTGCAACGCGAATAACAATAGCCGCTAGACTTGGGTCTTCTAGAAGACAGTCCGCTATATCGTTTATGCCAGTGGTTTCCTGAGTGCAGAGTTGCTGAATTTTCAAGACCGCTTCAGGTATGGGTGGCAAGGTTACCTTACCAGTAGAAAGTGAATGTTCAACAAGTTGAGCGAACTCACTCTCCAAGGCTTGTATTAACAAGTCTTTATTATTGGGTAGCCAAAAAAACGATAGATGTTCCATAACTTAGATAGTTAATTTGTTTTGGTACAGTGTACTAGTTACGGGTGAGTAAGTGCAACAGAATGCTACAGGTGTCGAGACTTGTTTGGCGAATATTTGTACGACTCGTTCGTGGCGATATGATTATTCATCAGTTGGGTTTTGTTTATTTATGTGAAATAGCTCACGATGGTTGAGTGCTCAAAACTTTCTTTGTGACGCGAATCTCGAACTATTTTTTTTTGTTCAGTATGATTCTGGTTGCTAATTTCAATAATCAATAAACAAATAATTACTTTTCTATATATTTTCTTCGCTTATTACAAAATGCTGCTATCTGGTGACAAAACTAATCGGGGTAATCTTTGATTTAGGAGTCAATGGATATGACAGAACAAGCTTTTTTTGACTACATCAATAAGTTTGGTGAATTCCAGAAACGATCTATGTTTGGTGGTGTTGGCCTTTTTGCTGACGATGCTATGTTTGCATTGGTGAGCGAGGGTGCTTACTACTTGCGTGGTGGTGACAATTTAGATGAGGAGTTTACTCAGTTAGGTTGTGAGAAATATCGTCATGTTAAGAGACAAACTACTGCAACAGTTAATTATTATGAAATCTCGAATTTATTCGGCAAGCACAGTGTTGAGCTTGATCGTTTGGTAAAACAATCTATCGAATGTTCCGTAAAGCAGCGTAATTTTCAGAAATCTTCTGCCAGTCGTCGGCTGAGGGACTTGCCTAATATGCAGTTAACGCTGGAGCGCATGGTTAAGAAGGCGGGCATAGAGGATGTTGAAACCTTTATGGAGCTGGGAGCAATTGAAGTCTTCAATCGAGTTAAGCAAGCCTATGGTAATGATGTGGACGTTAAGTTGCTGTGGAAATTTGCCGGTGCGGTAGAGGGTATCCATTGGAAACTATTGCAAGAGCCTCGTCGTAAGCAGTTGTTGGCGGCTTGTTGTTAGTTGCTGTGTCCCTTCTTACCTTTTTCTTTTGCAGAGCAATAGCGCCCTCACGCCATGTGAGGGCAAATGAAAGTGACATGCGTTGAGCAAAAGGCAAATCCATCCGTGTGCACGTCAAGCAGTGGTTTATTCAGGTCGTTTGATTATGCAGTGAGTGATGCTAGGTGGTTGCTTGCATACGCCAAACCTTTCTCCGCAGACTCTGCACCCATGTTCAGTGCTTCTGCATAGACAAACTCAACTTCGGTAATGCCGACAAAGCCCAGCACGGTTTTTAGGTATGGTGTGATAATGTCATTTGCGCTGTCTTTGTGCACCCCACCGCGAGTGGTTACAATCACCGCTTTCTTGCCGTCAATTAGGCCTTTCGGGCCTTGCTCGGTGTAGGTAAAAGTAACGCCGGCACGTGCAATCAAGTCAATCCAGTTTTTTAGTTGTGTCGGAACAGTGAAGTTGTACATCGGTGCTGCAATGACAAGAATGTCAGCGGCGTTCACTTCGCGAATCAGAGTATCTGATAGATCAACGATGGCTTGTTGCTCTGCAGTCAGAGCCTCTGTGGCACGCAGTGCTGTGGCTACCTGAAAATCTAGCATTGGCAGCGGCTGCTGAGCGAGGTCGCGGACGACAACATTCTGTTGGTCGAATTTATTGATGAACTCGTCAACCAGTTTGTTGGATTGAGAGTAATCACCAAGGATGCTTGATTTTAGTACCAGTAAACGAGACATAATGAGTTCCTTCAATGAGTGTTCAAACTATGGAGCCATTCTACCCATCACGCTCAGGTGATGAAGTGTTGAAATTTGCTCATCTCATTCAAAAAAATTGAATAAACCAAGTTAGGGTCAATTGCTTAACGCTATGCTACAATCCGCGCAGTTTTATCCCATGAAATGAATAGGAAATGCTTTGACTTCGTCACAGCCAAATACAGAATCCCATGCTTCTGAGCAAAAGGCTCAAGCAAACAGCGCCGCGTCATTACGCAAGGCGCTCAGTCAGTGTTTGATCAAAGATCGCTTTCGTCTGAGTAAGCGCATTGCAGGTGCCAGTAAAATTAATAAAGAATCGGCACGCAACGCGGTGTTTGATGAGATCGCACTGGACATCGCCAAATCCATGATGGAAGTGGAACAGCGGAGCCGCTATCAACCGAAAATTGAGTACCCAGAAATCCTGCCTGTTAGTCAGAAGAAAGATGACATTGCAGACGCCATTGCTCATCACCAAGTGGTGATTGTGGCGGGTGAAACGGGCTCAGGTAAAACCACTCAGCTACCAAAAATCTGCGCCGAATTAGGCCGTGGTAAGTTTGGTTTGATTGGCCATACTCAGCCACGCCGCTTAGCGGCACGCTCGGTGGCCAATCGCATTGCCGAAGAGATGGGAACGCAACTGGGGGATTTCGTCGGCTACAAAGTTCGATTTAACGATCAAATCTCTGAAAATACCCAAATTAAATTGATGACAGACGGTATCTTGCTGGCCGAGATCCAACACGACCGTTTCCTCAATCAATATGACACCATCATCATCGATGAAGCGCACGAGCGCAGCCTGAATATCGATTTTATCTTGGGTTATTTGAAAGAGTTGCTGCCACGTCGTCCTGATCTGAAAGTCATCATCACGTCGGCAACCATTGACCCAGAGCGATTCTCCAACCACTTTGGCGGCGCGCCGATCATTGAAGTGTCGGGACGGACTTATCCTGTGGAAACGCGCTACCGTCCGTTAGGTGGCGAAACCGAAGACGATCGTGATCAACTTGAAGGCATCTTTGACGCGGTTGACGAGCTGTGCGACGAAGGCTTGGGCGACATTCTTATCTTCATGAATGGTGAGCGTGAAATTCGCGATACCGCAGATGCGCTGGCCAAACGTAAGCTCAAAGATACTGAGATTGTGCCGCTTTACGCGCGTCTTTCTGCGGGCGAGCAAAATAAAATCTTCCAGCCGCATACTGGCCGCCGCATTGTCTTAGCGACCAACGTTGCTGAAACCTCGTTAACCGTGCCGGGCATCAAGTACGTGATTGACCCTGGTACCGCGCGTATTAGCCGTTACAGCTATCGCACCAAAGTACAGCGACTGCCCATTGAGCCGGTTTCTCAAGCCAGTGCCAACCAGCGAAAAGGTCGTTGTGGTCGTGTGCAAGAAGGTATCTGTATTCGTCTCTACTCTGAGGACGATTTCAATTCGCGTCCGGAGTTTACCGATCCTGAAATTCTGCGCACCAACTTAGCGTCGGTTATCTTGCAGATGACCGCGTTGGGCCTTGGCGACATTGAAGCGTTCCCATTTGTTGAAGCGCCAGATAAACGCAATATTCTTGATGGTGTACGCTTGCTTGAAGAGTTGGGCGCCATCAACAGCAACGCCAAAGATCCGAAAAAACGCCTCACCGCGGTGGGTAAACAGTTGGCTCGTTTGCCGATTGACCCTCGCTTAGCGCGCATGGTGTTGGAAGCGCCAAGATTTGGTTGTTTGAAAGAAGTCATGATCATTGCAGCGGCCTTGTCGATTCAAGACCCGCGTGAGCGACCTTCAGACAAACAGCAATCGGCAGATGATAAGCATCGTCGCTTCTACCATGAAGATTCTGATTTCCTCACCTTTGTGAATGTGTGGAATCACATTCAGAAGCAACAAAAAGCGTTGTCGGGCAACCAGTTCCGTCGTCAGTGCAAAGACGATTACCTCAACTACTTGCGTGTGCGTGAGTGGCAAGATGTTTACTTCCAAATCCATCAATCGATGCGTGAGATGGAGTTCAAGCTCAATAGTGAACCCGGTTCTTACGATGCGGTGCACAGCGCGATTTTGACTGGCCTGTTATCGCATATTGGGATGAAAGATCAGGAGAAAAATGAGTATCACGGTGCACGCAATGCCCGTTTCCATATTTTCCCTGGCTCGGGTCTGTTTAAGAAACAGCCAAAGTGGGTGATGTCGGCAGAGCTGGTCGAAACCTCGAAACTGTGGGGCCGAATTATTGCCAAGATTCAACCAGAATGGATTGAACCACTGGCGAAGCATTTGATTAAGCGTAGCCACAGCGAGCCCCATTGGTCGAAGAAACAAGCGGCTGTGATGGCGTACGAAAAAGTGATGCTCTATGGCATTCCGATTGTGCCTAAGCGCTTGGTGAATTATGGCAATATCGATGCGTCAGTGAGCCGTGAGATCTTCATTCGCAGTGCGCTGGTGGAAGGGGATTGGGAAACCAAACACGCTTTCTTCAAACAAAACCGTAAATTACTGCTCGAAGTGGAAGAGCTGGAGCACAAATCTCGTCGTCGCGATATTTTGGTCGACGACGAAGAGCTGTTCCAATTTTACGATCAACGCGTCGGTACGGAAGTGGTCTCTGGACGCCATTTCGACACCTGGTGGAAGCAAGCATCGAAGAAAGAGCCTGAGCTGCTGAACTTTGAAAAAGAGATGCTGTTCAAAGGCGATGCAAGCCACGTGACGGATTTGGATTACCCGAATTTCTGGCATCAGAATGGCTTGAAACTCAAGTTGAGCTACCAGTTTGAGCCGGGTGACGACAGCGACGGCGTCACGGTGCACATTCCATTGCCGATTTTGAACCAAATCGATCCGGCGGGCTTCGATTGGCAAATCCCGGGCTTGCGTCATGAATTGGTGGTGAGCTTGATTAAGTCGCTACCGAAGACGCTGCGCAAAAACTTTGTGCCTGCACCAAATTATGCCGATGCATTCCTATCTCGCGTTACTGCAATGGAAATGCCGTTGCTCGATGCTTTAGAGAAAGAGCTACGCCGTATGACCGGGGCGACGGTGCTGCGTGAAGATTGGAAACTGGATCAAGTTCCTGACCATCTGAAAGTCACTTTCCGTGCGGTTGATGAAAGAAATCGTAAACTGAAAGAACACAAAGATCTTCATGAGTTAAAAGAAAGCTTAAAAGAGAAGGTGCAAGAAACCTTATCGAAAGTAGCGGATGACGACATCGAGCAACAAGGCTTACACACATGGAGCTTTGGTGAGTTGCCACAGGTATATCAGCAGAAACGTGGCGGTTATCAGGTTAAGGCGTTCCCTGCGCTGGTTGACAACAAAGACAGCGTAGAAATCAAGCTCTACGAAACCGAGCAAGAGCAAATCAGTGCGATGCAAGCCGGTCAACGCCGTTTGATCTTGTTGAATGTGCCATCGCCGATTAAGTATCTGCATGCGAACTTGCCGAACAAATCGAAGCTGGGCCTATACTTTAACCCCTATGGCAAAGTGCTTGATTTGATCGACGACTGCATTGCTTGTGGCGTTGACAAGCTGATTGAAGAGCAGGGTGGCTTAGTTTGGGAGCCAGAAAAATTTGAAGCGTTGAAGGAACACGTGCGCGCAGAATTGGGCGACACGGTGGTGGATATCGCCAAGCAAGTGGAAACGATTTTGACCACGGCCTTCAACATCAACAAAAAGCTCAAAGGCAAGATTGATTTCACCATGGCATTTGCCCTGTCGGACATCAAAGCGCAAATCGAAGGTCTGATCTTCAAAGGCTTTGCCACGGAATGTGGTTGGAAACGACTGCCAGACATCTTGCGTTACATGAAAGCGATTGAACGTCGAATGGAAAAACTGCCTATCGACCCGAACAAAGATCGCTTACATATGTTGAAGATTGAGTCGGTAGTCAAAGACTACAAAGAACTATTGAACAAGATTCCGAAAGGATTAGCGGTACCGGAAAATGTGAAAGAGATTCGCTGGATGATCGAGGAGCTGCGAGTCAGTTTCTTTGCTCAGCAGCTCGGAACACCTTATCCGGTCTCCGATAAACGGGTAAAAAACGCTATAGAAGCTTGCTAATTCGTTGTTTGCGGTAGGCATATAAATTGCAGACGCTATAATAACGGATATTGATATGTCGGTCAGGTGGCAAAACCATGCCACCTGAATGACTGACTAGTAAACAAGAGAAGGTTAACAATGAAAAAGACTCTTTTAGCACTAGCGCTTATCGGCGCGTCATCAACTGCGATGGCAGATTCATGGATTTACGGCGGTGCGAGTGTAGGTCAGTCTGACTACAAAGGCGAAAGCGACACGTCTTACTCACTGCATGTAGGTACAGGTATTCTACCTATCATCGGTATTGAAGGTGGTATCACTCAACACGGTACATTTGAGATTAACAATCGTGATACAAAACTAAGCTCTTTTTATGCAGCGCTAAAACCAAGCATCGATTTTGGTCCACTGCACATTTGGGCAAAAGGTGGTTTGCACTCATGGGACAAAGAAGTAACGGGTCTTTCTTCTGCAAACGATGACGGTGTTGATGTGATGTTTGGTGTGGGCGCTGAATACTTTATCTTTGGTCCACTTTCTGTCGGCGCAAGCTACATGAACTACACCATGGACAAAGACGATGTGGGTACTTTCTCACTGAACGCGACACTACACTTCCTATAAGCTGACGCGAAATTGTTCCTATAAACCGCTACCTTGTTAGCGGTTTATTTTTATCCCCACTTTCTCAAAACGTGCTTCCACCAAGGGTTGTTCATCCTGATACCACTCCTTTGGCATGGCGTTTTCTAACCCCGCTTTTTTCAGAATCGCGTGTTCATCTTTGGTGATCACAGTGTAGTGCAGCCATTGCTCAAACAGCGACTTCAGCGATAGCAAAGAGATCTGCTCATGGTCTTTCCAGTGGGCTTTCAGCAAACCGACGATGCTCTGCTCAGGCACGAGTGGCTCAATAACACATTGCTTAGTGGTGACAACTGAAACCGAACGAGGCAACTTTTCTCTTGCTAAGTGCCAATCTGGCTTGCCTTGACGCGTGAGCAACTGGTGCTGATAGCAATAATAAGGGAAAAGGAAGCGTTCGATGGCGTGCCAACGTTCCGCTTTCACTTCTAACAAGATGTGCTGCAGTTCTATATCGGTGTCGTACATAAGTGCGATGTGGCTTAATAGTAAACTCGGATTGGATGGGCTTATTGTAACGCAGATTTGAGCATCGAATAGGCATGGTGGACAAAAAGAAAAGTTGCAACTGTACGTTGCCCTAGAGTAGGGTCTCACTCAAATTGGATTAAAAAGCAATACAAGCTGTGGAGGGAAGATGGCAGAGTACAAAGCAAAAATCGTGTGGCAGCGTCAGGGAAGCGAAGTGTTCTCAGACAATCAATACAGCCGAGGTCACATGTGGGAATTCGATGGTGGTGTGCAGGTACCTGCGTCGGCATCGCCACATGTGGTGCCACTGCCGCTTTCTGTGGCAGAAAATGTCGATCCTGAAGAAGCGTTTGTTGCTGCTCTTTCAAGTTGCCACATGCTAACGTTCCTTGGTATTGCCGCAAAACAGCGCTACGTGATTGATGAGTACGTTGACGATGCGGTGGGATTCATGCAAGAAAATGAGCAGGGTAAAACGTGGGTAGCCAAAGTCACTTTGCGGCCTCAAATTCGTTTTTCCGGTGACAAGCAGCCTGATCGGCAAGCGTTGGAAAAACTGCATCATTTAGCGCATCAGCATTGCTTTATTGCCAATTCAGTGAAAAGTGAAGTAGTGACAGAGTTTTAGTGATCACAATTGAGTTTCGTGGCTACAGTGAAAAGAGTTGACGGAACTTACTCAGTTGGCGTCGAGAAACTTCCACTTTATCCCCACTATGTAACGTTAAGACTAAGGCACCGGAGCTGCAGAGCTCGGTCGCGATGATGTGGGAAAGCTGCACAATTTCGCTGCGGTTTGCTCTAAAGAAAGCCTCTTCGGGTAAGCGTAATTCAATGTTTGCCAGTGTTTTGGATAGCATGGGGCGATTTTGTCTAAAGTGGACTTGAGTGTAGTTACCTTGTGCTGAAAATTTTTCAATATTGGCCAATGGGACGAACCAACAACGAGTGCCATCTTTGACAAAAATTTTTTGCTCGATACTTAAGATGGTTTCTTTGTTATTAACACATTGAGGAAGGCGAGCACACGCTTTCTTTAATCTCTCAACAGAAAAAGGCTTGAGTAAGTAGTCAACAGCATCTCTTTCAAAAGCATCGACCGCATACTGGTTGTATGCGGTGGTAAAGACAACATGGGGTGTCGACGTTAACTCGTAAAGCAATTCAAAACCGTTGCCATCGGGTAAATCGATATCCAGAAACAACACATCTATCTCTTGTTCACTCAAGATCACTCTTGCTTCGTTCAGACAACTGGCTTCATACATAACACTAATTGGCATCACTTCCACAAGCTGAGTTCGCAACTCAAGGCGAGCTAGGCGAGAATCTTCGACGATGAGTACGCGATACATGTTTATTCCTTGTTCGTGATACGAATGGTAGCGACTACCATAGAATCGACTTGTTTAAGCTGGATAACGTGCCGACTTGGATAGAGCAGTGCCAGGCGAGTTCGAATATTTCTCAATCCAACACCACCTCGTAAATCATTTAGTACACCAGGGTTGGTTACTTCTATTAGTAAGCTATCCGTTTGAGCTTCGATGTGGATTTGGATGTTTCCGCCAGAAGGGTGCTGAGCAATACCGTGTTTAATGGCGTTCTCGATGATCAACTGAAGAAGCATTCTCGGCACAATCCAAGATTGAGTGTCTCCTCGAATGTTTTCTTCAACTTGCAGGCGTTGTTCATACTGCAATTTACAAAGATTGATAAAACCATGGCAGAGTGAAAGTTCTTCATCAAGTGTCCATTCAGACTCTGCCTCCACGGCCAATAAAGAACGTAGTACTTCAGAAAGCGAAGTGAGGCTGTCTCGTGCTTTGTTTGGGTTTTCAAGGATCAAAGCACGTATGTTGTTAATGGCATTGAAAACAAAGTGAGGGTTTAATTGATTGAGCATCAACTCCATTTGAGCATGGTGTAACTGAGTATCAAGCTCTGCTTTCTCAAGCTGTATTTGCTTTAGCGTGCGATGACGTTTGATCAGCAAATAGGTCATTGACCAACAAAATGTAAAGAGAAAAAGCGTTGGCCATACCGCCAAAATTTGCAGATGACTCTGCGGTAATATTTGCTCAAACAGAAGCATTTGCGCCGGATAAAGGATGAGTGCAATGACGATGTTAGCCATAATAGACGCAGCTACCGAACCAGATAGCGCGTAAAAAAACGAGCTGCCGATCTTGGTCTCGTTTTTGTTTTGGTAAAAAGAACGCATCCATCCAGAGGCAACCAGCAAAGCAAGCAGCAGGGCGAGGGCATTCGCCAACTCAAAAGGTTGAAAGCCAAGCAGAGCACTTCTTGTAATGATGTTAATTAAACTAAAGCCACCCCAAATACTGAGTTGGATAAACCAAAATTTTTGGTTATTGGTTAACGACATGGCAGAACTCCTTTTTCGCCACCACTCACTTCCCCCATTTGAGTCGTGAGGGTGATTTTATAAACTTTGATGATGCAAGCAACGTTACATGTGTAAATCTATGTTATGCATCAATAATTCTTGGTGAAGGCTACATAGCTGATGGGGTTACTCTCCCCAAGACCAACTCGGTCTTTCACCTTTCCAATAACAAAAAGCAATCAGTAGGGCTGTTTGAATCACTATGCACAATGCCCAAGTAAAGGGCTCACTTTGCGGATGAAAGTAGGATGAAGTGATGTAGAGCGCGACACAATAGCTTCCCAATACCATCCAACCTTGCCAAGTCGTCGGAACACCCCAACCCCAGCCATAGCGTCTTTTCGGAAACCAAACGGTTTTGTTCTTCATGTGTTGACCTCACAAAATGGGTTTGTGGTGACAACATAGCAGCAGCGGTATTTAGGTTGCGAAGAAAAGGGACGAGCGGTAAAAAAACTGAGTAAACGGCAAAAGAGAACCATGCTTAATGACGAGCATAGGGGAGATAAGAAAAGAGGCGATGAAATCGCCTCTTAGAAAGATCAGATTGCCAGCGGCATTTCATTGGAAGAATCAGGTTTACGATAAACCAAACGCAGTCCTAACATCGCAAGGATGGACATTGCGAGCATGAGGCAGCCAAGAGGCAGTTGATCTTGGGCTGGGAACAAGGAGGCGATTAATGTCGCGATACCGGCTCCTAGATTTTGCATACCGCCCAAAATAGCGCCACCAGTTCCCGCGTGATAAGGGAAAGGAGCCAGTGCTCCCGTGGTCGCCGCTGGGAACAAAATGCCTGCGCCAAGGAAGTAAATCGTCGCACCACCGATCAACGTCAGTGCCGTTGTTTGACCAAACAGACCTGGAATCAGCACCACGGCTGCGCCGATCAGTATTGCAACTAAGCCAACGTTCAGAGCACGCTTTTCTGAGCGACGCTGAGCAATGTAGCTAGATAAGCCCGCACCAATCAGATAGCCCGGGATCGGCAATACAAATAAAATGCTGACGATAGTCGCAGGTAGCCCTAACACACCGCCTAATAGCACGCCCGCCGCTGCCTCAAAAACCGCCACACCAGCAAAGGTTGCAACTAAGCAAAGTAAGTAACCTTGGAAACGTTTGTTGGATAAAACGTAGTGGTAGCTGCGAGCAACAGGCTCGTGTTTACGTTTTTCTTTTGGCAACGTCTCCATCATGCTGGTCATCATGGTAATAATGACCGCAATAGCAAATAGTGCCAAAAACAAATAGCTTGAACGCCAGCCAAAGGTTTCCGTCAGCACGCCACCCAATACAGGAGCCATCAGCGGTGAAAAGATCACGCACATGCTGATCAAACTGTTGGCACGATGTAATTCTGCGCCTTCAAAACAGTCACGAGTCAGGGTACGAGACATCGCACCACCACAACCGATCCCCAAGCCTTGAACGAAGCTACCGACAAGGAACCAAGTGTACTCGTGTGCAAACAGTGACAGCATAGTGCCGGCAATGTAAACCAGCAGACCGGCGATGATGATCGGCTTACGGCCAAGGCGATCCGACAGTGGACCATAGACAAATTGCGACAATCCGTAAGGGATCAAATAGCACGCCATGACAGCCTGCAGTGCAGCAGGCGATACCAAAAACTCACTGGCCATGTGACCGATTGATGGCACGTACATGGTTTGAGTCATTTGACCCACAGCGGTCAAAATAGCGATCAAAAAGGTAAGCTTGGCTAATGGAAATGACGCGGACATCTGCGCAAATTCTCCGGCTAAATTAAAAACGAAAAAGACCATGACAGATCGGTAAGGACTGCCAAATAATGAGTTTTATAGGGATTGACGGCGCGAGATATTAGTCGTTGATGGCATTGTGATCAATCTGAAAATGTGATCTTAAGCAAGATAAAAATCTATCATTTGCATTAGAAAAATTAATGATTATTTTTTATTTAACGACCCGTTCATTAGTGATTCCTTGGTTTGAGATAACAAAGAGACGGGGTGAGGAGCAGGTAGAATAGCCTTAGGGTTGTTAGTGGGGAACATGGAAAGTAAGCATAAAAAAATCCGATAAACAGGGTTTATCGGATTTCGTTATTTTGCGTTAGAGTGTTTGCTTAGAACTCTGAATCAAACTCTTTATTCGCCGCCCAAGCGTACATCAGTTCCAACGCGATGGTTGCGCCAGCCAGTGCGGTCAAATCGCTTTGATCGTACGGAGGAGAGACTTCCACCACATCCATACCAACGATGTTAACGTCTTTCAAGCCACGGATGATTTTCAAAATCTTGTCCGAGTTCAAGCCACCGCACACAGGCGTACCGGTGCCAGGGGCAAAAGCAGGATCCAGACAGTCGATATCAAACGTCACATACACTGGCTTGTCTGCCACGATGCGACGGATATCCGCAAGGATCTCATCCACGCTCATGTCGTTTGCTTGCATCGCATTGATAACGTTAAAGCCATGACCTTGTTGCTTGTACTCAGTACGAATACCCACTTGTACCGAATGCTTAGGAGAGATCAACCCTTCTTTGGGCGCATGGTAGAACATGGTGCCGTGGTCATAGCTGCTGCCGTTTGCGTACGTGTCGGTGTGCGCATCGAAGTGGATCAATGCCATTTCACCGTAGTGTTTTGCATAAGCGCGCAGAATAGGCAGCGTGATGAAGTGATCACCACCTAGGCCAAGCATTGTTTTGCCGCTTTTTAGAATCGCAGAGGTGGCTGCTTCCATACGGTAAGTGAAGTCTTCTGCATCACCACAATCGAAGACAAGATCGCCACCGTCAATCACCTTCACCTTTTTAAATAGGTTGAAATCCCATGGGAATTTCTTACCTTCCCATGCAAGATTCACCGATGCACGACGGATCGCATCTGGGCCCATGCGAGCACCAGGACGACCAGAGGTTGCCATGTCTAGCGGTGCGCCAAACACAACGAGGTCTGCATCAGCCGCAACAGGATCTTTGACATACGGGCGACGCACAAAACTCATTGAGTTGGAGTAAAGCGAATAATCAGTTTTAGTAAACAAATCATTCATTTAGAAGTCCTCTAAATAGGTGTAACCAGACAAGCCTTGCTCAAGCTCTGCCAGGATTTGTTGTTGTTCGTTTTCGTCTACTCGTTGTGATACGAGCGACTGATAGTTTTTGCGGATTTGATCGACGTCGATATGTACGTAGCGCATCATATCTTCCACGGTATCGCCTTCATTGATGAAATCGATATTGATCTCACCTTGGTCACCGACATTGACAACCGCACTGTGTGTGTCGCCAAACAGGTTGTGCATATCACCCAAGATTTCTTGATACGCACCCACTAGGAAGAAACCCATTAAATATGGTTCATCTGCATTCCAAGCGGGTACTGGAAGGGTACTTTCAATACCTTGTCCATCTACATAAGCGTCAATCGCACCATCAGAGTCACAGGTGATGTCGAGCATCACTGCACGACGATCCGCCGCGTTTTGTAAGCCAGAAAGTGGCAGAACAGGGAATACCTGTTCAATACCCCAAGCGTCTGGTAATGATTGGAACAGAGAGAAATTGACGAAAAACTTATCGGCCAAACGCTCTGTCAGCTCATCAAGAATTGGGCGATGGAAGCGGTTTTTCGTGCTCATCAAGCGGTTCAATTCATAGTAGATACGCAGCGATGTTTGTTCTGCCCACGCGCGATGCTCAAGGGTTAGTACCCCAGTGGCAAACTGTGAGTGTACTTCCGCCAAGTCACTTTGCGTGTCGTTGTAAATCTCAATCAACGCTCGGTCATCGGTACCGTTGTGTAAGTTCAACCAGCTGCGCCACATGTTGTTCAGTAGAAGAGGGAAATCTTCTTCTGGCTCGGTGACGGTTTCTGGTTTGTAAGCTTCAGTTCCAATCACGTTTGAAATCAACACAGCGTGATGCGCTGTTAGTGAACGACCAGACTCAGAAATGATCACTGGCATTGGTTGCTTGTAATCTTTACACACGTCACCCACGGTATTGACGATATTGCGCGCGTACTCCACCAACCCATAGTTCATCGAGTTGGAAGATTGGCTGCGAGTACCATCGTAGTCAATCGCCAAACCGCCACCTACGTCGAAGTACGCGATGTTGGCACCCAACGTGCGCAACTCACAATAGAAACGCGCTGATTCATTCACGCCATTACGCACATCGCGAATGTTGGCCATTTGTGAGCCAAGGTGGAAGTGAACGAGCTGCAGCGTGTCTAATTGGTTTTCTTGCTTCAAGCGGCTGATCACATTCAGCACTTGTGATGCTGAGAGGCCAAATTTCGACTTCTCGCCACCACTGGCTTGCCATTTACCGGCACCTTGTGAAGCTAGGCGAATACGGATACCAAGACGTGGTGATACGCCTAAGCTTTTCGCTTCACGTAGCACGAGATCAAGTTCCGACATTTTCTCTAGAACGATGAACACCTTGTGGCCAAGTTTTTCACCGATCAATGCTAAACGGATGTACTCACGGTCTTTATAGCCGTTACAAACAATAACAGAGCTTGCGTGCTGTGCCATCGCCAGTACCGCTAGAAGTTCAGGTTTACTGCCTGCTTCTAGGCCTAGCTGTTTGGTTTCAAGTTGTGCCTGGCTGGCAAGAATCTCGTCTACCACTTCACGCTGCTGGTTTACTTTGATTGGGTAAACAAGCAGGTATTTATTTGGGTATTGATATTCATCAATTGCCTGGTTAAACGCGTCACAGATCGAATGCACACGTTGATGCAGAATTTGCGGAAATCGAACCAAAACAGGTAGATTGAGCTGACGCTCTTCTAATTGTTTAACGATTTGGCTTAACTGCACTTGGTGGGCGTTGTCACTACGTGGTGAAACGTACATCTCACCTTGGTCATCAATGCCATAGAAGCCTTGGCTCCAGTAGTGAACGTTGTAGTCGGCGCGAACGCGGTCTAATTTGGATGTTTGTTCCACATCTAATCTCACAGAGTCTATCCGCAATACTGCTACGGATATTAAGAACAAAACATGAGTGGAAAGTCCCTCTCATGGCCTGGCACGCAACGCGTGTTGCGCGAATTAACGGACAATTTACCACTTGAGTCTAATGAATAAAATCTATTATTACGACAATAGCTGCTTATTGAGATATAGGTAAAAATGGTAGCGAATTTTCATGGAGGAACAATGCATAAAGCGATCTTGTTTGATTGGGGAAATACCTTAATGAAAGACGATGCCAGCCAAACTGGAAAGATGAGGTATTGGGAACAAATTCAATTGATTAACGGAGCTAAAGAGGTGCTAGAGGCACTGAGTGAGCGCTACGATATCTACATCGCAACCGGAGCGGCTGATTCAACAATTGAAGATATTCATGCAACGTTTCAGCGAGGCGAAATCGATGTTTTTATCAAAGGATATTTTAATCGAGAAAACATTCCTTTTGCGAAAGGTTCAAGTGATTTTTATCTCGCCATTTCAGCCTCCCTTGGGCTAAAACCCAATCAGCTTTGCATGATCGGTGATAGCTTGCAAAAAGACATTCTACCAGCGAAAAAAGCTGGGTTAACCGCTGTTTGGCTGCAGGAGGAAGTGGGGCCGCACCCTTCAGGTATAGTGACGATTCAACACTTGCATCAACTTTGTGCGATTTTGCTGTAGCGCTTTGCTTGAGTCGGTGAATGATTCCAGTAAGTGGGCTGAAACACCACTTACTGGAGGATGGTGACGCCGTTTCTCTTAAGCGGCGACCATCTGCATAGCGAGGTCGCGACCGTTTCCTCGGATTCTGTCAATTTGGTCAACAAATGTCGCCGAAATGCACAGCAGTCTTGAATCGGGATGGTTAGCGAGAAAATGAGCCTTTTCATTTGAGTCTTTGAAATCGTCCCAACTGCTGTTGATGGCTCGCGCAAAGTGGATAATGCTGGCCAGTTTGGGTGAAACATCGGCTTCTCTCGGCTCATGGAAATGTTCAATGGCATCCGCCATCTCTTCTGGGAAGTTCCAACTGCGCGCAAGTTTTGCGCCAAGTGTGGGAGAAGAGACATTCAGCAACTCCTCTTGGACGGTAATGGGGTCGGCCCCCTTGGCCACTCTTTGATTAATGACTAAAGCTTGTTCGGGGACCAGCGTGTGAATCATCAATTCGCCAATATTATGCAATACGCCAGTGGTGAAGGTCTCATTCACATCCATACCAGCTTCGGCCGCCAATTTGGACGAGATAACAGAGACTTCAAACGTGTCGGTCCAATATTGCTCCATGTCTAACGTGCTCACCTTTGGAAACGCGCTGGAGAGGACTGATGCCACGACTAACGTTCGTACCGGTCCAGTACCAACACGAATAAGCGCATCGTTGATTGTCGCAATCGTTTTTTTTCCGCCAAAGTGGGCAGAGTTGGCCATTCGCAATAGCCGTGCGCTGAGCACTTGATCCATCGATATCTTTTTGGCGAGCGCACCAAAGTTAACGTCTTCTTGGTTAACCATCTCCAGTAATTCTTGCAGAAGACTTTGAATACGTGGTAATTCATTTAATCGAGTTATTAATGCAGCCTGACTCATGTTCTGTCTCCTCAGTGCTCAGCGTAATGAGCGTTAGTCATTTGAATATAGGTCAGGTCATTTGATGTTTACAAAAAAGTAGATAATTCCGATGGTGGCCTTTGATACCTGTATGGGCAAGGTAATCAGAGCAGTGAATCTGCAGCGTTAAGCGCGCTTAGAAAAGCGCTTAAATCCCTTGGAAGTCAAACAATGAATAATCAGTGAGGCAAGGATGAACATTGGAATTTATATTTATGATGAGGCGGAGGTTCTCGATTTTGCAGGGCCGTTTGAAGTGTTTTCAACCGCCAACCGTTTTGGTGAACACCATTGGCAAGTCGCATTGATTGGCGAAACAGGTAAGCCGGTAAAAGGGCGAGGTGGCTTCTCTGTTCAGCCTCATTATTCCATTGACAATCACCCTCACTTAGATTTGCTTTTGGTTGTAGGGGGTGTTCATCGTGATGAAATCAAGAAGCTCAATGTTATCAACTGGATAGGTACAACAGCAATGCGGGCGAATTTAGTCGCCTCCGTGTGTACCGGAAGCTTTCTGTTAGCGGAAACCGGCTTACTGGATGGCTTGGAAGTCACGACGCATTGGGAAGACATCGAAGATTTAAAACAACGTTACCCCAAGCTGACTGTTTTGTCGCAACGACGTTGGGTAGATAGCGGAAAATACACCACCAGTGGTGGCATTTCTGCTGGTATAGATATGAGCCTCTATTTGGTCGCCAAGTTGAAAGGCGAGGATTTGGCTCGTCAGACAGCCAAGCAAATGGAGTATCAGTGGAATCAAGAATGAGACAATACGTGACGAGTGTGGATGAAGCGCGTTTGCATTTGAGAATGCTTCACGGCAGCGATGATGCGCCATTGTTGGCCTTTGAATACGAAAATCGCTATTGGTTTGAGCGATTTATTACACCGAGAGAACCGTCGATATTTTCCGAGAAGGGGATACGAAAACACATTGACTACTGTTTGTCAGAGTATGGACATAAGCGAATGTTGCCGATGATTGTTGAATCGGATGAGGGTGCGATCGTGGGACGGGTCAACTTTCACGATATCAAGTTCAACCGTGGCGTTGCGACACTAGGTTATCGATTTGCGGAGAATGTGGCGGGCAAAGGCATTGCTACGCAAATGGTCAGCAAAGCGATGTCTGTATTGCAACGGCTCGGCTTTAGACGTGTGTTGGCGGTTGTTGCTTCAGACAACATTGCATCGCAAAGAGTGCTGGAAAAGTGTGGTTTTAGGCAAATGAACCTCATCGCAAACTATGTCATTTTGCATGGCCAGTCGGTCGACTGTTATCGGTATGAACACCAGTTTAAAGTGAGATAATTGCTCGCGTGATTAGATGAAATTTGATGAGATTGGGAACGATTGAATCGGTAAGGCAACAAAGAGGCCGCTTGTGAATGAAGGTAAAAATAGGTTATTGAGCACATTATTTATTACTAAATTAATATAAACAGTTGCGAAAGATTTTGAACTGGTTACAAATGTAGCCCAGAAATACTGACAATAGGGAAAGAAGAAATGCAAGATACCACTCCCGAGTATCTGTTGGCTGCTTTAAGACAGGCGATCAAAAGCAAGGGGCTGACATATCGAGAGTTGTCTGACAGGTTAGGAATACCTCTTTCTACGTTTAAAAGACACCTTTACAGCTCGAACATTTCGCTGGATAAACTGCTGGAATATTGCCGTGAGACAGATACTTCTTTAGAAGAGTTACAAAAACTGGCAAATCAGTTAAAAGAAAACGATCAAAACTATTTTAGTCAAACCCAAGATGATGTGTTTTTTGAGTATCCCGAAATCTATGACTTTTATAGAGAGTTAAGACACTTACGTGATAAAAATGGCTTCAACTGGATGAAGGAAAAACACGGTCTAGATGAAGCGACCACGCGTTCTTATTTTCATGCTTTAGAACTGCTGGGACTCATCAAGTTAGACGAGAAGTATGGCTTTAGCTTAGTCGGGCCGATGTACTACAGTTTTGCCGAAGAATCCAAGCTCAACAAAAAATACACCCAAATACTGATTGAGCAGACCACTGCGTTTCCAGATTGTGTCAAGGTTGGTTTATCGCGAATGAATCTGACCGATGACCAATTAAAAGCGGTGGGCAAAATAGTGGCGACAGAAGTGCTACGCTACCACAGCGAGAATATGGCGGATGGCAACTTCTCGGTGACAGATTTCAAAAATGTCATGTTGATCAGCAGTCCTCATGGCTCTTTGATGTTTTCAGACGGCATCGGTTCACTACCGCAAGACGTGCTAGAACAGATCAAAGATCGCATCGAACAAGCAGGGGATAAACCTAGCTTGGCCCTCTAGTTACTCACTAAAAATACGCTTTCTTGGCCGATGCAAAATAGCCTTATTTTGCGTCGGCTTTTTATTGCGTCTTTGTATTGATGCTATGAATTTCATTTTGGTTTTATATTGATGAAGAGTGTTGACATGGATAAATTTAAAGCTATTATGACGAAGTGTCATTTATGACGATTCGTCAAAAATGAGTGAGATTCCTTTAATAGGGATTCGTGTTACAATCGCAGCGGGAGTACGTCGATACGGAAGAGTGAATGATGTTTAGCTTTGGTTGTAAGAAAAGTGATGAGCAAAAAGGATGTGGATTTTCGGCTGGAAAGACGAAAAAACAGCTAGCTATCGCTGATCGAGAAGTTGAATTAATTCTGTTAGCAAAAGCCATTGTACAGAAGGAAGGATTTGCCAACCTTACGATGGACAAACTAACAGCGGCCAGTCCGTACTCAAAAGGGACGATTTACAATCATTTTTGCAGCAAAGAGGATGTGATTTTAGCGCTGTGTATTCATTCGCTAAAAAATGAAGCGCTTCTCTTTAATCGTACCGCAGCGTTTGAAGGTACGACGCGAGAAAAAATGATCGCGATGCATGTAGGTTACCGTATCTACTCGCGTCTTGAGCCTGTGCTATCGACCTGCGCCATCATGGCCAAAACACCATGGGTGCTAGAGAAAGCGTCGCCAGCGAGGGTGAATGAGTTAAATGAGCTTGAAGAGAAAGTGATTTCAGGTGCGGATGCGCTCGTGAGCTACGCGGCCGAAGTCGGCGATGTGAAGTTTTCACCCGCAGTGGGTTCTGATGCCATTGTATTTGCTAACTGGTCAATTGCATTTGGTTCGAATGCCTTGACGCAAAACGCATCAAACAGTCACTGTATCAGCCGCCTTCAAGATCCATTTACGGTGCTACATAACGCGAATTTGCTACTTGATGGACTCGGATGGAAGCCGCTTTCGAGCGAATGGGATTATCGCAAAACCTGGCGACGGGTAGAGCAAGAACTGTTTGCTGAAGAAATCGCTTATCTCGAATCTGTTGGTCGTTAAGGGAACAAAGCCAATCTAAGGATTGGCTTTTAAATCACACTTAGTGACGAACCGTCAAAAAATGAACTTGGAAAAACAAAAATAGGTTGTTCTTTGTTGATTCCAAAATTCTTCCTCTCTTAACCAGCATTTGCTGGTTTTTAAAGAGAGATTATTGACGAAACGTCACAAATGGAGAGTGTGATGAACCATCTTCAGCAGTCAACCAATGAACGCACTTCACTGCTCGCGTTCTCAACGCGGTTCAGTTTTTGGACCCTTATCATCAGCCTGATTGCCATTGTCGCGACTGCGATGGGGGCAAAAAATCTCTATTTTCGTGGGGATTACAATATCTTTTTTGATGGCAGTAATGCTCAACTACAAGCCTTTGATGAGATTCAAACCACCTTCGCGAAAACCGACAACATCGCGTTAGTCTTAGCGCCTAAAAGTGGCGATGTGTTTGACCAGCGCACACTGACTCAAATCCAAGAAATGACGGAACAAGCGTGGCAAGTCCCTTATTCAAGCCGTGTCGACTCGCTTGCCAACTACCAACATACCGAAGCGGTAGACGATGATCTGCTGGTGGAAGATCTTCTTTATCAATCGTATCCACTTACCGCAGAACGCATTGCCAAGGTTCGCACGATTGCGATGTCAGAACCGCTACTGGTGAACGCTTTGGTCTCCGAAAAAGGCGATGTTGCGGTTATCAATATTACCATGCAAATGCCGGGGGTGGATGAAACCGCTGAAGTAAATGAAGTGGTCGCGTACGTTGAACAAATGCTCAGCCATTATCGCGCACAGTATCCTGATGTCACCATCTACAAGGCGGGTATCATCGCAATGAACCATTCGTTTGCGATGGCGGCGCAAAACGACAGCGCGACGTTAGTTCCGACAATGTTGTTGGTGATTTTGGTTTTTCTCACCCTCATGCTGCGTTCGTTTCTCAGTGTTTTGGCGACGTTAGTGGTGATTATTGGCGCCATTGTTGCGACCTTAGGCATCGTCGGCTGGGCTGGGATGTTTTTGCATGTAGCCTCTGTGAATGTGCCGACACTGATCATGACATTGGCGGTGGCAGACTGTGTTCATGTCATTGCCAGCATGCGCCATTTTATGCGCCAGGGCATGCCGAAATCACAAGCGATTCATCGTAGTGTGACGCTCAATTTTGTGCCTATCATCATCACTTCAGTGACCACCGCGATTGGTTTCTTGATGATGAACATGTCTGATTCTCCCGTGCTACGAGACTTTGGTAATTTGTCTGCGCTAGGGGTGATGATCGCGTGTGTGTTGTCCGTGAGTTTACTGCCCGCCTTGCTTAACCTGCTGCCAGTGCGTTTTAGTGCCAAACAAGCGGCGAAATCGTCGGATATTATGGATAAGTTAGCGGATCTTGTGGTGCACAGACGCAACGTTTTATTGCCACTTTCCATCGTGGTGATTGCAGGTAGTGCCGCTTTGATTCCTTACAACAAAGTTAACGACGAATCGGTCAAGTATTTCGATACCAGTAGTGAATTTCGACAAGCGGCCGATTTTATGGAGCAACGAATTAGTGGCATGACCACGATGAGCATTGCCATTAAAACGCATCAATCACAAGGGATTGCCAGTCCGGAATTCTTAGCGGTTTTGGGGGAGTTCACCCACTGGCTACGCGAGCAGCCTGAAACGGACCACGTGGCATCGTTGTCGGACATCTATAAGCGCTTAAACAAAAACATGCACGGTGATGATAATGCCTATTACACATTGCCAGCAGAGCGTGAGTTGGCCGCGCAGTACTTGCTTCTCTACGAAATGTCATTGCCATTTGGCTTAGATCTGAATAACCAAGTCAATGTCGACAAGTCTTCCGTCAAACTGCAATTGACTGTGAAAAACTTAGGCAGCGTCGAGTTGGTGGCCTTGGAAGAGCGCCTCTATCAATGGTTTGCCAGCCATGCGCCGCAATATCAAGTGGTAGCATCAAGCCCATCGCTGATGTTTGCTCATATCGGTGAAACGAACATGGCCAGCATGCTGTCTACCTTGCCGATTACCTTAATCCTCATCTCTGCGTTGATGATTTTTGCTCTGCGCTCTTGGCGACTTGGCATGATCAGTTTGGTTCCGAATATTGCCCCAGCGGTGATTGGTTTTGGTCTTTGGGCGTTGATCTCCGGTGAAATCAACTTAGGTCTCTCGGTTGTGGTGACCCTGACGCTTGGCATCGTTGTCGATGATGCAGTCCACTTCCTTGCCAAGTATCAGCACGCACGCAAAGCAGGGCAAAACGCAGAGCAGGCAGTGCGATATGCCTTTCATACCGTCGGGCGTGCTTTGTGGATCACCACCGTCGTGTTAGTGGCCGGGTTTTCGGTGTTGGCCATGTCGCAATTCCGCCTCAACTCAGATATGGGGCAGTTAAGCGCCATCGTTATTTTCGTCGCTTTGGTGATCGACTTCGTTCTATTGCCATCGTTACTGATGCGATTTGATACAGCGGAATACGCGCAGTTGGAAGCCGCTCAAGAGCCGAACACAACACCCATTCAACCGAATCAAGCATAATAAGGACATCAAGATGAAAAAACTCAGCATACAAAAACTCAATACGATGGCGGTGGTGGCGGCTTTGTTTATCGCACTATCTGCTGCACTGGGAGTCACGCCAGCAATGGCCAATGATCAAGCCAAAGGACTAGAAATCGCCAAGGAGCGCAAGCAGCGTGACCTTGGTTGGGGGGACTCGGTCGCGACCATGGAAATGCTCCTCAAAAATGCACAAGGCGAAAGTAGCCTTCGTTTGATGCGTTTGAAGTCGCTGGAGGTCGAAGCCGATGGTGACAAAGGGCTCACCATCTTCGATGAGCCAAGAGACGTTCAAGGTACGGCGTTTCTCAACCATTCGCACATCAGCGATGCGGACGATCAGTGGCTTTATTTACCTGCGCTTAAACGGGTGAAACGCATTTCGTCACGCAATAAATCCGGCCCTTTTATGGGCAGTGAGTTTGCCTATGAAGATCTCAGCTCGTTCGAGCTGGAAAAATACCGTTTTGCTTATTTGGGTGATGAATCGATAGATGGAGAAAACGCATTTGTCATCGAGCAAGTGCCAACGGATGAAAACTCGGGGTATACGCGTCAACTGGTTTGGCTGGATCAGCAACATTATCGTCCTTTGAAGATGGAGTTCTATGATCGCAAAAATGCGTTACTCAAAACCCTCGTGTTCAATGAGTACCAGCAATACCTCAATCAATACTGGCGAGCCCATAAAATGACGATGGTGAATCATCAAACAGGCAAAAGTACAGAACTGACGACCAATGCAATGGCGTTTCGAACGGGCTTAACGGAAAGCGATTTCGAGCAAAACGTGCTGAAACGCATCAAGTAATGGGATCGATACATGAAGAAAACCATCGTTAAGGGAGGCCAGTTGCTGGCCTCAACGCTGCTTGTCACCGCAGCGTTACCATGTTTTGGCATTGAGCTCTCGGGCAGCGCAAGTCTTGAACATAGGCAGTTCTTTTCATCAGGGTTACAAGGCCAAGACAAAGGCCAAAGTTCCTTGGTATTCGAACCTGAATTTTATTGGCAGCAAAGTGAGGGTAATGGCCGTTTTACTTTTATTCCATTTTATCGTTGGGATGCGGTGGATGAAGAGCGCTCTCATGGCGATATACGCGAAGCACTCTACCTCAATTATTGGGGAGATTATGAGCTCAGAGCAGGCGTCGGCAAAGTGTTTTGGGGGGTAACGGAATCGGCGCATTTAGTGGATGTGATTAACCAGACCGATGCGGTTGAATCGGTAGATGGCGAAGCCAAATTAGGACAGCCGATGGTGCATGTGACGGTCGTAAAAGAGTGGGGAACAACAGATTGGTTTGTGCTGCCGTATTTTCGTGAGCGAACGTTTTCAGGCGAAGAGGGCAGGTTAAGGCCTAATCCGCCCATTTCTCAAGATGCGTTATATCAATCTTCGCAAGCGGAGAAACACACCGATTTTGCCTTTCGATATAGCAAAATGCTTGGAGATTGGGATGTCGGAGTCAGCTATTTTAAAGGCACCAATCGTGATCCCTACTATCGTTTGGATGGGGGAGAGATAAAACCGTACTACGTACAAATGTCTCAAGTTGGCATTGATATCCAAGGTATTGTCGGAGATTGGCTGTGGAAGCTTGAGAGCATTTACCGAGATAGTGACGATCACCACACCGGTGTTGTGACCGGTTTTGAATACACATGGGTAGGCGTGTTGGACTCCGTCGTTGATATCGGCTTTATTGCGGAATACTTGTATGACAGCCGAGGAAACAATGCTCAGACGATAGGGCAAAATGATGTTTTTGCAGGGCTACGTTTTGCCTTTAATGATGAGGATGGCACCGAACTCTTAATGGGTATAACTCAAGATCTTGATAATAGTGACGTATACAACGCCAAGCTTGAAGCGAGCAGCCGAATTAACAATCAGCTCAAGTGGCGTATCGATGCATGGCTGTTTGAGAATGAAACCCCGAATGACCTGCTATACTTTGGTCGTAAAGATGACTTTATTGAATTTTCATTAGATTACCATTTTTGAATATAACTAACTGATTTTTAGCGTTATATTTTCGATATTGATTGAGGTGGATTATTGGTTTTGTTTTTGTGATACCGATTCAAATTAGATCCACCTCATTTTTTCAACATTTCCATAAAGCTCTTTCACTATATTCACTATAAAATCCCTCGAAAAATGAGTGGATTTAGAGTGTTCACGAAAAACGGACACATTTTAAAGGGCTGTCAATTGAACTCATTCAAATGGGATAAAAACTTTGAAACGGGCATCACAGATGTTGATGAGCAACATCAGTATTTGGTGGGTTTTATCAACCGATACGGTGAGCTGATTTCAGAAAATACGATATCAATACAAGACATTCAAATGGCATTGTTTGAGCTGTCGCGTTACGCCGAGTTTCACTTCAAAGAAGAAGAAAACTTGATGCGTAACGCGGGTGTCTATCACGAGCATTTGCAATACCATATCAAAATTCATCGCGCTTTCATGTCTGACATCATGGGCATGCAGAGCTTTATCTCGGAAGAAAACAAAAAATCCGCAGAACAATTACTGCATTTTCTGATTCATTGGTTGGCTTATCATATTTTGGGTATTGACCAAAATATGGCGAGACAAGTGGAAGCGATTAAATTAGGGATGTCACCGCAACAAGCCTATGAACAAGAAGAACGGAAAAGTAATTCTTCGACTCAGCCGCTGCTTGATGCGTTGAACGCGTTATTTAATCAAGTCTCGGAGCGTAATCGAGAGTTGTTGTCGCTTAATCAGTACCTTGAACAAAAAGTGGAGGAGCGCACACGGCAGCTGGTTGAAGCCAATAAACAACTGGAAGTGCTCTCTTATACCGATTCTTTGACTAAGTTGCCTAACCGTCGCTGCGCCATCCAAACACTTAAAGAGCTGTGGAATGATGCTTCTTTGGCTGACGCGCCGTTGGTGTGTATCATGATTGACGCGGATTACTTTAAACAAGTGAACGACAGTTGCGGCCATGAAGCTGGTGATGTGGTGTTGAAAGAGTTAGCGCACACGCTGAAACACAGTTTCCGCAGTGACGATATTGTTTGTCGTTTGGGTGGAGATGAGTTTTTGGTGATCTGTCCAAATACCGATTTAGCGGGCGGTTTGCATGTCGCTGAGCTTGTACGTCAACAAGTGAACAATTTGCTTATCCCGACAGGCTTGGAACCATGGCGCGGCAGCATCAGTGTCGGGGTGGCAGAAAGAACGCCCGCGATGAGCACCTACACAGAGTTAATTCAAGTCGCGGATGATTCTGTATATCGCTCTAAGCATCATGGTAAAAATTGCGTCAACGCGACTCAACTCAACTCTTAATATGCTCAATTCGTCTCTGGGCCATCTTGGTTCAGAGACGAACTAGCGCTTATCTTTTCGTTCACTTCGCCTCTTTTCCAGCCAAATGTCATTAATCGGATTTCTGGGATTTTGTCTTCTTTTAATATTTGGCGTCTTTTTACTCAATAACCTCTTCTTTTAATAATTCAATTTGGCATTAGAGGCGGGTTTAGCTACTATGTACAGCTATCAAAAAAGTACCAATTACTCCCTTATGGACACTACCAGAAGGTAGATGAGGAAACGATGCAACATCTACAAGAGATCATTGCTAATGCGAATGCTGCGATTGATGCCGCACAGTCGCTTGTCGCACTCGATGAAGTGCGAGTTCAGTATCTAGGTAAGAAAGGTGAGCTAACGGCTCAACTACAAAGCCTAGGTAAACTTCCACCAGAAGAGCGCCGCGAAGCTGGTCAAGAGATCAACAAGGCCAAAGAGGTTGTTCAACACGCTTTAGCAGCTCGTAAAGACGCACTGCAAAGAGCGGAATTGGAAGCAAAACTGGCTTCAGAAACCATCGATGTGACCCTACCTGGTCGTCGTATCGAAAATGGTGGTCTTCACCCAGTTACGCGTACAGTTGAGCGTATTGAACAGTTTTTTGGTGAACTAGGCTTTAACGTTGAGTCTGGCCCAGAAATCGAAGATGCATTCCACAACTTCGACGCGCTAAACATCGCTGCGGATCACCCGGCGCGTACAGACCACGATACCTTCTTCTTCAATCCAGATTTGATGTTGCGTACTCATACGTCTGGCGTACAGATCCGTACGATGGAAAATGGTAAACCACCATTCCGTTTCATCGCACCAGGCCGTGTATACCGTAACGATTACGACCAAACGCACACGCCAATGTTCCACCAAGTGGAAGGCATGCTGGTGGATGAAAACGTGAATTTTGCACAGCTAAAAGGCATCTTGCACGATTTCCTATGTAACTTCTTCGAAGAGGAAGTTGAAGTCCGTTTCCGTCCGTCTTACTTCCCATTCACTGAGCCTTCAGCAGAAGTGGATGTAAAAGGTAAAAACGGTAAATGGTTAGAAGTACTAGGCTGCGGTATGGTTCACCCGAACGTACTTCGTAGCGTTGGCATCGATCCTGAAAAATACTCTGGTTTTGCATTCGGTATGGGTGTTGAGCGTCTAACCATGCTTCGTTATGGCGTGAACGACCTACGAGCGTTCTTCGAGAACGATCTTCGTTTCCTAAAACAGTTCAAGTAATCCAGAGGTTTAAGCACAATGAAATTCAGCGAATCTTGGCTTCGTGAGTGGGTAAACCCTGCGGTTACTACTGACGAGCTTACTCACCAAATCACGATGGCCGGTCTAGAGGTAGACGATGTTCTTCCTGTCGCAGGCACTTTTAACGGTGTTAAAGTTGGTCACGTTGTGGAATGTGGTCAACATCCAGATGCAGACAAACTGCGTGTCACCAAAGTCGACGTGGGTGAAGAAGAGCTTTTGGACATCGTTTGTGGTGCAGCGAACTGTCGTCAAGGCCTGAAAGTGGCTGTGGCAACCGTCGGTGCTGTGCTACCAGGTGATTTCAAAATTAAGAAAGCGAAACTACGTGGTCAGCCTTCGCACGGCATGCTTTGTTCATTCACAGAGCTAGGCATCGATGTGGAATCGGATGGCATCATGGAACTGGCTATCGATGCACCAATCGGTATGGACTTCCGTGATTTCCTAGCACTGAATGACGTGACCGTAGACGTTGATTTGACGTCTAACCGTGCTGACTGTTTCAGCATTCGCGGGATGGCGCGTGAAGTGGGCGTACTAAACCGTGCTGACGTCACTGAGCCTTCTGTTGCTCCTGTTGCGCCTTCTATTGATGACACCGTTGCGATTGAAGTGAAAGCGCCAGCCGCGTGTCCACGTTACCTTGGTCGCGTGGTGAAGAACGTTAACGTTCAAGCGAAAACACCTCTATGGATGCAAGAAAAACTGCGTCGCTGTGGCATTCGTTCAATCGATCCAGTGGTTGATATCACAAACTTTGTTCTTCTAGAACAAGGCCAGCCAATGCACGCCTTTGATCTAGCGAAGATCGACGGTGGTATCGTGGTTCGTTTGGCAGAGCAGGGCGAGAAAATCACCCTTCTTGATGGCAGCGAAGCAGAATTGAATGCCGATACTTTGGTGGTTGCAGACCACAACAAAGCACTGGCGATCGCGGGTATCTTTGGTGGTGAAGAGTCTGGTGTAACCTCTGAAACCAAAGATGTGCTACTTGAGTGTGCTTTCTTTGCACCTGACCACATTCGTGGCCGCGCTCGTAGCTACGGTCTACACACGGATTCTTCAATGCGTTTCGAACGTGGTGTGGATTACGCACTGCAAGCGAGTGCAATGGAGCGTGCAACCGCACTGCTTGTTGAAATCTGTGGTGGTGAAGTTGCGCCTGTTGTGGCGGTAGAATCTGAAGCGGAATTACCTAAGCCAAACAAAGTCGCACTGCGCCGCACTAAACTGGATAACCTCCTAGGCCATCACATTGCAGACAGCGACGTGGTTGAGATCCTAGAACGTCTGGGTATGACGGTAGAAACGACCGCAGAAGGTTGGGTCGCTGTGGCACCAACATGGCGTTTCGATATCGCGATTGAGCAGGATTTGGTGGAAGAAGTTGGCCGTATTTACGGTTACGACAACATTCCAAACCAAAACCCAGCAGCCGCACTGAAAATGCACGATCACCAAGAGGCGAACATCCCTCTTAAACGTGTTCGCGATCTGCTTGTTGACCGTGGTTACCACGAAGCGATCACTTACAGCTTTGTTGAACCTGAACAACAGAAATTGGTTGTTCCAGGTGTTGATGCGCTGATCCTGCCAAACCCAATTTCTGCAGAAATGTCAGCAATGCGTCTTGGCTTGATTCAAGGTTTGCTAAACACTGTGGTTCATAACCAGAAGCGTCAGCAACCACGTGTTCGTCTATTCGAATACGGTCTGCGTTTCATCCCATGTGACACGGCTGAAAACGGCATGCGCCAAGAGCCAATGCTGGCTGGTGTTATCGCAGGTACTCGCAGTGAAGAACATTGGAACATCGATACCAACACGGTTGATTTCTTTGATCTTAAAGGTGATGTGGAAGCGATTCTTGATCTTTCTGCAAACGACAAAGCATACAGCTTCGTTGCAGCAAAACATCCAGCACTTCACCCAGGTCAGTCAGCGGCTATTGTTGTTGATGGTAAAGAAATCGGTGTGATTGGTACGGTTCACCCTGAGCTAGAACGCAAGTTTGGTCTAAATGGTCGCACTATTGTGTTTGAGATCGAATGGTCTGCAATCAATCGCAAAGTGATCCCTGAAGCGGTAGCATTGTCTAAGTTCCCTGCAAACCGTCGTGATATTGCGGTTGTTGTCGATGAAGCGGTTGCTTCTGGTGACATCGTTAACGCGTGTCTAGAAGTGGGCGGCGAGTTCCTTAAAGCGGCAAAACTGTTTGACGTTTACGTAGGTAAAGGCGTTGAGGAAGGCAAGAAGAGCCTTGCAATCGCTTTGACTCTACAGTCTAACGAGCGCACGTTGGAAGATGCCGATATCGCAGGCGCGGTAGATGCCATCGTTGCACATGTGTCTGAGAAGTTTGGCGCGTCACTGCGCGACTAATCTCAAACATAGAAGACAAAAAACCTGCCAGTTGGCAGGTTTTTTTATGTCTGTCGTTAATCGCCACGAAAGGCGCCATGAGAGGACAGAGGCAAATTTGTTTTAAGCGACGCTTTGAATGCGCTTTTTCTGCTGACGTTTCATCTGCTTTAGCGTTTCGATCGCTTTATCAAGGTCCACTTCTAAGCCAAAGCGTTGCTTGAGGTTCATCAAGAAAAAGATGTCTTCACACATGGCTTTCTCCGGCTCGTCGCTGATTTTTGCCACTGGGGAGCCATTACATTCCGCCATCTTGACCACCATTGATATCGGTTGGTAACGGGTGCCTTTGTCATTGGTCCAGTTCCCCATATCATTGGCGAGGAAAGTGCCAATGCCAAAACTTATCTGTGCGCGTCCGGCGAAATACTCGCAAATATCAAGCGCACGCGCGAAATCCAGTCCATCGGTAAAAATTAAGGACTTAGTGGTTGGATCGATGCCTAGACTTTCGTAGTGGGCAATGATTTTATCTCCCCAAACAAATGGACTGCCGGAATCGTGTCTCACGCCTGCATAGGCAGTGGCTTTGTCTAGGTCAAAATCGCTAAGAAACGCATCAATACCGATGGTGTCGGTTAGAGCGATACCAAGACTGCCATCGAACGCCTCAAGCCATTTGTCTAATGCGACACGCTGAGAGTGTTGAACAGCGACAAGCGCTTGATGTGCCATGGTCCATTCATGTGCGACCGTGCCAATTGGCGTTAAATTGAACTCTTGAGCAAGGTGATAATTACTGGTGCCTAAGAGCAGTTCTGGCACTCGTGCACGCAATACGTCAAGCATCGTTTTTTGCGCAGCAAAGCTAAATCGGCGTCGTGTCCCCATCTCAGAGAAACGGAAATTAGTAATATTACGGCGTTTAAGTTCCGAATCTAAAAAGTCCAGTTTGTCCTCTAATACCTTGTGCAGTTGAGATTGGGGTATTTGTGCCCAATAACGACGATTGCGCAGTTCTGAGATAATACTCATCACTAAGGTTTCGTAGAGAATGGTTTCGTGCCAAATGCCATTTATGGTGACTCTGAGCTGGCAGTCGCCCTGTGCGGTGCGGAAAATACCGACAGAGACTTGTTGCTGAGGGTGGAAGCGGAAGGTTTCTAAATAGGAGAGAAACTCTGCCGTTAAATAGGGCGCTTTCTCTGCCAAGTAAGCCAACTGGGCAGCATCAAAGCGAAGCTCTGCGAGGCGGTTGATTTCCTCACGAACCTCTTCCACTAAATCAGACAAGTTATCATCAGAGCGAACGATCAGTTCGTAGCGCACTTGTGTTTGAGGATAAAATCGATACGCGGCTTGCATCATATTGATTTTATACACATCTAAATCAAGAACACTTTGAATAATGGCTGGTTGAAAAAGTGGCGCGCACATGTGTCTGTTTTCACCCTGTTTAGGTTAAGAACATTTTGTTCGTTAATGTGCTGAACTCTAAATGAGAGAGTATGGTTTGTCAATTTTTGTTACTAACATCACATGGTCTGGCGAGGGATGTGCCGGGCTAATTTGATTCTTATGTTTGACGGATGAAGCATGCCTGGAATTGAATGATTAGGTATAAATCAAAGTTAGGAACAAAAGTGTACTTTCCTATTGACCCTATAGGATCGTCTCAGTATTGTAGTGCCAGTTTGATATTAAGAGTTGCCGTATGATTGTTACGATTGACATGATTTGCCTGAAGCTAGGTGAGAAAGGGCTGGAAGTTCTGCTGATTAAGCGCACCAATCCTGAGAGACCACAGCATGGCATGTGGTCTATTCCGGGAGGGTTTGTGTTTGAACACGATTTATCCCAAGAGGGAGGACAACCCGCTGACGCTGATTTTGATTCTGCACGACGTCGTATCTGTCGGCAGAAAATTCATACCTATCCTCACTACATCAGTGAGCCGATGGTGGATGGTAACCCAAAACGCGATCCCCATGGTTGGAGCGTGACCATCGCCCACTATGCACTGCTTAATCAAACCAATATCGAACAAATTCAAAACTGTGGTTTGTGTGATCAGCAATTGGCTTGGTTCGCGCTTGAGTCGGTGCTGCAAGGGGAAGTGGCGCTGGCCTTTGACCATGCCGATTTAATTCGCCTCGCATGGACCAAGTTGCGTGCCGCGATCGAATACACATCGGTGGTCTTGTTTGCACTCGAAAAAGAGTTTCTCGTTTCTGACATCATTCACGCCTACGCCAAGTTTGGTGTGGATGTGAACCGCATGACGATCAAGCGACGTTTGATCGACACTGGTGTGATCGTGAGCGCGAATAAAATTGCCTCGACCAACAAAGGGAAGGGAGGCAAACCCGCTCAGGTCTATAGCTTAGCGGATAAACACGTAACCTATTTTCAAACTTGCTTGCGTTAAAGGGAGTTAAACATGGTAGATATCTTCAAAAATCGCACAGCGTCGTTAGACGTGGATCCGCAACAAGGGTTTAGTGAGTTATGCCCCAATGAACTTCCTGTCTCCGGTGCGTTAGAGATTGTTGAAGCGTTAAAGCAGAATCATACAAAAGCAAAGCTGAAGTTAGTGTCGCGCGATATGCATCCTCCGGGAGCCGCGTGGGAAGCTGAAACGCCTGCAAACATGTTAGAGCCGGTTGGCCTTCCGGAAGTGGATATTAAATGGAATCCACATTGTATTGTCGGTACGCAAGGTGTCGAATTGCTGCCGGGCTTACCTGCTATTCGAGAGTACGATTTCCAAATGAACAAAGGTATTGATCCCGATGCCCACCCATACGGGGCGTTTTATCATGACCAAGCCGATACACTATCGACAGGGGGAATTGAGTTCCTTCATGCCCACGGAATAGATACTGTGCTTGTGGGTGGATTGGCGTTGGACTTTTGCGTGAAAAAATCCATAGAACAGCTTGTCGCCGCAGGCTTTAAGGTGATTCTAAATTTGGCGTCAACTCGCGCAGTGTTTCCAGAAAACAACGCACAGGTGCTTAGTTACTTAACGGCGCTTGGCGTTATCTGTATCGATGATGTGAATCAAGTGCAACTGCACGAATGAAATACTGCTATTTTTGAAACAAATCGCTAGGGTGTTATCCTATTTATGTGCATGTTATTGCGGTTGCAACTTACTGATAAAAAGGAAGGTTTTGTCAGGGTGGTGAAAAAATATGCGATAGCTAACGAAAATATCAAATAGATAAAAATTTCGCAATTTTGCTTTGATTTGGTTTTTTAATCTTTATAAGTGTTTGCTTTATTACATTTTTTGTTGAATTGCTTCAAAAATTGACACTCTAGCGCTGCCTTTTTGAATTCAATGCGCGATTTAGATCAAATAAAAAGTTGGCGTAAATCAGAAGCTTGGCATACACTTTCCGTTGTAAGCCCGATATGTTGTTGATTGGTAGGGCAAATTGCTTTGGCGCTACCCATTGTGTAGCAAGGTATAACTTAGCTTTGAGGAAAGTTTTATGGCGCTCACAAAAGCCGATTTGGCAGAGAACCTGTTTGAAAAACTAGGATTTAGTAAACGGGACGCCAAGGACACGGTTGAAGTGTTTTTTGAAGAAATTCGCAAGGCACTAGAAAATGGCGAGCAGGTAAAGCTATCAGGTTTTGGTAACTTTGATCTACGAGATAAGAACGAGAGACCTGGTCGTAACCCTAAAACCGGTGAAGACATTCCAATTACTGCACGACGCGTTGTCACTTTCAGACCAGGCCAGAAGCTAAAAGCTCGTGTCGAAAATCTGAAATAGTAATGGAACTATGAATACAGAAAGACCACGCATTGCGTGGTCTTCGTTTTTCAGCGGTATCTAACTTATTTGCTTATTTGCTTATTTGCTTATTTGCTTAAGCGCTTAAGCCGCTTCCAAGTGTGTGGTTAAATAAGGTTGCCACGCTTGTTGGTAAAGATCTTTTGAGTGGCTTCTTAGTCGTTTAATGGTCGCCAACTCGACATCATTCAGTGAACGCGTTTCACTTGCTGCTTGTCTCTCCATCATTTGAATTTGCTGATATAAATCGTGTTCAGGGCCACTTTTAACATCTGCAATCGCTTTCAAGTGCAATTGGACTTCTGCAACTAAGTTGGTCTTTGGTAGTTGTACCAGCAGGTTGAGGTCACGATACCCAGACTCACCTGGGCTCTTAAAGCGGTTTTTCACTTTGACGATGTGTGTTTCTCGCTCTAAAGCCTCGTAGGCACTAACAAGGCTTGCTACGTCATCGGCTACAATGGTTGCTCTAGCGAGGTCAGTAATGCGTTCTGGTTGATTATTAAGTTCCAAAGCAATTTTCTGTTTCGCGCGTTGTTGTGATTTCACGCCTGCAAAATAGGGCTGAGTATCCGTCAACAGTGCGGTGCTCTTTACGATGGTTTCGAGCTCAAATTGCGCTTGGTGCGCTTTACTATAAAGCACGTCAAAATCAGTGTAGGGTTGAAGTGGTTGCGTATCAGTGGATTGAATGCCGTATAAACCACTCAAGCTGTGTTTAAACAGTTTTGAGCACACTTCATTTTGGCTTGTTTCGCGCTGTTTTTCTTGGTTCGATGGCGCGGTGGGAATGGCTGCAAACGCAGGTGCACGGCTTAGTACCAAAAGCATCAATGCGGTAGTACGAAGAAATAAGCTCATTCACTCTCCTTAACTTGCGTTGTTTTAGTAAACGGGGAGTCAAAAGGTCTAAAACACAGTCAAGTTACTTAAGTTATGGGGGCGCACTGTCAGGAAACAATCAAGATAAGTGTATATGTTTCTCTTATGTGCGCAGTGTCACACACTGCATAATCCCCAGATTTCAGTCATACACTCTACATTCCTAGGATTAACTTAATATGAACGAAAACCATTTTTCACTGTTTTCAATGTGAATTATTGGTTAGGCTATGGCGCAGGTCAGTTCAAAAGAAAGATACAGATAACGATGAGAGATGCAGAATTTTGGCACAACAAATGGGCCAGCAACCAAATTGGCTTCCATTTGGAGGACGTTAATCCATTATTGACCCGTTTTTGGTCTGCGTTGGTACCGAAGCGAGAAGAAACGGTTTTGGTTCCACTTTGTGGTAAAACAGAAGATCTTGCGTGGTTGGCAACGAAGCATGATCACGTTGAAGGGGCTGAACTCAGTTTGATTGCCGTGCGATCGTTTTTTGCAGAGCACTTCTACACTCCGACGGTGACTCCGATTTCCGGTCAACATGAGCTCTATCAGTTTGATGAGTTGTCTATTTACGCGGGGGATTTTTTCACCGCTCCGCTCAGTAAAGCAGATTTGATATACGACCGTGCAGCTCTGATTGCGTTGCCTGAAGAGATGCGAGTGGAGTATGTACAACGCATTCGTGGTCTATTAAATCCTGGTGGGCGTATTTTACTGGTGAGTTTAGATTACCCTCAGCAAGAAATGTCCGGCCCTCCGTTTTCGGTCACTCAAAAAGAGATAGAACACTTATTTGCGGGCATGCGTGTGACTCGTTTACACCAAGACATTGCGGATGAACATCATCCCAAAATTGCAAAACAAGGCTTAAGCCGCTTTAGCGAAGAAGTCTACGTTATTGAAAACGATAAATAACAAAGGGTAGCGTGAGCTACCCTTTTTAATCGGCTGAATCGAAAAACGATGTTCAGTAAATGACTTTGATTTTCTTAGCACTTTCTATTGCTGCATCCACCGCTTTCTCAGTGCTAGAACGACGTGTCAACACAACACCTAAACGACGACGGCCATTAATATCGGGTTTGCCAAACAGACGCAACTGGGTTTGCGGTTGTTCAAGTGCGTCAGACATACCGTCAAAGCGAAGGTTCTCTGATTGACCATTGCCCAAAATCACCGCTGAAGCGGAAGGGCCGTATTGAACAATCTTGTTCACTGGCATGCCAGTAAATGCACGCACGTGGAGAGCAAATTCAGACATTTCTTGTGAAATCAGTGTTACTAGCCCGGTATCGTGTGGGCGAGGGGAGACTTCATTGAAGATCACCTTGTCACCTTTTACGAAAAGTTCTACACCGAAAATACCGTAGCCACCTAACGCATTGACGACCTGTTCTGCTGTGTATTCGGCAGCTTTGATGGCATTTTCAGACATCTGCTGTGGTTGCCAAGATTCACGATAATCCCCATCTTCTTGGCGATGGCCAATAGGAGCACAGAAATGCACGCCATCAACTGCGCGAACGGTGAGTAGAGTGATCTCGTAATCGAAGTTGATGAAGCCTTCGACAATCACTCGTCCAGCGCCAGTGCGACCGCCTTCTTGAGCGTATTGCCATGCTTTCTCTATATCGGCTGGAGATTTAATGACGCTTTGCCCTTTGCCAGAAGAGCTCATCACGGGTTTCACAACGCAAGGAATTGACACGGCTTCAACGGCTTCGACAAATTGCTGATAGTTGTCTGCAAAGCGGTATGGTGAGGTAGTGAGGCCAAGCTCTTCTGCCGCTAGACGACGGATCCCTTCACGGTTCATTGTAAGTTTGGTTGCTTTTGCACTAGGCACCACGTTTAAGCCTTGTTCCTCGAGCTCTACCAACTTGTCCGTTGCGATAGCCTCAATCTCTGGAACTACAAACGCAGGTTGTTCTGCGGCGATAACTTTTTCTAGCTCGCTTGCATCTAACATGTCGAAAACATAACTGCGGTGTGCTACTTGCATCGCGGGTGCATCAGGGTAGCGATCACAGGCAATCACTTCCAGCCCAAGACGTTGGCATTCGATCGCCACCTCTTTACCGAGTTCACCAGAGCCCAAAAGTAATACGCGTGTGGCGCTTTCGCGAGTCGCGGTACCGAACATAGTGCTTCCTTTAAAAAGTAATCAGAGAGAATAAAATTGCCGCCGATCATACTCAATTTAACCTGCAAAGCAAACGTTTGCTTTGTGATTTTAAAGAAAGCCCTACGTAAAGTAGGGCTGACGACATATCACTATAAGCTGAGATAACTCACTGGAATATCGGGGTTTAAAGCTTCCAGTGTTGACTGGGTACATGCTAAGTGACTAATTTTGCCTTTATGGCTTTCAACAAGCGCCGCAGACTGAATATTTTCAAATCTCTCACCCGCGAGAAGCAATTGAATTAATGCCACTTGCAGTGGTGGAAGGCTTGGGTTGAAAGCCGCATTTTCAGCGTATGCACCCAGATAAACGCGTCCACTTTCAGTTTGCAATGCCACACCGCTCAAGTTGTGCGTATAAGGTGCATGACTACAGTTCATTGCTTCAACCGCACGTTGCATTAAGGCATCATCATCTTCAGTGGTGAAGCCATGATGGACTTGGCTCATTAATGCAGATTCGATGCCCAAATCTGATGGGCCAAATGAATCTGGCAGATAGTCGTGTAGTTTCTTTTCTTCGCGCTCTGGCAATTGAATCTTAAGCTCTTTGGCACCAGATAACTCATTCATGAACTGACGGCAGTGACCACAAGGGCTGAAATTAATGGTGATGTCTGAAAGACCTTGCTCGCCTTTCATCCATGCATGGCTGATAGCCGATTGTTCAGCATGAACCGTTTGTCCAAGTTGGACCCCATCAAACTCCATGTTAGCGCCAAAATAAAGAGCACCTGATAGGCCACGAACGATCGCACCAACATAAAACTCAGAGATGGGCGCGTAAGAATAGGCGGCAGCAAAAGGAAGTAGCGCCACGCGCAATTGGTTGTCAGTCATCCCTGTTTGCTTGAGTAACTCATCAAACTGAGCTGTTGAAAGGGATGCATCAAAATCAGCAGCCAAAATGATAGGCGCTAAGTGGCGTGAAAGTGATTCTGGTGCGCTTGCCAGCGCGTTCTCAAAGCGACTCTTCATAGTGAATCCTTGTAATTGCATGGAAGGTTATTCTATGCAAGAACGAAAACTATTCAGTGATCTGCGTCACCATAACCAATGTAACGGATGTTTGTATTTCATAATTAGAGTGATGTCACAAATGTATTCGATTGCACAATGTCCCCCAAAAGATAGCCGATAGCAATCAACTAGGCGAATCGTTAGCCAATCAAATATATAAACCTAGAAAATGACGATCGTAAATGTTGGCTTTGGATCGTTGTAATAGACAAAAAAATACCCTCAGGAAACTGAGGGTAAGAAGGAAACATTTCGTTATTTGTTCAGTCCGTGATCGTGTTTTAGTCGCCACGAAAAGAGTATTTTTTAGAGGATGGCTTGACGTTCTCTCATCTGTTGCTCACCGATGTTGAACAGTCTTACATCAATTTTTGCAATGTCATTGCATTCTTGGCATGAATGATGGCTTTTTCCATCTAAATAATCATGGCGTGTTAGCATTCTTGGTTTTTTGCACCAGTCGCAGGTGCCTTCAATGGTAAACATCTCTATTCTCCCCACCTAGCTATTATTGCAGGTGTCATTTTTGCCTGTGTATTATGCCATAACTTTTCTATGGATGTTAAATGTCTGTAAACGAAAAATGAGAAGGAGATCGATTGCTATCCTATATAAAACGGGTGATTCAGCTTTTGATGGAACTGTCACTAGTCTTTGCTTTACCTACTTGTAACATTTTGTAATAAGACTTTTAGCGCGCCATTCAAACGCTTCATTTCTTCTTCACTACCTTGAGCGTCGGGATGATAAAGTTTAGATAGCTGGCGAAAGCGTATTTTGATCGACTTTTCATCAGGGATATTGCTTGGCAGATAGCCAAACATGGCGCAGGCGAGAGCGAGTTTGTGATTTTTGTTTTGTGATTGGATTTTTTTGTACTCATTAAAAACTTTCTCAAGCTGTCTTTTTAGTTGCTTATTATTGAACTGTTGGTTTTTTAGCTCTTTTTCTAGCATTAAATGTTGTTCAATTTGCTGAGTTAAACGACGCTTGCGCACTGCCCGTGCGATGGTGACTAAAGCGATAATGGTCAGTAAGATCACAAGCACCCACCAATCTTTATAGATAGGGAAGAGCAGAGAACTCTCCTCCTGATGCAGCTCTGTCGTGAAAGAGGGGTCGCTTGGTTCAGCCAATGCACTATCCAACTGTGAAATCGCGGAAACTTGTTTGGCTCGAAGTTGATTGAACTTCAGTTCTAAGATGCGATTGTATTCGGCGTCAGCTTTTTCATTCTGTTTCGCGGTTAAGCCAAACCAAAGCTGAGCTAAGTCGAGATGGCTAAATTGCTGACCTTCTTTCTCAAACAAAGCACCCAACTGAAATAGCGCTTGTTGATTGCCTTGCAAAGCGGCATGAAGATACCAATTGGCGGCTTGCTTAACATCGACAGAAGTGCCTAAACCTTGCTCGAAAGATTGAGCAAGTTTGAACTGGGCGGGTTCATAGCCTAAATCAGCAGATTGTTGATACCAATAGAGCGCATCAACGGCTGAGCCATCAGTTTGGTGTTTTTCTAGTTGAACTGCGAGTTGATATTGCGCTTTGGGATCTTGCTGTTTGGCTTTTACAGTCAGTTCTTGCGTGGTGTCAGCAAGGGTGTTTGCGGTGAATAATAGGCCAAGACAAAACGAAAAAAGAGTGCGCAAAATAGGATCTCTAGAGTTCAGGTTCAGCCCAAATTATAGACTGAACCTGAAGCGAAATCAGCAGTTAAGCGAAAATCGCTTGTTGCGTGCGATTATTTTAAAGGGAGGATTTGAATCTCAACGCGACGGTTACATGCACGGCCTTCTGCGGTGCTGTTGGTGCAAAGTGGGTAGCGCTCGCCATTGCCTCTTGCAACTGCACGACCGGCAGCAACGTTTTGTGAAATTAGGAAGCTACGCACGGATTCAGCGCGACGCTCTGAGAGAATTTGATTAGAGTTATCGTTACCTGTGCTGTCGGTGAATCCGTCAATCACAAGGCTAGTATCAGGGTACTCAACCAGTATGCGAGCGACGCCTTTTAACGTGTTGTGTATGCCGCTATCAAGTGCGTAGGAACCTGAACTAAAGCCAATACCGTTTTCCAAACGCAGCAGCAATTGATTCTCACCCACACGTTCAACCTGAACGCCAGAATTAAGCAGCTCTTGGCGTAGAGCTTGTTCTTGCTGGTCAAAGTAGTAGCCAACACCACCACCAATAGCGGCTCCGCCGGCTGCGCCGATCAGAGCACGTTTACCACGATCTTTTTTGTCGCCAGTTGCCGCACCGGCTACTGCGCCTGCAATCGCGCCAATGAGTGCGCCTTTGGTGGCTGAGTTGGTTTCAGATTCGCCAGTGGTTGCATTCTGACGTTGCGTTGCCTGACATCCGCTTAGAGTCAGAAGAATTGCTAAAGCAATAGAAACTTTTTTCAAAGTCATCTCTCCATGTACATTCAGAGGCTAACTGCTGCCTCCGTGCGGATTATTCAGCAAGTCAATGAGAGAAATGTCAGTGTAAGGTTATCTTTTTTCGATTTGTTTCATCGCTTGCGCACCGCCAACCGGGCGATTAACTGATATTTTGCGTCCTTTTTTTAAGCCTACTTCGTAATCGGCAGTGAGATTTTTCATCGCCTCACGCAATTGCTGCTTAAAAGTTTCACGATCGATGTTTTGGAACTCTTTATCGATATAGCTGTTGATTTTGTTCGCTGACTCTTCATCGGGTGTGATCTCCGGTAGTTTTTCCAACGCACCTTCCACCCAGCCAGAGACAAATGAGTTGACTCGGCGTGTTACCTCAAGAGAAGAGGTTCCAGATCCTGCGAAGCTATTGCGGAATTGACCTGTACTTTCGTTCATTTCACGGTAAATAATGTCAAAGGCGAAAGCAGCGAAAATCGCTCGGTCAGCCTCACCAATAAACTCCAAGCGTTTGAGTCCTTTATGGTTAAGCAATACCGCTTCCACACCAAATTTGGTATTGATGCCGCGAATAACACGCAACAAGACGGAACTGATACTCGCAGGCAGAAGATGGGTAGACTGAGTTTTGCCCATTTTGATGAACTCGATATCATCTTTATCGAGACCATACTTGAGCATCAATCGATGCGCCATCTTAATCGCGTTGGCCGCTTCGTTGACGTTGGCGGAGTTGCCTAGCTCTAGGCATTTGGCAATTTTCTTCAGCGCTTTTTGTTTATCCATAGACAATGGCAAAAACCTAACTCAATCAGCAAAGTCGGACATCATACCTTTTTTCCGACAAAATTTGAATCCTTGCGAAAGGTATGGCGATAAAAAGCCGTGCCTCAGTGGACACGGCTATAGCAGTCGAGATGTTGCGAAGAGTTTTAGATGCCCAGTTCGTCAAGCAAGTCTGAGGTAATGTCTAACTCCTCTGCTGATGAGTTACTCTCTGCTTTCTTGCCGAGCATGTTTGCTTGTGCCGCTTCTAAAATATCATCTGGGTTTTCATCTTCTGCGACTTCAAAATCTTCAAGCTGAATAAATTCAGTTTTATCCATCGCAAGCTCTAAGTAGAAGATATTGTTGTTAGCGGTGGAAAAGGTAACGCGACGTGCCTGTGGTCGGTCTAGGTTGGTATCCACCGAAAGAATAACTTGTTTGTTCAGAGACAACATCTTAGGTTGGTTTTGGGTGATGTTGGTTTGCAGCTCTTTGCGAATTTTATTGGTGAAATCGCCGACTAACTGGTTCATCAGTTCACCCAACACATCACCCACTTCATCGGAGGTGTGCAACACGGCCAGTTCTTCTTCTGGCATGCCCATATTACGCATGTAATTGGTGTAAATCTCTAATGCTGCTTTTGCGGTAAAGTTAATGACGACGAGGCCAGTAAAACCGCCATCAAAAAGAACGAAACAGCCGAAATCAGGCTTTAGACTGGTTTTGTTGATTTTCTGCACCATTGCAGAATAGTGAATTTGAGAAGAAGTGGCAGAAGTGAGCACTCCAGATACGGACTGACACAGTTTTAACAAGATATCTTCGGTCGTAACGACTCTGTTTTTTTTCATTATCAATGCTCTGTTTAAGTTCTTTACATATGGTCTTTCAATGACTTTAGGTTGGTATCGTTAGAAATGAAAGCACAACTTTCATTTTTGCATTTAGATTCTGTTTTGATCACCTTTTAAATGTTGTAAAGTGACGAAATTCAAAGATTAATTTCAAACTCTAATATAAACCCGAGGCTGATAGGATCAGTGTTGTAGGGGCAGGAAGCAAATGTTACCAAGACTTAATTCTCAATCGGATGTTGATCCCGTTGTCCTGAGTTTTCTCAAAGAACTTGAGCAAGCTGGTTTCAACGGTGATATTGAATCACACTACGCGAGTCGCCTTGCTGTGGCGACTGATAACAGCGTCTATCAGCAGCTCCCTCAAGCGGTTCTCTTACCTAAAAGTACAGAAGATGTCGCCTTGATCGCTAAGCTTAGCCTGAGTACTCAATATGAACGCATCTCCTTCTCTCCTCGAGGCGGTGGTACTGGGACCAATGGGCAATCGTTGACCAAAGGAATTGTGGTTGATATGTCTCGTCATATGAACAAGGTTCTGGAGATCAATGAGCAAGAAGGCTGGGTGCGTGTTCAAGCGGGTGTGGTAAAAGATCAGCTTAACGATGCGGTTCGACCGTATGGTTTTTTCTTTTCTCCAGATTTGTCGACCAGCAATCGTGCAACGCTGGGTGGGATGATTAATACAGATGCCTCTGGGCAAGGTTCGCTGAAATACGGCAAAACGTCCGATCATGTCTTGTCACTGCAAGCGGTTTTTGCCGATGGTTCGGTCCTCGAATCAGACCTTTCAAAAGGCTTGCCTGAGGAAGGCCAGTACGCATACCACGCTTTACAAACGACGGAAGCCGTTTGTCGAGAAAAGCGTCAGCAGATTTTAGCGAAATTCCCGCCATTGAACCGCTTTCTAACCGGTTATGATTTAAAGAATGCAATTGAAGAACAAACCGGAGAGTTTAATTTTACTCGGGTACTCTGTGGTGCCGAAGGTTCATTGGCGTTCATCACTGAAGCCAAACTCAACCTTACACCGATTCCTAAAGCGCGCACGCTCGTAAATGTAAAATACAACAGTTTCGACGCCGCGCTACGTAATGCGCCCTTTATGGTTGAGGCAAAAGCACTGTCTGTTGAAACCGTCGATTCCAAAGTTCTGAATCTCGCTAAACAAGACATTGTTTGGCACAGCGTGAGTGATTTGATTACTGATGTACCAGGTCAGGAAATGCTCGGTTTGAACATGGTGGAATACGCAGGTGAAAATGAGTTGGAAGTGGCAGAGCAAGTTGCTGCGCTGACCTGCAAACTCGACAGCATGCTGGAACACGGTGAAGCCGGCATTATTGGTTATCAAGTGTGTAACGACGTGGCTAGCTTGGGGCGTATCTACAACATGCGTAAGAAAGCGGTAGGGTTACTTGGCGCTGCAAAAGGGCGAGCCAAACCAGTCGCATTTGCGGAAGATACCTGTGTGCCACCAGAAAACTTGGCCGATTTTATTGCTGAGTTTCGCCAGCTGCTGGACAGTAAAAATCTCGAATACGGCATGTTTGGCCACGTGGATGCGGGTGTGCTCCATGTGCGCCCTGCGCTTGACCTTTGTGATCCTAAACAAGAGTTGCTGATGCATGAAGTCTCAGATGAAGTGGTCAAGCTTGTCGCAAAATACGGTGGTTTAATGTGGGGTGAGCACGGCAAGGGTTTTCGCTCAGAATATGGCCCGGAGTTTTTTGGCCAAGAGCTGTTTACCGAGCTAAGACGTATTAAAGCGGCGTTCGATCCTCACAATAAAATGAACCCAGGTAAGATCTGTACCCCGCTTGGTAGTGATGCAGAACTTGTTAAAGTCTCTGGCACCAAGCGTGGGTACTTTGACCGACAAATCGATGTCAAAGTCCGTGATAGCTTCAAACAGGCAATGGAATGTAATGGCAATGGCTTGTGTTTTAACTACGACACGAGCTCACCCATGTGTCCTTCGATGAAAGTCACTGCAGACAGACGCCATTCGCCAAAAGGTCGTGCAGGTTTGGTTCGTGAATGGTTGCGCCAGCTGACTGAGCAGGGCATTGATATTTTGGATTTGGAAGCTCAAACCCTACAGGGTTCTCCGACCATTAAGAACATGCTTGATCGAGTCCGTAATCGAATTAATCAGCGTCATGAGTACGACTTCTCTCATGAAGTGTATGAGGCTATGAATGGTTGTTTGGCGTGTAAAGCGTGTGCCAGCCAATGCCCGATTAAAGTCGATGTACCAAGTTTCCGTTCCCGTTTCCTAAATATTTATCACAGCCGTTATCAGCGTCCGGCGAAAGATTATCTGGTTGCCAATATCGAGACGTTACTACCGATTATGGCGAAAGCACCGCAACTGATTAATGGTGTGATCGGTCAGCCTTGGGTAGAACGCTTGACCGAGAAAACTGTGGGCTATGTGGATACGCCTTTGTTATCTGTGCCGACATTGAAGCAACGACTTTCTGCGTTGAAAACCTTTGACTTGCAACAGCTCAAGGGGTTGTCGAGCGAGGAAAAACGCCATCATGTGTTGGTCGTTCAGGATCCGTTTACCAGCTATTATGATGCGCAAGTGGTAGAAGATTTTACGACGCTTGCGATTAAACTGGGTAAAACGCCGGTGTTACTGCCATTTAAACCCAACGGAAAAGCGCAACACATTAAAGGTTTCTTGAAGCGCTTTGGACAAACTGCCGGGAATACAGCAACATTTCTACAAATGGTGGCGGACTTAGAGATCCCAATGGTGGGTGTTGATCCCGCGCTGGTACTCTGTTATCGCGATGAGTACAAAGAGATTTTGGGCGATAAACGGGGTGATTTTGAGGTATTAACTGCTCATGAATGGTTATTGCCACGTCTTGCTGAGTTTAATACTGAGACGAAAACGGTTGATGAGCCTTGGTACTTGTTTGCCCACTGTACAGAAAAAACCAAGCTACCCAATGCGGAAAAAGAATGGGGAAGGATCTTTGCTCACTTTGGCGCTCAACTAAATACTGTCCCCGTTGGCTGCTGTGGTATGGCGGGAACATTTGGCCACGAAAGTGACAAGCTACAAATGTCGAAAGATATTTATGGCCTTAGTTGGAAACCGAGCTTGGATTTGTTGCCCAAAGATCGCTGTTTAATTACTGGCTATTCCTGTCGTTCCCAAGTAAAACGTTTCGAAGGTATTCAGCCGCAGCATCCAGTTCAAGCGTTACTTGGAATGTTGCAGTAATCAATATCAAACCCAGCGCTCTGCTGGGTTTTTTATCGATGTAACGCATATTCTGACTTGAGAAGTTCAAGCTTTGGTAGGAGCCAAAAATGGACAAATTGGAGTTAAAAGTGCCACCGGTGGCGGTATTTTTGTTGGTTATGTTAGTGATGTATTTGATCTCAATGAGTCTACCGTCGCTGACGTTCACAATTGTCGGTTACCAATGGTTCGCAGGTGCGTTGTTTGCGGTTTCTGGTGTGGTGGGCCTTTCTGGCGTGCTCGAGTTTCGCCGTGCAAAAACAACGGTAAATCCAATAAAACCAGAAAGTGCTAGTTCAGTAGTTTCGAGCGGAATCTTTCGTTACAGCAGAAACCCGATGTACCTTGCCTTGCTATTGTTACTTCTCGCTTATGCTCTTTGGTTACAAAACGGCCTGGCGTTTGTCGGATGTCCTTTGTTTGTGATTTATATGAACCGCTTTCAAATACGTCCGGAAGAAAGAGCGTTAGAGCGTCTTTTTGGCCCAACGTTTTTAGACTATAAAAATCAAGTCAGGCGTTGGTTCTGACTATTTCAATAAAGCACTAATGTAGAAAATGTTAATTTTCAACAGCGTGAAATAGGTCTATAAAATACAACGAAACTTTGTATTCATTCGTTCTATCTATTGATGGCTTGGGATATCATCCTCACATCTCGTTAAAAATACAAATCATTAACGTCATGTTGTAAGGAAATTTCGATGACCCGTCCAAGTAAACTCTCACCAGTATTTGCCTCGGCGATAGCATTGGCAAGTTGTCATGTTATAGCCCAAGAACCATCTATAACCCCAATCAATTCACTTGAACGTACAAGCCGTATAATTGGTGGTACTACCGCACCTGCAGAAAAATGGCCATTTATGGCGGCGGTTGTGAGTAAGGGCTACAAGGGTGGCAAAGGTCAGTTTTGTGGTGCCAGTTTCATTGGCTCTCGGTATGTCCTGACGGCAGCACACTGTTTGGATGCGACGCTGGGTGATGACATCGAAGTGATCATCGGCCAGCAGGACTTGTCTGCAGCGACGAGTGAACAGCGGCTTTCGGTACGTAAAGTATATATTCATGAAGAGTATGATGGTGCGGCTCAGGGAAACGACATCGCCATACTCGAACTGAGCGAAGCTTACGAAGGTCCTGCAGTGACACTTGCAGAATTTAACCTAAGAGACGAACTTGCGGCTGGTCAAGCTCTCACCGTAATGGGCTGGGGGGATCAAGACCCAACGGATGAGTTCAGAAAAGCAACTCAGTTACAACAGGTCAACGTAGAACTGATTGATCAGCAAGTCTGCAAAAACGTACCAGCGCTGGGCTACGATAAAATCACGGAAAACGCATTCTGCGCGGGTGTGGTGCAGGGAGGAAAAGACTCCTGTCAAGGTGACAGTGGTGGTCCGATTGTCGTCATGGATGGAGGACAATACAAACAACTGGGTATCGTCAGCTGGGGTGATGGCTGCGCGGTGGCAGGCAAATACGGTGTGTATGCCAATGTCAGTTATTACGCAAACTGGATTGCAGCGAAAACCAAAGGTCTGAGTTACGATCAGCATGTTTATGCAGGTATCCTCGGAAAAGGTGCTCAGAGTACGACACTAACGTACCAAAACAATACTGAGAGTGAGTTGATTCTGTCGAATCTAACAAGGGGTCAGGGTGTCACAGTTGACAATAATAGCTGTATTCAACCCTTACCGGTGGGAGATAAGTGCGAGGTAACAGTAAGCTATAACGTTGCTGGCGATGGAGACTTTTCTTTTAATGTCACTATGGATAGTTCACAAGGGATTGGTTCTGTAAGTTCACAAGTGCATTATCAATCTTATCCAGTGGCAAGTTCACCTTTGTCGGATTGGGTGAGCGAGCAAGTACCAAATCAGCAACTGTCCGTTTTTAGCCAAGCCAACGGGTGGCAACGAACGAGTACAGGTATTGTATCAAGCGTGATTGGCCATGATCAGTACTCTACTTTTGCGATTTCAGGAATCGCTAAAGGGCAAGTGGCTCTGGACTTAGCGGTCTCATCGGAAGAAGACTATGATGAACTGAAAGTCTTTGTGAATGGACGGCTAGAGTTATCAGCAAGTGGTGAGCAAGAAGGGACAGTTTCATTCGTGTTGCCACGTGAGAAGAACGTCGTTGAAGTGGTTTATGTGAAAGATAAGGTAGGAAGTGGAGGGGAAGATCGTGGTTACTTAAATGGCATCCGTTACAGCTCTTCGCTGATTTTGCCATCAGTAATACAGCCTAGCTTCTCTACAGGTAGCGGCGGTGGGAGCTTAGGCTGGTTGTCGCTCATCGCTTTGCTGGTTTTGGCAAGACGCAAACAATCATAGCACCAAGTGTTCAAAACAGGCCTCGATGCAGGCCTGTTTACTGTCATAGAAAAAAGGGAGCCTATATTAAGCTCCCTTTTTGCATTCGTTGTTCTTTACGTTATTTATGCCGCTTGCGCAAACTGCTGCAAAAAGGCTTCTTTACGTTCGTTAAAGCGGTTAACCAAGTCATCAACAGCATCTTGGTCATAAGGCTTTAGGCCGCTGGCTACCATGCGTTTAACCCCTCGTCCAACGACTTCACCATCTTCTTTGAACGCGAAGTTAAGGGTGACAACACCACGTTTCCCATCGACATCAAAGGTCGCGCCAGTAAATGCCACCTCTGGGTGAGAAAGATCCAGACGTTCAAATTCGACTTCCATGCTTTCGTAAATCACCAGAGGACGCTGGCAATTGATCATCATCTGTTGCTCTTCCATCAGAGGAACCATGATGTGTGGGAAGTTCATGCCTGAGAACTGAACATAGTTGGTCACCACATGCTCAATGAAAGCCGCATCGCGATTCACGTCGCCTTCGCGACTCATGTGCAGGTACTCTTTACCTGCAGCATCAACTACGGCACTCTCTTTCGCACACTTATTTTCAATGTGAAGAGCCACACCATCGTTGACCATGCCAGAAAAGTCGAAACGCATTTTTTGGCTGACGCCTTCTTTGCTGAGCAGTACGGCAAACAAAAGATCGCCAGGTACGCAGAAGCGCTTGCTGTCTTCATCATGGATTGGGTTATAGTCTCCCGCGACTTTTTTTGCAAAGTGGCTTGCTTGCTCGCGAGTGAACTGGAATTGATGGTTATTGCTTGAAAAATAAGGTGTTAGAAACATATGTCGTATGATATAGCCAAAACTGTGGCTGATTATACGCTATGAGAACAGATTCAATGGTCCATCCAGTGTGAAAGTTCAATATTTGTTCACAGATTTGGGTGCAAAGTGAACGGTTTACATCTGGAAATAAGAAGCAAGAGGGCAAGTTATGCCCTCTTGTGGTTATGGTTGGCTTATCCGTGATTAGAGAACACTCGGTAACAGCGCTTCTGGCATCAGCACGTTGTGCACGGCCTGCTTCAGCAGTGAATTGGCTTTTTCAATATCCGGAGCAAAGTAACGGTCTTTATCATAGAAACTGACTTTCTCTCGTAGCATCTGCTTTGCTTGTTCTATGCGAGGTGAGGATTTATGTGGGGCTCGGAAATCCAGTCCTTGCGCCGCTGAGAGATACTCTACCGCTAAGATGCCACGTGTGTTTTCACCCATTTCACGTAAACGACGGGCAGCAAAGGTGGCCATGGACACATGATCTTCTTGGTTCGCTGACGTGGGTAAGCTGTCCACGGATGCCGGATGTGCAAGAGTTTTGTTTTCGCTTGCCAGCGCCGCCGAGGTCACTTGCGCAATCATAAAACCAGAGTTGACTCCACCGTTATCGACCAAAAATGGTGGCAGCTTAGAGAGTGCACTATCAATCAGCAATGCCATGCGGCGCTCCGAGAGGCTGCCGATTTCTGCAATCGCGAGAGCAAGGTTGTCTGCTGCCATAGCAACAGGCTCCGCGTGGAAGTTACCACCAGAAATGATGTCGTCATCTTCAGCAAATACGAGGGGATTGTCGGAAACCGAGTTCGACTCAACCAACAAGATCTCAGCTGAGTTACGGATCTGCTGCAGACATGCGCCCATCACTTGCGGCTGGCAACGCAACGAATAAGGGTCTTGCACCTTTTCACAGTTGCTGTGTGACTGGCCAATTTCACTACTGGTGTCCAGTAGGTGACGATAGGCCATCGCAGAATCCATTTGGCTGCGGTGCCCACGCACGCGGTGAATACGCGGGTCAAAAGGACGGCGACTCCCTAACGCAGCTTCGACTGACATTGCACCGCAGACGGTTGCGGATGCGAAGAGGTCTTCAGCGATAAACAGACCTTCCAACGCGAAAGCCGTCGACGCCTGCGTGCCATTCAGTAGTGCCAGACCTTCTTTTGGCGCAAGCGTGATAGGTTCAAGGCCAGCAATTTTGAGGGCTTCTAGGCCTGAGATAATTTTGCCATTGTGACGTGCTTGCCCTTCACCCAGTAACACTGTGCTCATATGAGCCAGTGGGGCCAAGTCGCCCGATGCCCCAACCGAGCCTTTTTGTGGTACACAAGGATAAACTTGCGCGTTGACCAAATCGATCAGCATTTGAATGACGTTGAGACGAATACCGGAATAACCACGGGATAGGCTATTGATTTTGAGCACCATCATCAGACGGACCGTTTCATCTGCCATGAACTCGCCGATACCCGCTGCGTGAGAAAGGACGATACTGCGCTGCAGCGTTTCAAGATCTTCTGGGGCAATGCGTGTATTGGCCAATAAGCCAAATCCAGTATTAATGCCGTAAACGGTGCGATCCTCGGCGATGACTCGTTCAACCACTTGCGTGCTCTCTTCAATGGCTGGAATCGCTGACGCATCAAGAGAAAGGTTGATGGGCGAACGACTGACTTGACGCAGTTGATTTAAGCTAAGACAACCGGGCTTTAGCGTGAGATTTAACATATCCATATTCCTTACTTCAACTTGCTCAATTCTTCGTTCAGCATCGGCAGGTCAAGACCTTGCTGCGCTGCGCACTGTTTGGCGATGTCGTAACCCGCATCGGCGTGGCGCATTACCCCCGTCGCGGGATCGTTATGCAGCACTCGGGCAATACGCGCGGACGCATCTTCTGTTCCGTCACAGCAAATCACCATTCCAGAGTGCTGTGAGAAACCCATGCCGACACCACCACCATGATGGAGTGATACCCAAGTCGCACCACCGGCAGTATTGAGGAGGGCATTGAGCAGTGGCCAGTCAGAAACCGCGTCTGAACCGTCCACCATGCCTTCCGTTTCACGGTTTGGGCTGGCGACGGAACCCGAATCTAGATGATCTCGGCCAATCACGATCGGCGCTTTTAATTCGCCATTTTTCACCATTTCATTAAATGCCTGACCTAGGCGCTCGCGATCTTTCAGACCCACCCAGCAAATGCGCGCAGGTAAACCTTGGAACTGAATACGCTCGCGTGCCATGTCTAACCAATTGTGCAGATGAGGATTGTCAGGAATCAGCTCTTTCACTTTCTGGTCTGTTTTGTAGATATCTTCAGGATCGCCCGACAGTGCCGCCCAGCGGAAAGGGCCAATGCCTTCACAGAATAAAGGTCGAATATACGCTGGCACGAAGCCCGGGAAATCAAATGCATTCTCGACCCCTTCTTCTAGCGCCATTTGACGAATGTTATTGCCGTAATCGAGCGTGGCCGCTCCACGAGTTTGCAGCTCAAGCATGGCTTTGACTTGAACTGCCATGGACTGTTTTGCGGCTTTGACGACAGCGCTCTCGTCTTGCTGACGCATTTCCGCGGCGTAGGCCATGCTCCAGCCTTGCGGTAAGTAGCCATTCAATGGGTCATGTGCCGAGGTTTGGTCGGTGACGACATCGGGCGTGATGTTGCGCTCCACCAATTCTGCGAACACATCGGCGGCGTTACCCAGTAAGCCAACAGAGACAGGCGTGTCGGATTCTTTGACGATGGCCAGCGCTTCATCTAGGGTGGTCGCTTTCTTATCGACATAACCCGTACGTAGGCGATAATCGATACGCGATTCATCACATTCAACGGCAATCATCGAAAAGCCCGCCATGGTTGCAGCAAGTGGCTGTGCGCCGCCCATGCCACCAAGACCACCAGTGAGTACCCAACGACCTTTTGCTTCACCGGCGAAGTGTTTTTTTGCAACAGCGACGAAGGTTTCGTAGGTACCCTGCACGATGCCTTGAGAGCCGATGTAGATCCAACTGCCCGCGGTCATTTGGCCATACATCATCAAGCCTTGTTTATCGAGCTCATTGAAGTGTTCCCAGTTTGCCCAGTGTGGAACCAGGTTAGAGTTGGCGATCAGCACGCGTGGTGCATTTTTATGTGTAGGGAAGACACCCACAGGTTTACCTGATTGAACCAACAACGTTTGGTCGTCTTCCAGACGCTCAAGCACTTCAACAATCTTGTCGAAGCATGCCCAATTGCGTGCAGCACGCCCAATGCCGCCATACACCACTAAGGCGTGCGGATGCTCAGCCACATCAGGATCCAAATTATTCATCAGCATGCGCAATGGCGCTTCGGTCAACCATGACTTGGCTCTTAGCGTGGTGCCATGAGGGGCGCGAATGGTTCGGCTGGTGTCTAGGCGAGGATCTTGTCCTTGGCTCTGTGTCATTGTAAGACTCCTTTAATTTCACGTAGCGGTGAACTCATTGGCTCACCTGATTGTTGTTCTGTTTATTGATGTTCAACTTTGTCGTTCATGGCGTTGGCAATGTCCCAGCACAATCTGGCCGCTAGCCGCGCTGTTTGGCTGTCGACGTCATAAGTCGGGTTGTATTCGGCAATGTCGGCCAACATTAATTTGTCTCGGTGCGCGAGGATACGATCAAGAAAGGGTGCTAAGTTGTCGTAACTGACCCCTCTTGCCGCAGGGGCGCTTACGCCTGGCGCGGTGGCCGCTGGGAAAACGTCTAAATCAATCGTCAGATAGAGGTAGTCGCAGTCGTCGATAAAATGCTGCAACTGGGTAAGATGGTAGTCGTGATTGACCGAGCCAAGATCTTTGTCTTCAACAAACCACACGTTGAGTTGCTCGGCACGCTCAAACAAGGCGCGCGTGTTGCTTGCCTTACTCACACCGAGGCAAGCGTAATGAAAATCCCAACCTTGTTGCTGGCAATAGTGCTGTATTTGATTGAAAGGCGTGCCCGAGCTAGGCTTGACATCGGCTTGTGAACTTGAAAAAGCGCGTAAGTCGAAATGCGCGTCGAAATTGATGATGCCAATTTTAGGGGCTTTTTCAGGATGATGCTGTTCAAAATAGCGCGCCAAACCAGAAAAGGACGCCCATGCCACTTCGTGGCCACCCCCTAGGGTAATGACAGGAACACTCGGAAGAACTTCGGCAATAATTTTGGCGCAGTGCTGCTGGCTTGATTCCAGCAGGTCGTCATCGCACACAACGGTGCCCAAGTCGTAGAGCGGATGTGGTGAATGCCACGCTAAGTTAGCTAAAGCTCGGCGGATCAAGTCCGGTGATTTCTTTGCGCCAATGCGGCCTTTATTGCGCGCCACGCCCGCATCGCAGGCGAAGCCAAGCAGGGCGACACCATAAGGATTTTCACCAATATGGGTATAATCGATCTGCTGCACCACATGATGAACACGCAAACCCGCGGCACCGTCTTCTGCATCGTGGCGACCTTGCCAATGAAATTCATTATGAAGAAAAAAATGTTTACTCATCACAACACTCCTTGTGCTGCTCGAATTGACCATCAACGACTCTTGCAAAGAGACGCTGAGTTCCGACTTGATAACTGAGATCGGCGGGATGCTCGATCTGCCAGATAGCGAGATCCGCGTCATAACCTGTTTTGATTTGCCCTCGACTGCCCGCATAGCCCAATGCTTGCGCCGCATGTTGAGTGACGCCACGTAAAGCTTCTTCTGGCGTTAAACGAAAGAGGGTACAAGCCATGTTCATCATTAAGGTTAAATCACAAAATGGTGAGGTGCCGGGGTTAACATCGCTGGCAATGGCCATGGGCACACCAAACTGACGCAATAGTTCAATCGGCGGCAATTGAGTTTCACGCAGAAAATAGAACGCTCCAGGCAATAGAGTCGCGACGGTCGATGAACGGGCAAGTGCTTCGACGCCTGCTGGATCAAGAAATTCAATATGGTCAGCAGAAAGCCCCTGATAACGAGCAGTTAAAGCGGTTCCGCCCAAATTTGACAGTTGCTCTGTGTGCCCTTTGACACGCAGCCCGTGCTCGACAGCACAAGCATAGACTCTTTCTGTTTGTGCCAAATCAAACCCAATTGACTCACAAAATACATCGACGCTGGTGGCTAACTGTTCTTCGGCCACCAGTGGGATGATCTCTTGGCAAATAAACTCGATGTAGTCGTTCGCACGGCCAGTAAATTCAGGGGGAAGGGCATGGGCGGCTAACAGTGTTGGTGTGACCTTCACCAATCGATGCTGTGATAAGGACTTTGCCACTCGCAGCATTTTGATTTCATCAACCAGTGTTAATCCATAACCCGATTTGATTTCAAGCGACGTGACGCCACTGGCAAGCAAGCCATCAAGACGTGGTAGCGTTTGTTCGAGTAACTGCGCTTCACTGGCTTGGCGTGTCGCGTAAACGGTAGAAAGAATGCCGCCGCCTTGGCGAGCGATTTCTTGATAGGGAACGCCCTGCAATCGCATTTCAAATTCGTTGGACCGATTACCCGCGTAAACAAGATGTGTGTGGCAGTCGATAAGACCGGGAGTAACCAGCTTACCTTTTAGATCAATTTGCTTAGTAGCAGCCAGTGCCGTGTCATTGCCTAGATAATGGATCTTCCCCGCCTTAATGCCAATCGACATCGGCGTGCTGGGTTGATAACCCATTTCCCCTGATTGCAAAGTGACAAGGCGTGCGTTGGTAAGCAACAGATCCATGATTAAGGTTCCAATGATTTGTATTGACTAAATGTATATACAAATAAATAGGAGAAAATAACCGTTGTGACAAGGTGAATGTTGCTGAAATGTGATCAAATCGAAGTGTGATACTCTAAATTACAACAAAATCTTAGAGCTCAGCTTGTAGCGATTACCCGGATGATACAGCAGTGCGGTGCTGACGAGTTTGTCTTCACTCCAAGTACGACGGTTGAGCAGCAGACAAGGTTCATTGACTTTCATGTTGAGTTCTTGGCGAATACGGGTATCGGGCATGATGGCTTCAACCGTATGTTCCATCGCACTCAAAGGGCAGTTCTCAGAAAGATACTGATTGGGGGTCATTTGGGTGAAATCTTGTTGCAAATAGCGGGGTGCATAGAGACTGTTAACCCAGCGCAACTCGAGCTGGATAGGCTCCTTATCCTCGTAGTGAATAATTTCACTGTAGAACACTTTGGTTCCTAGCATTACACCGAGTTTGGTTGCAATCGTATCATCCGCTTTGAGGACCAATTGTTGAATGACTTTGCTGTGATGCGTCTTGCCGCGATTGACCACCTCCTCGGCAATGTTACGGACATCGAGCAGTGGAGATTCTGCCTTTTCTGGTTTATCACAGACAAACGTGCCTAAACGTGGTCGCCTTTGCAATTTGCCCTCATTGACCAAATCGCGAATGGCTTTATTGACGGTCATGCGGCTGACGCCAAATTGCTCGGTCAGCTCTAACTCAGTCGCGATCTTAAAGCCGATGTGCCACTCGCCACTGTCGATTTTTTTTTCAATAAACTGTTTGATCTGAATATACAGCGGTGATGGCATAATCTTTCCTCTAATTGACTATACAAATAGTGCGTAATTAACGTTGAAAATGCAACTTCATCGCCACATTTTGTGGTGAAACACATTGTTACGAGCGAGGTGAGCTAATTTGCTTGCAGGTTTGAGTGGGGTTGTGTAAACAGAATCAGATAACAAAAACGGCTGAAATAATACAGAGATAGAAAGGAAAGGTATGTTTAAGAAGTTAAAAGCGTCTTTGGGTATTGGGGCGGCGAAGGTCGATACAATTCTTGATGAAATGAGTGTGCAGCAAGGACAAACTCTAAAAGGTCAGGTGCATATTCAAGGCGGTGATGTTGAGCAGAAAATCGACGCAATTACAGTAAAGCTCAACACGGAGGTCAAAGTTGAATCAGATAATGGCGTGAGCTACCAAACCTTCACCATCGACAAAATTCAAGCCGTAGAGCCATTTATCATTCAAGCGGGCGAGCAAAAAAGCGTGGCGTTTGAGTTAAAACTTCACGATGAAACGCCAGTCACTGCGGTGAACGCATTGAAAAACCAATGTCATGTTTGGCTGGAAACGTCATTAGACATTGAGTTTGCAATAGACCCGAGAGACCGAGACTTTATTGATGTTAAACCTTTGCCAGTGGTACAAAAAGTGATTGCCGCAATCACTAGCGCTGGTTTTAACATGGTGAAAGCGGATGTAGAGAAAGGTTTTCTTCGAGGGCAAAATTTTGCGTCGCGCTCTGGTTGTTATCAAGAGCTTGAGTTTCGTAGCAATGGCTTCCTAGGCAGCAAAGAGATTGAGTTATCTTTTATTCTGGAGGGTGGTGTGGTGCATTGCTTAGCGGAAATTGATCGTTCGCTCAGTTTAGCTGGGGATCAGTACCGCTCATTCACTCTGCCATTAAACGCAACGGACTCACAAGTCGCGCAAGCCATCGCGCCAGTATTAAGCGCTTAATGTTGTGTCGCTGAACTTTGCTTAAGCGAGTCAGGTCGATATTCGCGGATCAGTGAATGTCGGCCTTCTTTCTGTTTTGCTTAAAGTCCTCTTCAAACCTCACTTTCGTCGGGCCGTTACCACTTCAGTCTTTTCATTCGCCTAAAGAGAGCGATTTAAATCGTTGTGATTTAAGCCTAATCGTTTACAATGTTCCGCTTCAAGCGCAGGTGCATCCGTATTTGTACCAAAGCTTGTCGAAAATTATCTAAATTCATTTATGTTTGATTATTAATATATTGATTTTCAAAGCGTAATTACTGAACACGTGTTGCTTGGTGTGCAACACCACTGTAAAGGAATCAAAATGCCTATTATTACTCTTCCTGACGGCAGTCAACGTCAATTTGATAACCCTGTATCAACGATGGATGTCGCGCTATCTATCGGCCCCGGTCTTGCGAAGGCGACCATCGCTGGTCGTGTGAATGGCCAACGCGTCGATGCATGCGATTTAATCGAAGAAGATGCAAGCTTAGAGATCATCACTACGAAAGATGAAGTCGATGGTCTAGAAATTGTTCGCCACTCTTGTGCTCACCTACTTGGTCACGCACTGAAGCAACTTTATCCAAATGCCAAAATGGCTATCGGCCCAACCATTGATAATGGTTTCTACTACGATATCGATTTGGAAGAGTCATTGACGCAAGAAGATCTGGAAAAGATCGAAGCACGCATGCAAGCATTGGCGAAAACCAAATATCAGGTTATCAAGAAAAAAGTAAGCTGGCAGGAAGCGCGTGACGCGTTTGAAGCTCGTGGTGAAACATACAAGATGGAAATCTTGGATGAAAACGTATCACGTGACGACCGCCCAGGTCTTTACCATCACGAAGAATACATCGATATGTGTCGTGGTCCACACGTGCCAAACATGAGCTTCTGTCAGCACTTTACTTTGTTGAACGTGGCTGGTGCGTACTGGCGTGGTAATAGCGACAACAAGATGCTTCAACGTATCTATGGTACCGCTTTCCACGATAAGAAAGCGCTGAAAGATCACCTGACTCGTCTTGAAGAAGCGGCAAAACGTGACCATCGTAAGATCGGTAAACAACTCGATTTGTTCCATATGCAGCAAGAAGCACCGGGCATGGTGTTCTGGCATCACAATGGTTGGTCTGTATTCCGCGATCTTGAAGTCTTTATTCGTGAGAAGCTCACGGAATATGGCTATCAAGAAGTAAAAGGCCCATTAATGATGGACCGTGTACTTTGGGAACGCTCTGGCCACTGGGATAAATACGCAGATGCGATGTTCACCACTTCTTCAGAGAACCGTGAATACGCTATCAAGCCAATGAACTGTCCTGGTCACGTGCAGATTTTTAACCAAGGTCTAAAATCGTACCGCGATCTACCGCTACGTATGGCGGAATTTGGCTCTTGTCACCGTAACGAGCCATCAGGTGCGCTACACGGTATCATGCGTGTTCGTGGTTTTACTCAGGATGATGCACACATCTTCTGTACAGAAAGCCAAATCCAAGATGAAGTAACCAACTGTATCAAGATGGTTTACGACACGTACCAAACATTTGGTTTTGACAACATCGCGGTGAAACTGTCTACGCGTCCTGACCAGCGTGTAGGTAGCGATGAAATTTGGGATCAATCTGAGGAAGCGCTAAAGCAGGCCCTAGAATCTATGGATATCGCTTACGAGATTCAAGAGGGCGAGGGCGCCTTCTACGGCCCTAAGATTGAATTTACACTATTCGACTGCCTAGGTCGCGCATGGCAGTGTGGTACCGTTCAGCTCGACTTCAACCTACCAAATCGCTTAGGTGCGACTTATGTTGGTGAAAACAATGAGCGTTTAGTGCCAGTGATGATTCACCGTGCCATTTTGGGTTCTCTTGAGCGTTTCATCGGTATTCTTATCGAAGAATATGCTGGTTTCTTCCCAACTTGGTTGGCACCAGAGCAGGCTGTGATCATGAACATCACTGACAAACAGGCTGATTATGTTCAGGAAATCGCCCAGAAACTACAAAAATGTGGAATTAGAGCAAAAGCGGACTTGAGAAATGAGAAGATTGGCTTTAAAATCCGCGAACATACTTTGAAACGTGTGCCGTTTATGTTGGTTTGCGGTGACCAAGAGATGGAAGCCGGAGAAATCGCAGTACGTACACGTAAAGGTAACGATTTGGGTAAATTTAAAGTGGATGACTTTGTTTCTTACATCCAAGATCAAATCGCTAGCCGTAAGCTCAATCTGGAGGAATAAACTATTAAAGGCGGAAGACGTGGCCAAGTTCCGGTCAAACAAAACCAGCACCGTTTAAACGGTGAAATTCGTGGCGTTCGTGAAGTTCGTTTAACAGGCGCTGACGGTGAATCTGTAGGTGTCGTTTCGATCCAAGAAGCACTTGCTGCAGCAGAAGAAGCTGGTATGGATCTCGTAGAGATCAGCCCTAACGCCGAGCCACCAGTCTGTCGTGTGATGGACTATGGCAAGTTCCTCTTCGAGAAGAGCAAAGCTACGAAAGAGCAGAAGAAAAAGCAAAAACAGATTCAGATCAAGGAACTAAAATTCCGACCTGGAACTGATATCGGAGACTATCAGGTAAAACTACGCAACCTGATCCGTTTCCTTGAAGAAGGCAACAAAGTGAAGGTAACAATTCGCTTCCGTGGCCGTGAGATGGCTCACCAAGAGATCGGTGTAGACGTTCTTGAGCGTTTGAAAGTGGATACAGTGGAACATGCCGTTGTTGAATCTTTCCCAACGAAGATTGAAGGTCGTCAGATGATCATGGTGCTAGCCCCTAAAAAGAAGTAATTAACGGCTTACAAGTAATAAAACCCAGCCGTTGAAAGGCGGCTGGGTTTTATTCGCCCTAATTACGTTGTTATTAAACTACTACAATGCGGAGTTATTCATCATGCCTAAGATGAAAAACAACAAAGGTGCTGCTAAGCGTTTCAAGAAAACTGCTGGTGGTATTAAGTACAAGCACGCTACTAAACGTCACATCCTGACTAAGCGTACTACTAAGAACAAGCGTCAGCTACGTCCAAACTCTCTACTTCCAAGATGTGAAGTAGCAGCAGTTGCTCGTATGCTTCCATACGCTTAATTCTTTTTAGTTTCATAATCGTTTAGTTTAGGAGAGACATAATGCCTCGCGTAAAACGTGGTGTACAAGCTCGTGCACGTCATAAGAAAGTTTTAAAACAAGCTAAAGGTTACTACGGTGCACGTTCACGTGTTTACCGCGTAGCTTTCCAAGCAGTTACTAAAGCTGGTCAATACGCTTACCGTGACCGTCGCGCTAAGAAACGTCAATTCCGTCAACTGTGGATTGCACGTATCAACGCGGCATCTCGTCAAAATGGTCTATCTTACAGCCGTTTCATCAACGGTCTTAAGAAAGCATCTATCGAGATCGATCGTAAGATCCTTGCGGATATCGCTGTATTCGACAAAGCTGCATTTGCAGTTCTAGTTGAAAAAGCGAAAGCAGCTCTTTAATTAGAGTTTAGGTTAAGAGAAAGGAGAGCTTAGGCTCTCCTTTTTTGTATTCTGAAACTAAAGCTTAGATAGAGGGCTTAGGACTCCGCCCGCACCTCTTTCTAATACATGAGTGTATATCTGGGTGGTTTTAACGTCAGAATGGCCTAGTTGCTCTTGCACTGTTCTTATATCTGCCCCTGATTCTAATAAGTGGGTAGCAAAGCTATGCCGAAGGGTATGACACGTGACAGTCTTATTTATACCAGCATCCCTAGCCGCTCTTTTAACTGTTCTTTGCAAGGACTGCTCATTTATATGGTGCCTCCGCAATAGATCTGATTCGGGATCAATGGATAGCTTCTCTGACGGGAAAAGATAGTGCCAGTTGAAATCCATTTCAGCACCGCGATATTTCCGTTGTAGAGAATGTGTCAACCAAACACCAGAGTATCCAGCCGTGTTGATGTCTTTCTGATAGTAGCGAAGTGCCAACGCTTCTTGCTGTTTAAGCATGGGGAACAGCTCTTTTGCCAACGTTACTGTCCGGTTCTTACCTCCTTTTCCTTGCCATATCCGTAGAGCACCATAGTGGTAATCGATGTCCTGAACCCTGAGTCGTACACATTCCATTACTCGCAAACCAGATCCGTAAAGTAGCATGATGTGCAGTTTGTAACGTGGGTCAACATGCTGTATTAAGGAACGGAGTTCTGACTTAGTCAGTACAACAGGCAGTTTCCTGTCTAGAAGTGATTTTTGAAATTTTATCTCATTACTTAATGGAGTTCTAAAGTACTCTCGATACAAAAACATTACCGAATTCAAAGCTAGCGCCTGGGTTTTTGCGGCCACTTTTTGTTCCAAAGCGAGATAGCTTAAAAACTCTTCAACGTGAGTCTCATTTAGAGTCGAAGGATGAGCCATTTTGTGGAAAATAATGTACTGCTTAATCCAGCTTATATACGCTTGTATGGTTTTACTTGCGTAATGACGTGTTCTCATATGATCCTGAACACTTAAAAGAAACTGATTTTTCATTTCGATAAACACCTGTTCTTACATACAGTGGTCTCATTTTTAACAGGATAAAAAAATTAGGCTACACATTGATACTTAATTGAGATGATGAACATGTATTTTCATCCAAATTTGATATTTGTTTCATATGGTTATGTGATAGCATGCCAATAATCTTCATCTTCGAGGATGCGGTAGCGTGGGCGATTAGACCGACAAGAAGATGTATAGAGATCGTTATGCTTAATCACGTAAAATCAGTGGTTTATGGTTTTTCTTTGTTCCCTCAGCTTGTCAGTTTGGTGTTTGTCGGCAAGTTGGCTTTTGTGGGCGCTATTTTCTGGACATCCATTCTTGGTCGCTAAAAATTCTGAGAGTTGCCTCAATCAATTCTTGAGCAACTACGCGGTTAGGGCGGCTGGCTCAATCAGAAATCCATTTTTAGGTTTTCAAACTTCAAACTAGATTTGCCAAAATTCTGAGCCTGATTGTCAAAACTATGATTCATTTCGGTTTTCTACGTTTTGGTTTTTGTTTGTAAATCAAAGTCGAGTTAATCTTAGTTCAATTAAAACGTAAACCTTTGAAGCTTAAGCATAACAAGGCGTTTAAGCGGGATTCATGCCGCGTGGCATTTTTGGTTTGCGGTGATTTTTGTGGTGAAAGTGGTGTGCGGAAACTTGGTTTATGCGGCATTCACCCCTTAACGCAGCGTTATAACGTAAAGGAAAACTATGTATTACTTGTTTGATTGGAAAGTTAAGCTAGGTATCGTTTTAAGTTGTATTTTGTTCCTTGCCTGTTGCATCAGTTTCGTTATTGCATGGAACTCTCCTCAACCAGTTGACGCAATGAGCGCGGTGACAAAGTTTTTTAACTATCGTTGGTTTGCCGGGTTCCTAGTTGGTTTTGTATCGATGATCTCAGCAACTTACAGTGCCTATCAAAAACGACTGTACTCAATTTAGTGGCTTTTGGGTTCACAGAGTGTAGTGAACTACGTTATAACAAACTGTTCAAGAGGGATTCGCAACGCGTGGCATTTTTACTATGCGTTGGCTTTAGTGTTTAAGGCGGTTTGCGGCGGCTTTTGTAATGCGTTGCTCACCCCTTAACAGGGCGTTAGGTACACATGGATAGAAGTGTGAAAAACGATAATATTGTGCAAGTAGCCACAGATCTTAAAATTCTTATATCGGAAGCAAAATTTGAGTTTCCGGCATCTGCTGAGTCACTCGAACAGATTACTCCTTTCGTAGATAATGCTCTATCTGATTCGCCATTTACCCCACAACGATTACGTTTTGGTCATCTATTTATCGAAAGTGAATTAGCAAATAATAAAGAGCTAGCTGATTTGTATTCCAAATTTGCTAACCTATACGAGGGCTTGGAGGTATAGTGTACCTAACAAGGCGTTTAAGAGGGATTCATGCCGCGTGGCATTTTTGGTATGCGGTGATTTTTGGTGGTGAAAGTGGTTTGCGGAAAGTTGGTTTGTGCGGCATTCACCCCTTAACGCGGCGTTAGCTTCTTGAAGCGGAAAATTATCAAAATCTAAGCTCAGTTGCTCTGAACATGCAGCTTTTAGCGTTCAAGTTGCCCGATTTGGTTCTGTGTTTTAGCCTGATGCTGATTTGGTAGAAAGTATTGAAAGTTCATTAGTTTCAAAGCCGCTGAAATTGCGTTTTCTTTGTCGCGGACTCTTAACCGTGGCCAACTTAGCCTAGATCGTTTTAAGTTTTGGTAGACCACTTCACAGCTTTTGGCGTTGAGCGTGTGTTTGTCCGATGCATTTTCGTAAAATGCTTTTCAACTAAACTAAAAGTGTTAAAAAGGTCATTGGTAAACAATAGGCTACGAAGCTAACAAACGCCTCAAAGGGACTGTCAACGCGTGGCGTTTCCAGTCCCAATGAACCGCGGTGGTTACGGTTGTTGTGGTTGAGTTTAGTGTTATGCGTTGCCAGCCCCTTAGGCGGGCGTTAGCTGCAAGTCATAATTATTTGAGTATAGGGATATGATAAAAAACAAACCAAATCCAGATGAGTTTCAAAGTCTGAGTATTCAATATTTAGCTCAATCAATCGACCATTTGATGAATACGGAAATTGCTTTAGCTGTGCATGGTGATTGGGAAACAAACGAACTTGAAGAAGAATGGGAAGACAGACAAGGAATTTTAGGTAACTCTTTAATAATGCTATTCCTCGCTATTGAAAACTTTCTAAAATTTGAAATATGTAAAGTTGATCCACTTTTATTGTTAGCGGGTGAGCCCTCGAAATGGGGCTTATCTGGAGCCGATAAAGATTTTGAAGACTTATATATACATCAATTTGATGATCTACTTGTTATCTATCAAGAGATAACGTCAGAAACGATTGATGCTGATGTTAAAACAACCTTGGAAGACTTGCGCAAAAAACGTAATAAGTACACGCATGGTCTTCATCGGGAAATTTTGGAACCATCCTATATTGTTGAAGCGCAGGCTACTTTCCTTACAGGGTTATGGGGTAATTCTTGGGTTAATGATTTTAAATCCGTTATGTTAACTGAGTCGTTATATGGCTTGTCTAACGACGAAGAAGAACACATGCAATTACTTTATTACTACAAGTTTTTTGAAAAATATTTATCAGCAAAAGCCTTTAGGGCTTTGATCGGCATGCCTGAAGATGGTCGTCGTTATCTCTGTCCATATTGTACTAACAACGTGGTTGAATCCGGTCTTCAATTTGAAGCAAATTACGCAAGACTTGAACCTAACCAGCCAGGTTCTAACGAGATTAAATGTTGGATTTGCGACTGTCATACGGAAGTTGAAAGGCGTGATTGTACCGAAAATGGTTGTCCAGCCAATGTGATTTTCCCAGAAGACTCATATTATGAACACATAAGTAATTGTTGCTTAACTTGTGGCTCAGAGCAAAGCAGCTAACAAACGCTTCAAGAGGGACAGCCAACGCGTGGCATTTTTACTATGCGTTGATTTTTGTGGTTATATTGTTATGCGGAAAGTTGGTCGTGGCGTTGGCTGCCCCTTAAGCGGGCGTTATGCTTAATCACCTAAAATCAGTGGTTTATGGTTTTTCTTTGTTCCCTTGGCTGATTGGTTTTGTGCTCGTCGGCAAGTTGACTTCATTGGTCGCTGTTTTCTGGACACTTATTCTTTGGCGCTGAAAATTCAGAGAGTTGCCTCAATCAGTTTTCGGGTAAGCACGAGGTTAGGGCAGTTGGCTCAATCAGCAATTTGATAGTAGGTTTTTGAGTTTTATCTGCCAAATTTCAAAGTCTCATTTTCAAAGATTATGAGTCATTTCAGTTTTTTAGGTTTTGCCTTTTGTTAGCTAATCCTAGTCGAGTTAATCTTAGTTTTGGTAAAAATGTGGGCGTTGAAGCTTAAGCATAACAAAGCGTTAAAGTGGGATTTGGCACGCGTGGCATTTTTAGTTTGCGTTGAGTTCGGAGATTACGGCACTGTGCGGTAGCTTTTGTATTGCGTGCCTGCACCCCTTAACGCGGCGTTAGGCGACGGGCAGAAAAGTTCTTTGTTCTCATCTTCTTATTCCTCCTTGGCCTTTCGTTTTTCTATGTCGGCAATTTAGCGTTGTCGGCTTAAGTTCTTGAATCTCTCCAGCCGTAAAACAAGCCAAAGTTCGTGGGTTGCCTCATTGGCTTTTGGTGCCGGTTGGTGGCAAGTTTCACTGGCTCAAAGTGTGGCAAAGGCAAGTTGAACGACGCTCTGGCTTTTGCTGTCATTTCGTAGCTTTTGGTTTTTCAGGTTCAAAACCTACTTTTTTGCTGCAAATTCGCATTTTGTGGATGTTGAAATCTTAGATGAAACATAGTGGATTTTGTGGTTCTTGAATCGCAAAAAGTCTGTGTGCATTTGGTTGGTAATAGGGTTTCAGGTAACCTGCTTTCAAAGTCACTTAAACACTGGTGAGAAACTTCGCCTAACAAGCAATTTAAGAGGGATTCACAACGCTTGGCACTTTTGCTTCTACTTCAGTTTTAGTGTTTATGGCACAATGCTTTAGGTTTGGGTGGAGGCGTTGTTCACCCCTTAATTGGGCGTTAGCACACAGGTTCAACATTCGTGATTAAGGAAGAGGTAAATGTCTAAAGATGAAACGCTTCTACATTGTGGAAACTGCAATCAGAAGACGGCTCATAGAAGGCTAAGTGCATCTGAAGTCGAAGCTCAGCAGCGAGTGAAGAATAGTACCAAGTCTCGTATTCTCAATATCGTTTTTGGTGTTCTGCTAGGCTCAAGCAAATCAGAGTCGCAGGTTAGTTACTTCAGGTGCAAGGTCTGTAATGCGGAACATGATAGCAATGAAGGTATGCCTCACGGTTGGGGCTAGTTAATGCGTAACCCTATGTGCTAACAAGCAATTTAAGAGGGATTCACAACGCTTGGCACTTTTGTTTCTACTTCAGTTTTAGTGTTTATGGCACAATGCTTTAGGTTTGGGTGGAGGCGTTGTTCACCCCTTAATTGGGCGTTAAGTTTAAGGAGGAATACATGGAAGCAAAAGAAATGTGGCGAATTGTGCTGAATTGGAAAACAGCTTTCTTTTCAATCGTACTAGTGTTGATTGCTATAGCGTTACTATGGGTATCGCAAGTATATAAAAACTCTGCTCCAATATTCTTAGGAATTGTTTTACCCTCTTTTGCTTCTGTTTTAGCAAGCTCGGGAGTATTTGCGCTAATTTATGAGGTCTTTATTCGACAAGCACAAACTAAGTTTGTACTAGAATCGATTGAGTTGAAAGAATCAATGTTAGGTGCCGGACTTGCGGACGTGACTGTAAACTACTTGGATTTTGATTACGCTAAAGAAATAAATAATGCAAAATCGATAAGAGTCTTTGTGTTATACGCTCATTCTTGGCTAAATCGATATTCGGTAGAGGTATCAAATCATATGCGACAAGATAACTCATCATTGATTCTTGTTATACCCAAATTTGAGAACAGATTTCTTAAACCATTAACTGAGCACTTTCAATATACTGATGATCAAATGAAAGACAAAATAGGGGAGTCTGTAGGGTCTGTAGTTTCTCAGGCAATTAGAGGCTCTCTTGGAAAGGGATCACAACTTCAAGTATACATGCATGGTTCCCGACCATGTTATTCCATGTATGAGTTTGATGATAAACTTCTTGTTGGTACTTACTATGCTAGTCATTCGAGACGCCGCTCGCCGATGTTTCTTTTTTCAGACAAGCCAAACTCAATGTATAGCGAATTTAATGACGATTTAAACCAAGTAATTGCCAATGACTCTGAATTAATTTATTGCTCCAGTTCGGGCATTTGCAAAATTACTGAAACTTTAGGGGAGCATGTGCCTCTAGAATTACAAAGAGTACTACATGCTAAAAAAACTTAACAAGCAATTTAAGAGGGATTCACAACGCTTGGCACTTTTGCTTCTACTTCAGTTTTAGTGTTTATGGCACAATGCTTTAGGTCTGGGTGGAGGCGTTGTTCACCCCTTAATTGGGCGTTATGTGCTTCAAGGATGAATGATATGAATTACGATGAGTTCAATGCGTTTTGTGGCTCTTTTCCTGCGACTAG
>NZ_JAKGCY010000039.1:0-3785 GCF_021852965.1 Vibrio floridensis | reverse complement strand
AGAACTTTAGTTGCAGCTAAAGTCTGGGTCTCACCTTACCCTGATTCGTTAGTTATTATCCATACAAGGCGTTTAAGAGGGATTTGGCACGCGTGGCATTTTTGGTATACGGTGAGCTTTGTGGTGAAAGTGGTCTGCGGGAAGTTGGTTTGTGCGGCATTCACCCCTTAACGCAGCGTTATGTGACAGGTATGAAATTCGAGCATAAGAAATTAGAACCAAGTAACAGTGATTTTCAGTCTTTGGTCGCTGAATTGAACTCATCACTTACTCAAATTACCAGTGACACTGGTGAAAGCTCGTTTGCATCTGATACTTTTGATTCTTCGAGAGATGGATGTATCGTGGTGTATCTAGACACTGTCGCAGTAGCGTGTGGAGTGTTTCGATACCATGAAAATGAAGTGTGTGAACTAAAACGAATGTATTCCAAAAAATCTGGTGCAGGGTCTTATTTACTGAAACAACTCGAATGCTACGCAGTTACCAAAGGGTATAAAAAAGCCATTCTGTCGACACGTAGAGTTAACTCTAAAGCAGTCAGTTTCTATGAACGTAATTCTTACTCAGAATCGAGTGCGTATGGAAAGTACGTAGGTGTAAAACGTTCAATCTGCCTATCAAAGGTGCTAGTCACATAACAAGGCGTTCAAGAGGGATTCATGCCGCGTGGCATTTTTGGTATGCGGTTAGTTTTGGTGGTGAAAGTGGTCTGCGGAAACTTGGTTTAGGCGGCACTCACCCCTTAACGCAGCGTTAGCCGTCAAGGAGGAAATATGGAAGTGCAGGTGATAGCATCCCTTATTGGGGTCGGAGGCATTACGTTGAGTGCGCTCCTTGGTGGTTTTGGGTACTTCTTTAAAGTACGTGCAGAGAGCCTTAAAGTTACACGTCAAACATTGTTTTATCTATTGGAATTTCGTGCGCATACTCTGGCGTCTGCATTTGACTCTTCTGAACTGTATGAACAATATATTAAAAGGTGTGAAAAATACTTTGAGCAGAAAAAGATAGACGGTGTCGACTTTCCTGCGGAAAACAAGCAACTCATGCTAGCTTTCTTTTCACAACTTATAGAACAAATTACTCCTCAGTTGTCATCAGATTTTATCGATGGTTACGAAAACACCATAGTCAACCTAGCTAAAGAAAAACCGATACTGGCTTATAAGCTTCGGGGTAAAGAAGTTTCGAGCAAAATGGTTAATGTGCAGAAAATCTACTTAGAACAAGTACAAAATACAGAGCTGTTTCGCTTGGACAATGGCATTGGTGAGTTTTTGAAGAAGCAAGTATCTGAAGTCCACAACAAGGGTTTAAGTGAAATACTCAAGGTCATTGAAGAAGACTTGTTACTTGTATCTAAAGCTTGTGGGTTTATCCATTACTTAAAAGTGAGAAGTATTGTCAAAAAGCGAATCAAACCATCTATGAGCATGGATGAAATCAACATCGAGGAAGTGTTTGACGGCATGTTTATGGCGTTTTCTAAGCATGTTTCTAAAGATGTAGAGCACGCTGAAGAAAACGGCTAACAAGGCGTTTAAGACGGATTCACAACGCTTGGCAATCTCGGTTCAAGTTAGGTTAAGTGTTTAAGGTACAATGGTTTAGGTTTGGTGGTAGGCGTTGTTCACCACTTAACGCGGCGTTATGTTTTAAAGGAGAGTAAGGTGTTTGGACTATTTAAAAAGAAACCAGAAATCGAAAGTAAAGCGGAGCTCTCACAGGAAACTTCTCCATTCGAAATATTGCTACCAGATGAGAAGCTAAACGGTGAAGTACCAGACCTACGCATTGCCTCAAAAGTCTTGGATATTCTCCGTTCAAGCGGGCAGGAAGTTCAATCCCTAGAAATCTTTGAAGGAATGCCCGTTGTAAACTCAAACAACCCACAGCTTAAAGAATTTGCCTTTGTTGTAAATGGAGCCAAGCAAACCACAGCACTAAAAACGCAAATCGAATTCATGGCTTACCCGGCAGTTAAAGAAGGCTCTATAGGTGTGCTTTGCTGCCTTGTTCATGGAATCCTACATGAATTTCATATCACTAACCGTGGCGGTGGGGCGACAATCAACTATCAGTTTTCGAAAGTAGTGCCTCAAAAAACATAACAAACAATTTAAGAGGGATTCCCAACGCTTGGCATTTTTGCATCTACTTCAAATTTAGTGTTTATGGCACAATGCTTTAGGTTGGGTGGTAGCGTTGCTCACCCCTTAATTGGGCGTTAAGTATATTTAAGTAGGTATGTTCGGTGATATTTTTTCTCAAATTGACAGTGTATCCACGCAAGAACAATACTCATAGTGTTCAATCAGAAGGTGCGTATGCAGCATGTTGGATTAATGCGAGTGACAGTACGAGTGCATTTATAAAAGCAAAGTACTTAATTGAGAGGGATGAATGGACTATTGAGACATTGGAAATCGATCCGTTTCCTATCTCCAGAGATATGATTCAAAAAAGTGATTTTCACGTAAAACACTATGATTTAGCAGTTAATGATGGACACTCTATCTATTATTTTGCATGGAGCAAAAATGTAGAAAAAGAGACGGAGCTTGTACTTAAAACTAGGAACAAGCTAAACAAAAAGAAGTTCTATAGTGGTCGTAGTTCTGTATTAAGGAAAGGCTACTGCTTGCATCCAGACTCAGAGTCTTGTTGTAACCAAATTATCAAAGCGCATTCTATTCAAAAAAATCAGGCTCTATCAGCAATTGCTGTGGATAGCCATATATATCAACTTTCTAGAAGTTCGCTTTCTTCGAAATCATCAGCAGTTCAATATCAAAAAGAAGGTATAAATAAGGCATCAGTATTTCGTGGTTTTTGTAAGAAGCATGATAATGAGTTGTTTGAGGAAATAGATAACAATATTTTATTTCCCACAGAACATCAGGTATTTCTCTATGCATACCGTTCTATATGTAAAGAGGTTTTTGAAAAAAATAAAGCATTGAATATTCTTAATGAGGCAATCTCCGCTTTAGAGTCTGATTGTGCTGAATGGAAATTTATAAATGATTTACTCCAAGGTACAAAATATGGCTTGGATAATTTGATTAGAATTAAGAGCATTTACGATAATACACTGATAAACAAAACTTATAATGATATGAAATTTGTTATTTTTAAGTGTAGCAGTAAACCCAATATGGCATTTTCTGGGCTAATATATCCAGACTTTGATTTCATGGGCAATCAACTTCAAGACCTAGCCGACACGCAAGCTCAGCTGTCTCTTGTTACTGCATGTTCTGCTCCGATGTCTGATGGTTGGGGATACTTAATAGCATGGCACACTGAAGGTGGTGCTGTGGGCGATACTTTCATACAGAGTCTTGCTGAGGTTATTAACTCTAGCCAGTGTGTTGAGGATGCTCTTTTTCGATTCATTATTTCATCATGTGAGAATCATGCTTTTTCACCGCTCTGGTGGGAAAGCATAACTAGCTATCATCAAGAGGCTATTACACAAAGAGTTGGTGAAATGATTGAGCCAATGGCTCCTGTTCCGAACGACTATCTACGGTATGGTTTAGAGGGTATTGTAGATTGGTCTTTTGACGAAGTTTTGACTAATTTGGAACCATATACTTAACAAACAATTTAAGAGTGATTCAGCACGCTTGGCATTTTCGGTTTGGGTTAAGTTTAGTGATTAAGGTGTTCAAATTGAGTGTTGTGGATGCGTGCTTCACACCTTAATTGGGCGTTATGCTCTAGGAGAAAATTTTGCTCGATTTGCTTAAAAAAGTAGTTCTAATTAACTTCTTAGC
>NZ_JAKGCY010000038.1:0-3799 GCF_021852965.1 Vibrio floridensis | reverse complement strand
TATGCGGTAACTTTTGTAGTGAAAGTGGTCTGCGGAAAGTTGGTTTGTGCGGCACTCACCCCTTAACGCGGCGTTAGTTGCTTTCATAAATAATAGGTAAGTACATGAAAGAGAAGTTGGTATCATTTGATCTCGAAACAGATCTAGTCATGTCATTGCGGTGCTTACTTGACGCTTTGTCTCAAATTGAAAGCGGGCAAAACACGTATTTCAAATGGGCAGTGATCTACGGGCATAACTCTGTTCAATCGGCAATGTGTTTAGCTCTCATTACATCGGACTCACGCCTAGTTCGGAAAAAAGATAGTTATCACTCAGAGTATGGTGATTTAGATAATATCGAATGGCTTTACGAAAAACTGCGGAAAGAAGACTTTCTTCCTTACATGGGTAGCCAAGTAATTGATAGTCAGCGATTTGAAAAAGAAAAAGTTAGCCGTTTACAGACAGTTAGGAATACATTTATCCATCAGCACCCATCACTCTATGTCTTTACGTTTAATGAATTAGTAGAGTTAATCAGTATCTCTGTTGATCTAGTTGGTTTCTTAGTCAATGAAAGTGAGCGTCTAGCTATAAATGGGTATACACAAGCTCAAATAAAGGGTTTGGTGGACGAGTTGAGCACGCAACTAACAAACTGTTTAAGAGGGATTCGCAACGCGTAGCATTTTTACTATGCGTTGGTTTAAGTGATTAAGGTGGTCTGCGGCGGCTTCGGTATTGCGTTGCTCACCCCTTAACAGGGCGTTATGCTTAATCATGTAAAATCAGTGGTTTATGCTTTTTCTTTGTTCCCTCGGCTTGTTAGTTTTGAGTTCGTCGGCAAGTCAGCTTTACTGGGCGCTGTTTTCCGGACACTTATTCTTTGGCGCTGAAAATTCAGAGCGTTGCCTCAGTCAATTTTCGGGTAAGCGTGAGGTTAGGGAAGTTGGCTCAATCAAAACTTTGAACTTAGGTTTTTGAGTTTTAGCAGCCAAATTTCAATGTCCGATTTTCAAAACTATGAGTCATTTCGGTTTTCTACGTTTTGGCTTTTGTTTGTAAATCAAAGTCGAGTTAATCTTTGTGCTAGTAAAACGTAACCCATTGAAGCTTAAGCATAACAAGGCGTTCAAGTGGGATTCATGCCGCGTGACATTTTTGGTATGCGGCGAGTTTTGGTGGTGAAAGTAGTCTGCGGAAAGTTGGTTTAGGCGGCATTCACCCCTTAACGCAGCGTTATGTTTTTGAGGATAACGAATGAATGATGAATTTGTTGATAGCCTGTATAAATATCGTTCTGTCGACTCTTTTACTTTGGATATCATAGCCAATAATCGTATCTTTTTTGCTAAACCAGAAATGTTCAACGATCCTTATGATACGGAGTTCAATATTAATACCCATGTTGGCAAGTTGAGTTCTATAGATATGGCGTATCTGGAAGAAACATATGGAATTTCATCTAACGATGAAGTGGATAGGGTTATAGTCAACGTCAACGAACAAATTAAGAACTATGTTTCTTCTGCTGGAATCTTATCTCTAAGTTCTAGTCCTGAAAACTTATTGTTGTGGGCTCACTACGCCGATGATCACAAGGGAATCTGCATTGAGTTTGAGCGAAAATTAGGAAATGACTTAGCTAATGAAAGTTTTACTCAGAAAGTAAAATACGCAGCATCTTACCCATCATTCAATAAGTACGCATTTGTTAAGAAGAATGGGCATTCGGTAGTAAACAGAATTCTTTGGACTAAGTCGCCAGAATGGGAGTATGAGCAAGAGTGGAGAGTAATCTACCCTCACAAGGGTGGGACTGTTCAGGAAATACCGGGGAAGATAAAATCCATTATATTCGGGCTAAGGTGTCCAAGTATAAACATTGACATAATAAAACGGCTAGTGAGTGGGACAGACATAAAACTAAAACAAGCATCGAAGAAAAAAAATGAATTTGGTGTAGTGATTAAAAACATAACAAGCAATTCAAGCTGATTCGCAACGCTCGGCGCTTTCGGTTTCAATTTGTTTAGTGATTACTGTGTAGTGTTTGAGTAGGGTTGCAGCGTTGCTCACAACTTAATTGGGCGTTATGTTTAATCACGTAAAATCAGTAGGTTGTGCCTTTTCTTTGCTTCCTAAGTCATCCAGTTTAGGTCTTTTCGGCAAGTTGGCAGCTTTGCACGCTGCTTTCCGGACATTTATTCGTTGGCGCTAAAAATTCTGAGTGTTGCCTCATTGAATTTCGGATCAAGTTTAACGTGAGGACATTTGGCTCAATCTCAAAGTTAGACTTCGTTTTGTGTTTTCTGCTCTTAAAGCTCAAGTTCAATTTTCTCAAGCTTATGAGTTAAATCAGTTTTTAGGCTTTTGGTTTTTGTTTACAAAAGTAAGTTGGGTTAAACTTCGGTTCACTTGAACGTAAGGTATTGAATCTTAAACATAACAAACAGTTCAAGTGGGATTCAGCACGCGTGGCATTTTTGGCATGCGGTGATTTCGGTGTTGAAGTGCCATGCAGTAACACTGGTATTGCGTGCTTCACCCCTTAACTGGGCGTTATGCTTAATCAATTAAAATCAGTGATTTAGTGTTTTTCTCTGTTCCCTCAGCCTTTTGATTTTGTGCTCGTCGGCAAGTTGGCTTCAGTGGACGCTGTTTTCTGGACATCCATTCTTGGTCGCTACAAATTCTGAGAATTGCCTCAATCAATTTTCGGGTAAGTGCGAGGTTAGGGCGGCTGACTCAATTAGAAATTCGTTTTTAGGTTTCCAAGTTTGAGTGTTCAGAATCCCGAGTCTAATCATCAAAACTATGAGTCATTTCGGTTTTCTGCGCTTTGGCTTTTGTTTGTAAATCAAAGACGAGTTACTCTTGGTTCTATTAAAACGTAACCCATTGAAGCTTAAGCATAACAAGGCGTTTAAGCGGGATTCATGCCGCGTGGCATTTTTGGTATGCGGTGAGTTTTGGTGTTGAAACTGGTCTGCGGAAAGTTGGTTTAGGCGGCATTCACCCCTTAACGCGGCGTTATGTTTACACGTCAGATTTTTCAAACAATAGAGGTAAAGCTTGAAAGAAGTAAATCCCCAGTTCAAAAGTTGGCTAGAAGTTATCGAAAAATCTCTTCTAATTATTTCAACATCTATTGCAATACTAACTGCCGCTTATAAAGGAGCAGAATTATTGACGTCCAAAAATGAGCAAGTTAAAGCTGTTACAAATGAAGTTGTTGAAAGAACAAAAGCTGTTAATTTGCTTACAGTCACATACTCAGATTTATTGAGTCAATTGGATAAAGATATTAAAGAGCTAGACTCTAAAATGGGTGATGAGGTTTGGAAGGACTCTATCGGTTGGGAAAAATTCGAAGCGATACGGCAAGCTAAGGTCAATGATAGAAATGCATTGTTACAGTCACTTGGCGGTCAAGTTGTACAACTAAAAATTGCAGAAAAATAAACATAACAAACTGTTTAAGAGTGATTCGCAACGCGTGGCATTTTCACTATGCGTTGGTTTAAGTGATTAAGGTGGTATGCGGAAGCATCGGTATTGCGCTGCTCACACCTTAACAGGGCGTTATGCTTAATCACGTAAAATCAGTGGGTTATGGTTTTTCTTTGTTCTCTTGGCTGATTGGCTTTGTGCTTGTCGGCAAGTCGGTTTCATTGGGCGCTGTTTTTTGGACACTTATTCTTTGGCGCTGGAAATTCGGAGAATTGCCTCAATCAACTTTAGGGCGGTTGGCACAATCAGAAATTTGATCTTAGGTTTTTGAGTTTTGATTACCAAATTTCAAAGTCTGATTTTC
>NZ_JAKGCY010000037.1:0-4532 GCF_021852965.1 Vibrio floridensis | reverse complement strand
AGAACTTTAGTTGCAGCTAAAGTCTGGGTCTCACCTTACCCTGATTCGTTAGTTATTATCCATACAAGGCGTTCAAGAGGGATTCATGCCGCGTGGCATTTTTGGCATGCGGTGAGTTTTGGCGATGAAAGCGGTCTGCGGAAAGTTGGTTTGTGCGGCATTCACCCCTTAACGCAGCGTTATGCTTAATTACGTAAAATCAGTGGTTTATGGTTTTCTTTGCTCCCTTGGCTGATTGGTTTTGTGCTTGTCGGCAAGTCGGTTTTATTGGGCGCTGCTTTTCGGACACTTATTCTTTGGCGCTGAAAATTCAGAGAGTTGCCTCAATCAATTTTCAGGTAAGTGCGAGGTTAAGGTGGCTAGCTTAATCAGCAATTTGATCTTGGGTTTTTGAGTTTTAGCGGCCAAATTTCAAAGTCCGATTTTTAAAACTATGAGTCATTTCTGTTTTCTACGTTTTGGCTTTTGTGTGTAAATCAAAGTCGAGTTAATCTTGTTTCCAGAAAAGCGTAACCCATTGAAGCTTAAGCATAACAAGGCGTTCAAGAGGGATTCATGCCGCGTGGCATTTTTGGTATGCGGCGAGTTTTGGTGGTGAAAGTGGCATGCGGAAGCTTGGTTTGTGCGGCATTCACCCCTTAACGCAGCGTTAGCACTCTGGACGGTAGTTTAGCAAAAGGATTGTTATGAACTTTCAAGAAATGTCAGAGCAGGAAATATTAGATATCGCAAATCCTATCATGGACAATTTGATGGAAGCATCGACGAATATTGACCATGAGCGGCACGTCCGAGACTTTAACAAGCGGATGCTCAAAATAGTTACCCGAGATTACCTCAATGAAGTCTGTGTAAAATATCAGGCTGAAAAGGGTTTCTTTGCAGATAGAGAGTTAGTTGCAGTGTTTAGGCGACCAGACTCAGCGGCAATAGTTTGGAAACAATATTACACGAAAGCACCAGGCGAACATGTAGCAGAGCTGGTTATAGTTTATGAGGATGGGCGTTTTCTGGTAGACCACGCAATGGTTTTCTAAAAGAGTGCTAACAAAGCGTTAAAGAGGGACTTGGCACGCGTGGCATTTTCAGTTTGCGGTAAGTTTAGTGGTTAAGGTGTGATGCGGTCACTTTTGTAGTGCGTGCCTGCGCCCCTTAACGCGGCGTTATGAGCCTCGTACATATTGAACACAGTTGTAGAAATTGCAGTACCAACGCTAGTGGTACAGCTAGACCAATAGTCATGGAGGACATTGAAGAATGTTGGAAAAAGTAGAGCAAGTACTTGATAGAAATGATTTATCTTATAAAACTGTAGGCAACTCACTTCACCTAAAATTCGCTCGAGCAGGCGGAAAAGTCACAATCAAATATGACTATTCGACAAATTCGTACCTATATAGTTGTAATGAATACCTATTAAGTTTCTCTAGCCTCATTTTCTTTGTTTTATCTTTCAACACGTTATATCAGCCTGACAAACAAATGTGGTCTGGCTATGTGGCTGGGTGCATGTTTGCAGCAGCAGTGTTTAATCTATTCCAAATAGTACTGGCTCACATACAAATGCTGGATTTGAAATCTCAATTTAGAGAAGTGGGTGTTCATCTCAAGTCCGGCTCATAACAAAGCGTTTAAGAGGGATTCATGCCGCGTGGCATTTTTGGTATGCGGTGAGTTTTGGTGGTGAAAATGGTCTGCGGAAAGCTGGTTTAGGCGGCATTCACCCCTTAACGCAGCGTTATGCAAATATTCAAACCAGCCGATTTTCCACTGCTCAGGCCTAGGCTATTGGCGAAAATAAATTGGCTAACTGACTAAATCATTCTGGTAAACTGCGCCCAAACTAAGCGGTATTATTAGGACCCAAGCAATGAGCCAAGAGCAGCAAAACAATCCTTTACATGGTTTAACCTTAGAGAAAATTCTCGTTCGTTTACAAGAGCACTACGGCTGGGAAGGGTTAGACAGAGAAATTAAAATTAACTGTTTTTACAGCAATCCATCAATCAAATCTTCTCTTAAGTTTTTGCGTCGTACGCAGTGGGCGAGAGACAAGGTTGAGGCTTTGTATATAGATACATTTTGCCGTTAAGAACATTTGCATAACAAAGCGTTTAAGAGGGATTCATGCCGCGTGGCATTTTTGGTATGCAGTGAGTTTTGTGGTGAAAGTGGTCTGCAGGAAGTTGGTTTAGGCGGCATTCACCCCTTAACGCAGCGTTAGCCCAAACCGGTAAAAATGGAGATTTAGTGACGAATGGAAGTTGTATTTGTAAGGCATGGCGTGCCTGACTACTCGTTATCTGACGAGCGAAAAATGAGCCAGCTTGAAAAAGATTACGCTCCTTTACACCGAGATCACATCCATGAGTTGTACGCTGTTGCTCAAGAAATTCAACTCGAGAAAGCAGAAGTTATCATCTCTTCACCGTATACAAGAGCACTACAAACTGCCGAAATCATTAATCGTAAACTCGGTTTAGAACTCTTTGTTGAACATGACCTACGAGAGTGGCGAGCGGACTTGGATGGTGGTTATGTAGATCTTCAAGAACGAGATCGCCGTTGGCATGATTATCGCGCTTCGCTAAAAAATAATGCGGAGCCCAATAATGTTCCGTATGAGTCTTGGATAGCGCTTAGAAATCGTGCAGAAAGTGTGTTATCGCGATACACACATTATTCTAAGGTAATCGTCGTTTCGCATTTTAATGTGTTTGAAAGTTTGGCTGGCTACCAAGACAACGGTATTGGTTGTGGAAGCTATCGTACGCTAACGTTGGGTAAATTGGGCTAACAAAGCGTTTAAGAGGGATTTGGCACGCGTGGCATTTTCGGTTTGCGTTGGGTTCAGTGATTAAGTCGCTGTGCGGTAGCTTTTGTATTGCGTGCCGGCACCCCTTAACGCGGCGTTAGCTCAACATATAAGGTTACCGCTCAGCTCAAAGTAATTCACCATTAACTAGATTGCATTCTGTCGTGAAATCATACGAAAAAAATCCAACTGTAGTTGTATGGAGACGTTTAAAAGCGTATCAATCCCAACATACAGTATATTGGAGGTTTTATGAGAGTTCACAAATCGATGATTGGGGCAGACCCAGTAAAGTACTACGCTAGTTTAATTGGAATGGAGAAGTATGAGGCTCGTTTGAAAAGACTAGCCAATGCAATACCGATTATGACAGGAATTGTCCTGTACAGACAGTTACCTAAAAATATGCAATCGCAGATATTAAAGCAAATACTAGATTTAAATGATAACCAACTGAAAGCATCGTTGTACTCACTAGTATCGCAGGTTGTAGCTAACCCATATTGGTTCTCGTGGTCTCTTTCAGATAACGAGCTTAGGGAGTTTTTTGATACAAATAAGGGAGTAAATGACACACTTAAAGTTGTTGGACTTGAAATAACTGTTCCATTAACGGTCGCTGGTGTTGCAGCATTTCTATACTCAGCAAATGAGAAAGGGCTCATCGGTGCAACGCAAAAAGCTTCAGATCAACTAAAACGAGCGGTTACAACATCTCCGGTAGCGCAAATTGGTGAAAAAATGGGGTTAACAAAACAAGTAGCTTCTCGAGCATCGGCAATTTTGGTCGTAATGGTTAGTGTTATAGCATACCAAACGAACTTAAATGCAAAGGACGCTCAAAAGGAACTGCTAAGAAGAGGCTTGCTAAAAGCGGATGATTTATAATGCTGATAATTTTACTAATAGTCATTTTTTCTCTAGCGACAATTCACTTCTCTCACGTGCTATTTTCGGTGTGTCTGTTCTCCGCTAGTAAGTTATCTAAAGGCCCAATGTTATTGCGCTCATTGGCGCTTTGCATAATGGCTGCATGTACACAATATTACACTCTGTCTATGATATTAGGTTCCAACTTGCCTGTTGTTTCAGGTTTTGTTTTGGTTGCTACTAACGCCTTATTTTTCGTTGGTTTTTTCTCCGCATGTAAAGATAGATACGCTAAAGAACGCTAGGGAGTACGGTCACATGTTAAGCTAACAAAGCGTTAAAGAGGGATTCGTGCCGCGTGGCATTTTTGGCATGCGGTGAGTTTTGGTGGTGAAGGTGGTCTGCGAAGAGTTGGTTTAGGCGGCCCTCACCCCTTAACGCAGCGTTATGCTTAATCACGTAAAATCAGTGGGTTATGGTTTTCTTTGTTCCCTCAACTTTTTGGTTTTGTGCTCGTCGGCAAGTTGGCTTCAGTGGGCGCTATTTTCTGGACGTCCATTCTTGGGCGCTGGAAATTTAGAGAGTTGCCTCAATCAATTGTCAGGTAAGTGCGCGGTTAGGGCGGCTGGTTCAATCAGCAATTTAATCTTCGGTTTTTGAGTTTTAGCGGCCGAATTTCAAAGCCCGATTTTTAAAACTATGAGTTATTTCGGTTTTCTACGTTTTGGCTTTTGTTTGTAAATCAAAGTCGAGTTAATCTTGGTTTTAGCAAAACGTAACCCATTGAAGCTTAAGCATAACAAGGCGTTCAAGTGGGATTCATGCCGCGTGGCATTTTTGGTATGCG
>NZ_JAKGCY010000036.1:0-4618 GCF_021852965.1 Vibrio floridensis | reverse complement strand
AAGGAGATGGCGCCCAACAGTCCCCCGGCCACGGGGCCTGCCACCATACCCACGCCGAAACAAGCGCTCATGAGCCCGAAGTGGCGAGCCCGATCTTCCCCATCGGTGATGTCGGCGATATAGGCGCCAGCAACCGCACCTGTGGCGCCGGTGATGCCGGCCACGATGCGTCCGGCGTAGAGGATCTGCTCATGTTTGACAGCTTATCATCGATGCATAATGTGCCTGTCAAATGGACGAAGCAGGGATTCTGCAAACCCTATGCTACTCCGTCAAGCCGTCAATTGTCTGATTCGTTACCAATTATGACAACTTGACGGCTACATCATTCACTTTTTCTTCACAACCGGCACGGAACTCGCTCGGGCTGGCCCCGGTGCATTTTTTAAATACCCGCGAGAAATAGAGTTGATCGTCAAAACCAACATTGCGACCGACGGTGGCGATAGGCATCCGGGTGGTGCTCAAAAGCAGCTTCGCCTGGCTGATACGTTGGTCCTCGCGCCAGCTTAAGACGCTAATCCCTAACTGCTGGCGGAAAAGATGTGACAGACGCGACGGCGACAAGCAAACATGCTGTGCGACGCTGGCGATATCAAAATTGCTGTCTGCCAGGTGATCGCTGATGTACTGACAAGCCTCGCGTACCCGATTATCCATCGGTGGATGGAGCGACTCGTTAATCGCTTCCATGCGCCGCAGTAACAATTGCTCAAGCAGATTTATCGCCAGCAGCTCCGAATAGCGCCCTTCCCCTTGCCCGGCGTTAATGATTTGCCCAAACAGGTCGCTGAAATGCGGCTGGTGCGCTTCATCCGGGCGAAAGAACCCCGTATTGGCAAATATTGACGGCCAGTTAAGCCATTCATGCCAGTAGGCGCGCGGACGAAAGTAAACCCACTGGTGATACCATTCGCGAGCCTCCGGATGACGACCGTAGTGATGAATCTCTCCTGGCGGGAACAGCAAAATATCACCCGGTCGGCAAACAAATTCTCGTCCCTGATTTTTCACCACCCCCTGACCGCGAATGGTGAGATTGAGAATATAACCTTTCATTCCCAGCGGTCGGTCGATAAAAAAATCGAGATAACCGTTGGCCTCAATCGGCGTTAAACCCGCCACCAGATGGGCATTAAACGAGTATCCCGGCAGCAGGGGATCATTTTGCGCTTCAGCCATACTTTTCATACTCCCGCCATTCAGAGAAGAAACCAATTGTCCATATTGCATCAGACATTGCCGTCACTGCGTCTTTTACTGGCTCTTCTCGCTAACCAAACCGGTAACCCCGCTTATTAAAAGCATTCTGTAACAAAGCGGGACCAAAGCCATGACAAAAACGCGTAACAAAAGTGTCTATAATCACGGCAGAAAAGTCCACATTGATTATTTGCACGGCGTCACACTTTGCTATGCCATAGCATTTTTATCCATAAGATTAGCGGATCCTACCTGACGCTTTTTATCGCAACTCTCTACTGTTTCTCCATACCCGTTTTTTTGGGCTAGCAGGAGGAATTCACCATGGTACCCGGGGATCCTCTAGAGTCGACCTGCAGGCATGCAAGCTTGGCTGTTTTGGCGGATGAGAGAAGATTTTCAGCCTGATACAGATTAAATCAGAACGCAGAAGCGGTCTGATAAAACAGAATTTGCCTGGCGGCAGTAGCGCGGTGGTCCCACCTGACCCCATGCCGAACTCAGAAGTGAAACGCCGTAGCGCCGATGGTAGTGTGGGGTCTCCCCATGCGAGAGTAGGGAACTGCCAGGCATCAAATAAAACGAAAGGCTCAGTCGAAAGACTGGGCCTTTCGTTTTATCTGTTGTTTGTCGGTGAACGCTCTCCTGAGTAGGACAAATCCGCCGGGAGCGGATTTGAACGTTGCGAAGCAACGGCCCGGAGGGTGGCGGGCAGGACGCCCGCCATAAACTGCCAGGCATCAAATTAAGCAGAAGGCCATCCTGACGGATGGCCTTTTTGCGTTTCTACAAACTCTTTTGTTTATTTTTCTAAATACATTCAAATATGTATCCGCTCATGAGACAATAACCCTGATAAATGCTTCAATAATATTGAAAAAGGAAGAGTATGAGTATTCAACATTTCCGTGTCGCCCTTATTCCCTTTTTTGCGGCATTTTGCCTTCCTGTTTTTGCTCACCCAGAAACGCTGGTGAAAGTAAAAGATGCTGAAGATCAGTTGGGTGCACGAGTGGGTTACATCGAACTGGATCTCAACAGCGGTAAGATCCTTGAGAGTTTTCGCCCCGAAGAACGTTTTCCAATGATGAGCACTTTTAAAGTTCTGCTATGTGGCGCGGTATTATCCCGTGTTGACGCCGGGCAAGAGCAACTCGGTCGCCGCATACACTATTCTCAGAATGACTTGGTTGAGTACTCACCAGTCACAGAAAAGCATCTTACGGATGGCATGACAGTAAGAGAATTATGCAGTGCTGCCATAACCATGAGTGATAACACTGCGGCCAACTTACTTCTGACAACGATCGGAGGACCGAAGGAGCTAACCGCTTTTTTGCACAACATGGGGGATCATGTAACTCGCCTTGATCGTTGGGAACCGGAGCTGAATGAAGCCATACCAAACGACGAGCGTGACACCACGATGCCTGCAGCAATGGCAACAACGTTGCGCAAACTATTAACTGGCGAACTACTTACTCTAGCTTCCCGGCAACAATTAATAGACTGGATGGAGGCGGATAAAGTTGCAGGACCACTTCTGCGCTCGGCCCTTCCGGCTGGCTGGTTTATTGCTGATAAATCTGGAGCCGGTGAGCGTGGGTCTCGCGGTATCATTGCAGCACTGGGGCCAGATGGTAAGCCCTCCCGTATCGTAGTTATCTACACGACGGGGAGTCAGGCAACTATGGATGAACGAAATAGACAGATCGCTGAGATAGGTGCCTCACTGATTAAGCATTGGTAACTGTCAGACCAAGTTTACTCATATATACTTTAGATTGATTTACGCGCCCTGTAGCGGCGCATTAAGCGCGGCGGGTGTGGTGGTTACGCGCAGCGTGACCGCTACACTTGCCAGCGCCCTAGCGCCCGCTCCTTTCGCTTTCTTCCCTTCCTTTCTCGCCACGTTCGCCGGCTTTCCCCGTCAAGCTCTAAATCGGGGGCTCCCTTTAGGGTTCCGATTTAGTGCTTTACGGCACCTCGACCCCAAAAAACTTGATTTGGGTGATGGTTCACGTAGTGGGCCATCGCCCTGATAGACGGTTTTTCGCCCTTTGACGTTGGAGTCCACGTTCTTTAATAGTGGACTCTTGTTCCAAACTGGAACAACACTCAACCCTATCTCGGGCTATTCTTTTGATTTATAAGGGATTTTGCCGATTTCGGCCTATTGGTTAAAAAATGAGCTGATTTAACAAAAATTTAACGCGAATTTTAACAAAATATTAACGTTTACAATTTAAAAGGATCTAGGTGAAGATCCTTTTTGATAATCTCATGACCAAAATCCCTTAACGTGAGTTTTCGTTCCACTGAGCGTCAGACCCCGTAGAAAAGATCAAAGGATCTTCTTGAGATCCTTTTTTTCTGCGCGTAATCTGCTGCTTGCAAACAAAAAAACCACCGCTACCAGCGGTGGTTTGTTTGCCGGATCAAGAGCTACCAACTCTTTTTCCGAAGGTAACTGGCTTCAGCAGAGCGCAGATACCAAATACTGTCCTTCTAGTGTAGCCGTAGTTAGGCCACCACTTCAAGAACTCTGTAGCACCGCCTACATACCTCGCTCTGCTAATCCTGTTACCAGTGGCTGCTGCCAGTGGCGATAAGTCGTGTCTTACCGGGTTGGACTCAAGACGATAGTTACCGGATAAGGCGCAGCGGTCGGGCTGAACGGGGGGTTCGTGCACACAGCCCAGCTTGGAGCGAACGACCTACACCGAACTGAGATACCTACAGCGTGAGCTATGAGAAAGCGCCACGCTTCCCGAAGGGAGAAAGGCGGACAGGTATCCGGTAAGCGGCAGGGTCGGAACAGGAGAGCGCACGAGGGAGCTTCCAGGGGGAAACGCCTGGTATCTTTATAGTCCTGTCGGGTTTCGCCACCTCTGACTTGAGCGTCGATTTTTGTGATGCTCGTCAGGGGGGCGGAGCCTATGGAAAAACGCCAGCAACGCGGCCTTTTTACGGTTCCTGGCCTTTTGCTGGCCTTTTGCTCACATGTTCTTTCCTGCGTTATCCCCTGATTCTGTGGATAACCGTATTACCGCCTTTGAGTGAGCTGATACCGCTCGCCGCAGCCGAACGACCGAGCGCAGCGAGTCAGTGAGCGAGGAAGCGGAAGAGCGCCTGATGCGGTATTTTCTCCTTACGCATCTGTGCGGTATTTCACACCGCATAGGGTCATGGCTGCGCCCCGACACCCGCCAACACCCGCTGACGCGCCCTGACGGGCTTGTCTGCTCCCGGCATCCGCTTACAGACAAGCTGTGACCGTCTCCGGGAGCTGCATGTGTCAGAGGTTTTCACCGTCATCACCGAAACGCGCGAGGCAGAAGGAGATGGCGCCCAACAGTCCCCCGGCCACGGGGCCTGCCACCATACCCACGCCGAAACAAGCGCTCATGAGCCC
>NZ_JAKGCY010000035.1:0-5316 GCF_021852965.1 Vibrio floridensis | reverse complement strand
ACAGGTAATCTTTAACTGTTAATTCAAACACATAACAAGGCGTTCAAGAGGGATTCATGCCGCGTGGCATTTTTGGTTTGCAGTGAATTTTAGTGGTGAAAGTGGTCTGCGGAAAGTTGGTTTATGCGGCATTCACCCCTTAACGCAGCGTTATATGTTTTTGAAACTTCTGGAGAATACGTTTTAAATGATGATTGCATAGTGATTAAAACACACTCTGACTGTGTTTAGGTAAGGTCTAATAGCTTCATGATGGAATTGACATTGGATAAATACAAAGAGCTGTATAAAAAATTTCTTGGAGTGGAGGTTGGTGCTAAGTCTCAAGTTTTTCTGTCAGAAAACAGGTCTACTCCTATAAATAATAAGTATTTGCATGAAATTATCTTGTCAAAAATAAGTGGTAATTTCTATTGCTCCACAAATTTTATACGATTTGATGAATGCAATGCGATGTATACAGATTCCCTAAAGGTTGTTGATGTCTTTAAAAGTTATTATACAGATCTAAAGGCGAGAAATTTTGAAAGGTATATAATACGAGATGCTAATGGAGTATCAAGAGAAATATCCCCTTTGAGCGCGTTCGACATCGATGCTCTGAACGTAAATGAAATTCATAAAAAAAGGTTTATAGAGAAATATAGCAGCGCACTTCATTTTGGGTTGTATTTTGGATTAATTAAAGACAATAAAATTGTCTCCCATGCATATGTGTCAGATATAACTAATGGCCTTGCCAATATAGTTGTATATACAGATTTTGAATATAGGGGTAAAGGATATGCTTCATTGTTACTAAGTAATTGTGTTATAGCATGCTATCGTGAAGGCATTATTCCTATGTATTTGGTTGAATCTAAAAACAAAATATCCAAAGGGCTGCTAAAGTCGTTTTGTGTTGAGTTGCTCGCTGAAGAGATAATTTTTAGCAGGGAAGTGGACTGTTATGATACTCGTAACCTAGTACATCAACAGTTTTCTTCTTAATAGTGGTTCATATTGCCAACTTTTGCTCATTTGTTTAAACATATAACAAGGCGTTCAAGTGGGATTCATGCCGCGTGGCATTTTTGGTATGCGGTTAGTTTTGGTGGTGAAAGTGGTCTGCGGAAAGTTGGTTTAGGCGGCATTCACCCCTTAACGCGGCGTTATGCCTTTTAGGAGAAATACATGACTATCCCAAAGCATTCCAAGCTTTATGGTTACGCGCAAAGCTCTTATTTTGCTGACAGTTTTTCTCGTGAGATCCCATACACGAATCAGACAGCTTTCGATGTTTATCTAGAAATCGCCAAGCAAACACCGCGCTGGGTTTCATTCTTAATGGAAATGAGAAACCGTATTGTATCCATGCTTGGCCTGAAGCATTTAGGTCGATTTCAGGATACCACTTTGGAGGCCGGTGTTGATAACGTCAAAGTGGGCGATCGGATAGGTATTTTCACGCTCGTAAGTAACGAAGAGCATGAAATTGTTCTCGAGGACAGCGATAAGCATCTCGATGTGAGAGTGTCGTTTATGTTGGACGTAAAAGGTGACAAAGTCACTGTTCATGCGACAACGGTAGTTCATGTCCACAACTTGTTTGGCAAAGCATACATGTTTGTCGTAGCCCCTATCCATAAAGTTATTGTCCCAAGCTCATTGAAAACTTTGGCACAGGCATAACAAAGCGTTAAAGAGGGACTTGGCACGCGTGGCATTTTTGGTTTGCGTTGGGTTTAGTGGTTAAGGTGTGATGCGGTCACTTTTGTATTGCGTGCCTGCGCCCCTTAACGCGGCGTTAGGCGAGAGGAGAAATATTGAATATGAGAGATAAGGTTGTGTTATTTATTGAGGCCACGACATTTTTGCTATTACTAGCAATTGGCATTGTGTGGGCAATGCAACCTTCAGGAAATTTTGAGCCGTACTTTGTTGTATTTAGTCTGGTTTTTGTTGCAACAGAGATATTCCGACGCTATTTCATGCCGAGTGGACATAAGCATAAATTTACACCTGCTGAGCTTGTTCAACATCGAGAAAAATTGCGTAAAATCTTTGAGGATGAAATATTTAGGTGTCGACATGAAAAACTAAGAAAAGATGCAATAATTCGACATGTTGACCGTGTAGACTCTTACCCAAATACAGATGAATCAAAATCGGGTATATCACCGTGGTTTAGGGTTGCTTTGGTTGATACTTACCATAAAGGAATTATGGTCGTTTTGAATGCCGCAAGTTTGTATATACATGATGGGAAGTATACCAATAAAAAAGGTAATTCTACAGAAGAGATACGAGCCTATTTAATCGGAAAAATACCTTATGAAGATATTGAGGTAGTCAACATGGATGGTGATGAATATTATTATTTTCCTCATATCTATTGTCACTTTAACCATAATAATGAGCCCTACGAAGAACTTGTCTATTGCCAAGAAGTTGATATGAATAATGGTCATGTACATTACAGTGAACTAGTATCTTTTTCTGATGTGCAGAAACAAAGCAAAGAGTTCGCTGAAAAAATCGCCTAACAAACGCCTCAAAGGGACTGCCAACGCGTGGCGTTTCCAGTCTTAATGAACCGCGGTGATTACGGTTGTTGTGTTTGAGTTTAATGGTTTGCGTTGCCAGCCCCTTAGGCGGGCGTTAGGCATATCTAAAGTAATGAGGTAAACGTTGAAAAAAAACTATGATTGTATTTTGGGGGCATTTTTTGGTCTTCTCATCCTTAATCTTTACTATTTCTCGGGTTTAGTGATTGAACATAAAGTTGTGCCAAAATCGGTAGACTTTTTGATTGGTTTCTTTAATTCAGCCACCGGTGCTATGGCGGGTGCTTTACTAGCATTCTTGCTTCATGATCGACAAGAGAAAAAGAAAATCGATAAAATTAGAATTGAACATCTTCAGTCTGCACTTCTATTGCTAGCAGTTAAGCTGAATCAACTTAGACATATTAAATACAACTTACTCGAACCACATATAAACAAGCCAAACTGGTGGTGCTCAGTAGTATCGTATAGTGAATTTGAAATTAAAAAATCATTTACACTTTCCGATTTGAGCTTCATTCAAAGCTCAATGTATAAGTTCCTTTTGGAACTTTCTATAGCTGATGAAGCATATTCTGGTACAGTTTCTTACTTTAATGAGCGATCTAGACTTCACAGAGATAAGTTGCAGCCTGCTCAGAAAGCGATTCTAGAAAAGAACCCCCATGTAGATTGTTCAACTATCCATATATTTTTAAACGAACCGCTTATTCAAGAAATGAGTGTGGCAACAAATGGTGTTTACAACCAATGCGGCGTGGCAATTAAAGACTTAGAAAAATTACAGCAGCAGTTGTTTGAGTATTGCTGTAGTAGTTATCCAAATGAAAAGTTTCTAGATCACGATCAAATTTTTAATGAGCAACCACATGCCTAACAAACAATTTAAGAGTGATTCCCCACGCTTGGCATTTTTAGTTTGGGTAAAGTTCAGTGTTTACGGTGTTCAAGTTGAGTGTCGTGGTAGCGTGGCTCACACCTTAATTGGGCGTTATATGCACGGCAAGATATTACCAATAGTAGATGGAGGTGTAAGTGTCTACTTTATTTATAATAGGAAATGGATTTGATATCTGGAATCGGTTGCCGACCAGTTATTGGTACTTTCATCAGGAATACAAAGATCGTCTAGATGAACATATTCATTACTTCGATGATTTCTGTGACGTTGACTCTGAGTGGGCTAACTTTGAAGAGTCACTGGGTTCATTTAATCAAGATGAATTTCACGATAACGCTGCAATGCAGCCATCTTTAGAAGAGTTGGGTGACGATCCTAAATTACTATATGGCTTTGAGGACGAAATCGAGATAAAGAAAGAAGAGCTTGTTGATGACATAACAAGTGCTTTCAATGCTTGGATTCGTTCGGTAGATGTAAATAAGGCGCAAAAGCTAATACACTTCACCCTACCTGCATATTTTGTAAACTTTAACTATACGACTACTTTGCAAGATGTTTACAACATTCCTGAGCACAATGTACTTCACATACATGGAAAGGTAGGTAGAGAAATAATATTTGGTCATGGTCGCAATCTTGTATCACCTGCTAGTAACGAGGAACGTGATGAGCCGTGGTTTCACGAATCAGCGAAAGCTGTAGCACAAGTGCACGGTGTCTTTCATAAGCCGGTCGATGAAATTTTAGATCGTCACCGTCACACTCTTAATAATTATGGTGATATTGAGAATGTTGTAGTGATCGGACATTCAGTTAATGGTATTGATGCTCCATACTTTCAATGTATCTTGGACGCTTACCCTACAGCTAATTGGCAAAATTATAACTATGAAAATCTAGACGATGGCATTGATGAAGTATCGGAAACACACGATAGGCTTCTAGCTCTTGGAGTCCCAGCTGATAAATTGAGTTCATTCTCATCAGAGAAATTAAAAGAACTTTACCCGCTGCCATAGTGTGCATATAACAAGCAATTTAAGAGGGATTCACAACGCTTGGCATTTTGGGTTCTACTTCAAATTTAGTGTTTATAGCACAATGCTTTAGGTTGGGTGGAAGCGTTGCTCACCCCTTAATTGGGCGTTATGTTTTCGGAGGAAATTTGAATCAACCCAAAATCAATAATCTGAAATTCGATACTATATTTGACGGTGCAATCAAGTGTTTGAGAAATGCTCAAGAGCTCTGCGATGAAGCTGAGATTTTACATAAGCATGAAAAATACGCACGTTCATTCGCTTTAAGCCATTTCGCACGCGAAGAGTTTGGGAAAAGCTTTATGCTTTTCAGAACGTTAATTGACGTTGCTGCGGGCAAGAAAGTCGATTGGAAAAAACTCAATCGCAGATTTCGTGACCATAAGCAAAAGTTGGCAAGTGACGCAGCCGTTTCTACAACACTATTTGGGAAACAATATCGTGAAATGGGCTTACCGTTAGAGGTATTGTTTGGTGGTGTCGATTTTAAAAACGCTCAGAAAAATAGCTGTTTATATACCGACTGGGATAATGGTTCATTTACCCTTCCATCAGACACGATCACAGAAAAACAGTCCGAGCGAAACCTAACTATCGCTATCTACCGTATCGCTAAATTAGGTCCACCATTATTGGAGTTGGAGCGTCTAAAGAACTCGTCAAAACAAGATCTTAAAGTAATTTACCCAAATGAAATGCCAGAAAGTATAGATGAATACTTAGATCTGCTGTCGAGTCGAGCACAAACATAACAAGCAATTTAAGAGGGATTCACAACGCTTGGCACTTTTGCTTCTACTTCAAATTTAGTGTTTATGGCACAATG
>NZ_JAKGCY010000034.1:0-5419 GCF_021852965.1 Vibrio floridensis | reverse complement strand
AACTTTTATGAACATACGTGGTGCTAAGTTTTGCGACAACTGTGGGAAATCAAACTTTACGCAATCGTTAAAAGATAAAAAAATCGAATGTCAAAAATGTGGGCATACTATTTGAGCAATGTGAACATAACAAGGCGTTCAAGTGGGATTCATGCCGCGTGGCATTTTTGGTATGCGGTTGGTTCTGGTGGTGAAAGTGTCTGCGGAAAGTTGGTTTAGGCGGCATTCACCCCTTAACGCAGCGTTATGTGTAATCAGAGGAAAATGCATGGAAGTACAGCTAAAAGTAGGTAGTGACTCCTTATTCGCAGAATCTTTAACCAAGTCAAATATGGCAAGTTACTATCAAACTCGTGGGATAATCTGGGATCACAATCAGTTTCTAAGTAGTTGGGAAGAATTAGATAATTACGAAGTCCATCTAGACCAAGCTCGTGTTGGTGTTCTCCGTTTTAGCTATAGTGGCGATACTACCTTCTTGAGGGACTTTCAAATTTTGCCTGAGTTTCAGGGCAGAGGAATTGGGGCAAAGTGTCTCGAACTAGTTGTTAGACATGCGCTTAAAAGACAATCCACTAAGCTAGTTTTGCGTGTGTTTAGTGAAAACCCAGCAATCAGCCTGTATGAGTCCAAGGGCTTCGTTAGAACATCTGAAGTCAAAGGGTTGGTTGAAATGGAGATCCCTTTAAGTTCAAACACATAACAAGCAATTTAAGAGGGATTCACAACGCTTGGCATTTTTGCTTCTACTTCAAATTTAGTGTTTATGGCACAATGCTTTAGGTTTGGGTGGAGGCGTTGTTCACCCCTTAATTGGGCGTTAGCAGTTCAAGGAGGACGAAATGATTGAAAGGAAGCGAGGCATTTACCAAGGTCGAAATAAGTCCTCTGCATATAAAGACTTAGTTTGGACGGTTGCGACTTCATCGGATACAACATTAGATATTGTTGGTCAAACCAAACTCACGCTGGAAACGATTGAACTAAATCTAGAGGAGTTGGGTTCAAATAAAACTCAAATTGTCAGCGCTCAAGTGTTTATCGCTAATATGCTAGATAAACCCAAAATGGATAACGTTTGGTGTGAATGGTTAGGTGAAAACCCCGAACATTGGCCTCAACGAGCATGTCTTGGTGTTGCGTTAGAAGGTGATGTGCTTATTGAAGTTACAGTAACGGCGGTAAGGCGTTAGAACACTGCTAACAAAGCGTTTAAGGCAGATTCGCAACGTGTGGCATTTTGGGTTTTAATCGGCTTTAGTGTTTACGGCACAATGGTTTAAGTTCAGTGGTGGCGTTGCTCACTACTTAACGCGGCGTTATGTAGCAAGGAGATACGGTGTGCTTAACTTTTTGAATAAAAAGTCTTATGTTCAGTCAGTCGCTAAAGATGTAGCTCCTAAACTGTGTGCTAAGTTTGGGAAAAAGCTCGTCTATTCGTCTCAGGAAATTAGTTGGGCATTGAGTGAGATTAAGCGCAGTGATGACCAGTTCTATAAGTCAGTTTCTTATGGCATGTTGTTGCCTTACAGCAAAGAGTTGGCTATCGAGTTACAAGAAGACTTAGGCGACTTGTTAGAGTTTCAAAAGTCTGTTGGAGAGATCTTATTTAACGTGTCGGAAGTTCCTTCTTTTGAAAGCTACCTGTTATATGCAGAGGTAAATTCAGCACCTAAATGTAGTGTTACGAACACGACTTTAGATAGTTCCGGTGGAGTAAACTTTCTTGATTTTGGTGGCGCTGACTAGCTACATAACAAGGCGTTCAAGAGGGATTCATGCCGCGTGGCATTCTTGGTATGCGGCGAGTTTTGGTGGTGAAAGTGGTCTGCGGAAGGTTGGTTTAGGCGGCATTCACCCCTTAACGCAGCGTTATGAGCTAGGAGGAAATTTTACATGGAATACATCATTAGATCTGCTTCAGAATCGGATGCGAGTGGTATCAATGAAGTCTCAGAACACCTTGGCTATTCTCAGTTATCCTCCACTGAATCGACCACAAAACTTCATGAATTGCTCAATTCTACTCAAGACCAAGTATTTGTAGCAGAGTGGCAAGGTCGAATTATAGGTTGGCTACATCTTTTCTATGCTAGACGTCTCGCATCAGATAACTTTTTTGAAATTGGTGGTTTAGTTGTTTCTCCTGAAAGTCGTGGTCATGGTGTTGGTCGCGCTCTAGTCCAACATGCTCAAGCTAAAGACTTGGGTAAACTCAGAGTACGCTGTAACGAAAAGAGGCTTGATGCACACAATTTTTACAAAAGTATTGGCTTTAATAGCAATAAGGTTCAGCGGGTGTTTCAAGTGCGCTCATAACAAACAATTTAAGAGGGATTCCCAACGCTTGGCATTTTTGCTTCTACTTCAACTTTAATGTTTACGGTACAATGCTTTGAGTTGGGTGGTAGCGTTGCTCACCCCTTAATTGGGCGTTAGCCAGCAATAGTAAACGGAGGATTTATGGTTAAAAGAAAAAAAGGGTATTTCCGTGCAATCACACTCTATGATATCGCGGTCGATGCTAGAGATAGAACTAAAGAGCATCCTGAACAAGCGTTAGTTAGCTTAATGTTTTCATTTAATGCACTTGAAGCCTTTATTAATGAGACCGTTACTTGTTGCAAAATGACAGTAGGCGGAAGGTTTGCAGAGCATGAGAAAACATTTTATTCAGTGATGAATGATTTGCAAAAAAATAAAGCTTCAACTCAAAATAAATTCGAAATTGGAAGGTTATTATTAAGTGGCTCATCTTGGAATCATAACCAAAAACCTTATCAGGATTTCAAGTTACTTATGAAAGTGAGAAATGAACTAGTACATCGTAAGTCTGAAATACATGAAGATGAACTTATTATAGGTACTGGTTACCCTGAGAAAACGCTTAAAGATCACCCACGTTTTTTCACCGACTTGCAGTCTAAAAATCTTTTTAATTCACAAGATTTAGAGTGTAGTTGGATAGACCTTATTCAAAATGAATTATTTGCAACGTGGTGCTGCGATACCGTATTGCAGATGATTCAAGAATTCCTACATTCGATTCAAGATGTACCAGGTAGTAAGCTAAAGCCAAAAATGCTTGAGACCTTTGATTTCACTGCGGACAAAGCTGGCTAACAAACGCTTCAAGAGGGACAGCCAACGCGCGGCATTTTTACTATGCGTTGGTTTTCGTGATTACAGTGTTATGCGGAAGCTTGGTAGTAGCGTTGGCTGCCCCTTAAGCGGGCGTTATGTTTAATCACGTAAAATCAGAGGTTTATGGTTTTTCTTTATTCCCTCGGCTGATTGGTTTTGTGCTTGTCGGCAAGTTGGCTTCTGTGAGCGCTGTTTTTCGGACACTTATTCTTTGGCGCTGGAAATTCAGAGAGTTGCCTCAATCAGTTTTCGCGTAAGCGCGAGGTTAGGGTGGCTGGCTCAATCGGTAGTTTGAACTTAGGTTTTTGAGTTTTAGCCGCCAAATTTCAAAGTCCGATTTTCAAAACTATGAGTCATTTCGGTTTTCTAAGTTTTGGCTTTTGTTTGCAAATCAAAGTCGAGTTAATCTTGGCTCTATTAAAAAGTAACCCATTGAAGCTTAAGCATAACAAGGCGTTCAAGTGGGATTCATGCCGCGTGGCATTTTTGGTATGCGGTGAGTTTTGGCGGTGAAAGTGGTCTGCGGAACGTTGGTTTAGGCGGCATTCACCCCTTAACGCAGCGTTATGCATTTGGAGGAAAAATGTCGGAATTTCCAATATATAAAGGTAAGCCAACAGCCTATCTAGATCAGAATGTTTTGGATATATTCGTTAAATACGGGATGAGTGAATTTGCAGTCAACTTACGTGATTCTTTCCAAGTGATCTATTCAGACGAAACGCTTAAGGAAATTAAGCGCTCAGGTGATCAAGCAGACAAGTTTCTTGATGTTTTGAATAATCTAAACGCTTTTCACTTGAAACATGTGCTTACTCGAAACTTTGAGCCGACTGATAATGTAACGATTACTAAACGGGATGCGTTTGAAGCATACCAAGAGTATTGTGAACAGGAGCCGATTTACCAACAGTTACAAGAGTCGTTAGTTCAATCTAATTTTAAGTCGTTTGGAGGTAGAAAAGGGGATTCATTTGATCAAATTGCTCAAGAGCAGAATGAAGTGTTTTCAGAATTAATGTCAACCATCAGAGAACAAGCTAGGCTGCTTGAAAAAAGTCATCCTGAACTTGCTCGCGTAATGGACAGTTATGCCGAAGTTGCACAGGTCAAAATGGAAGTAGCTCTTAAAGAGTCAACTTCACTAATGAAGCAGAACGTAAAAAATGAACTTGATTGGTCTGGAGTCAAAGAATTTAGGAGTTTTGTAAACATTGGGCCGAAAGAACTTAATAATATATCAGCCCCCAATGTTCTTGAAAAAATTTGGGAGCAGTTTAAAGATAAAGAACCTTACTGTGGCTTGGACTGGACGCTGGAAGACTTCTTTTTAATTAAAAAAAGCTTAATTTACCCTGATAAGCCTTACTTTAAATATCAAAAAGTAACGGCTATTTATAATCACCTGAATTTTATTGGATTTCATCCTGATTCTAAAACTTATAAAGAAAGACGTTTTGTTGCGGCAATGAGCGATTTGGGTCATGCATCGATAGCTTCGTTTGCTCATGCACTGTTTTCTCGGGATGAAAGTTTTATTATTAAAACAAGGGCTGCATATGAGTATCTAGGTATAACAACTCAGGTTTTTCTGGTTAATTTGGAAAATGCATAACAAAGCGTTTAAGAGGGATTCATGCCGCGTGGCATTTTTGGTATGCAGTGAATTTTGGTGGTGAAAGTGGTCTGCGGAAGGTTGGTTTAGGCGGCATTCACCCCTTAACGCAGCGTTATGCTTAATCACGTAAAATCAGTAGCTTATAATTTCTCTCTGTTCCCTCGGTTGGTCAGTTTCGAGTTTGTCGGCAAGTTGGCTTCAGTAGGCGCTATTTTCCGGACACTCATTCTTTGGCGCTGAAAGTTCACAGAATTACCTCAATCAATTTTTGGGCAAGCACGAGGTTAGGGCGGTTGGTGCAATCAGAAATTTGATCTCAGGTTTTCGTGTTTTAACTGCCAAGGCTCAAAGTCAAAATTTCAAAATTATGAGTCATTTCAGTTTTTTAGGTTTTGCCTTTTGTTAGCTAATCCTAGTCGAGTTAATCTTGGTTTTGGTAAAAATGTGGGCGTTGAAGCTTAAGCATAACAAAGCGTTTAAGTGGGATTTGGCACGCGTGGCATTTTCGGTTTGCGTTGAGTTCGGTGGTTACGGCACTGTGCGGTAGCTTTTGTGTTACGTGCCTGCACCCCTTAACGCGGCGTTAGGCATAAGGAAATTATGGAACTCATTCAGCTAAATGAAAATGAGCTAAAAATGTTGCGTGATGGTCAATCT
>NZ_JAKGCY010000033.1:0-5481 GCF_021852965.1 Vibrio floridensis | reverse complement strand
CTGTGCGTTGTTTTTTGTGATTACGGTGTCATGCGGAAAGTTAGTAGTAGCGTTGTCTGCCCCTTAAGCGGGCGTTAGGTGCCATTCATCTGCTTGTTGGGTTTGATGTAATGCTTAGCTATAAATTACAGCTATCGATTAGACATATGCGTATTCTTTGCCTTTAATAAATTTGGCTTTCGTAGTTTCAGTCTTTATTAATCAAAATAGGATATTGATATGAATGATGAAATTGAAGAAGTAGTTGAAGACTTAGAGCAGTCCGTAGAGTACTCTTTAGAAGACAATACAAAAAGCAGCTGTAGGATAACAAAGGTTACTAAAAAAGGTCTTTATTATACTGCACATGCGACATGTTCTGACGGTAGAAAGGTTAAAGGTACTTCATCCAACATAAACGTAGCTAAGGGCTTAGCTTGTAATAAGTGTGGTTAATTTATAGTTATGCTCTGCACCTAACAATCTGTTTAAGAGTGATTCGCAACGCTTGGCATTTTTGCTATGCGTTGCGTTTTGTGTTTAAGGTGGTATGCGGGAGCTTCGGTATTGCGTTGCTCACACCTTAACAGGGCGTTATGTTTATCGGAGAAGTTCATGGTCAACTGGCCTTGTATTCTGAAATTAGATGGTGACGATGAGCTTGTTTATTTGGGTTCTGAAGCTGATTTGAATTGCGAGTGTGTGGATTTGATCGTTAGTCCAAGCGATCGAGTCATTGATTCTGAAGGTTTTGTCTATTCAATTGTTTCAGATGGCTCAGTAGTTAACTTGATTGGAAACTCAATCCAGATTTCAGCAGAGGAAGCGTCTAGATTGATTCAACGTCATGAGTTCTGTTTAGCGGAAGTCTGTTTGACAAAAATTCAGTTTGAAACAGTCGCTGAAGCATTTAACTGTTTGAAATCTTAGGCTAAATAAACATAACAAAGCGTTAAAGTGGGATTCGTGCCGCGTGGCATTTTTGGTATGCGGTAACTTTTGTGGTGAAAGTGGTCTGCGGAAAGTTAGTTTGTGCGGCACTCACCCCTTAACGCGGCGTTAGCAATCTTAGGAGAGACAGTGTGCAACATTTTAAGGGATGCAAATTAGTTGTTCATTGTAACGAGCAAATTCTTACCTATAAAAGAGATAATATTTCTTCCATTTCATATCCGAATTGCTGGGATTTACCTGGTGGCGGTCGTGAAGGGAACGAAACGCCAGAGGATTGTGCGCTTAGAGAGCTGAAAGAAGAATTCGGTATCGAACTGTGCCCTTCGCGTATTCATTACAAGCAAAAAGTAGAAAGTCATACAGGCTTTGGTTGTGCGTATTTTCTTGCAGTTACGATAACCGAAAGTGAGTTACGCGAAATTCAGTTTGGCGATGAGGGGCAATATTGGAAGCTCATGGACATAGAAACGTACTTAGCCCTCCCAGACGCTGTGCCATCGAATCAGCAAAGAATAAGAGGCTATCTCAACCTATGAGTTCGTATTGCTAACAAAGCGTTCAAGAGGGATTCATGCCGCGTGGCATTTTTGGTATGCGGCTGGTTTTGGTGGTGAAAGTGGTCTGCGGGAAGCTGGTTTAGGCGGCACTCACCCCTTAACGCGGCGTTATGCTTAATCACGCAAAATCAGTGGTTTATGAATTTTATTTATTCCCTCGGCTGGTTAATTTTTAGTTTGTCGGCAGTCGGCTCCAGTGGGCGCTGTTTTCCGGACACTTATTCTTTGGCGCTAAAAACTCTGAGAATTGCCTCAATCAATTCTCGGGCAAGCGCGAGGTTAGGGCGGTTGGCTCAATCAGAAATCCATTTCTAGGTTTTCAAACTTCAAACCAGATTTGCCCAAATTCCGAGCCTGATTATCAAAACTATGATTCATTTCGGTTTTCTACGTTTTGGCTTTTGTGTGTAAATCAAAGTCGAGTTAATCTTGGTTCTGGTTAAACGTAACCCATTGAAGCTTAAGCATAACAAGGCGTTTAAGTGGGATTCGTGCCGCGTGGCATTTTTAGTATGCGGTGAGCTTTGGTGGTAAAAGTGGCCTGCGGAAAGTTGGTTTGTGCGGCACTCACCCCTTAACGCAGCGTTATGTTTCCGAGTACCCCACGTTTAGTAGACACTTTACTAAGTTAGATCTAGGGTCTAATTGAGAGGTGATTTATGGCTAAACATCGTAATCCAGCGTACACCGAAGAGTTCCGTAAAGAAGCGGTTCGCCTTGCCTGTCTTCCTGGTCGAACGGCCGTCTCTGTTGCTCAAGAGCTGGGCATCAGTGCCCAGCAAATCCGTAATTGTAAGCATCAATTTACACGCCTGATCGCAGAAGCGAGAATGGGGATCTTCGAGTACATCGAAGTGTATTACAATCGAAATAGAAAGCACTCAGCGTTGGGCTATGTGAGTCCAGTAGCGTTTGAAAGTATGTAGTTATGTTGTGTCCACTTTTCGTGGGGTACACTAGTTTAAAAGGAGTTGAAAATGAGTCAGAAAGTAGTTGAGGAAAACGACCAGCATCCTTCAGGTCTCTATGTGGGGCTGATTTTGTGCTTTGCATCGGTCATTTGGGGAACTTTAGTTTTCTTAGTTGAATACTTTTTGGGTAAAGAGTTGTCTGGTGTTGGAACGATGAGTACCATTATTCCAGCAATGGGAGTCGGTTATTTTTTCGGCCACAAATCTGGAACTTTGATGCCACCTAAAACTAGATGGCAAGCTTTAACACTATGGATTATTGCAAGCTTCACTTTCGTGTTTGGGCTGTTGCTCGTAGATGGTATTTCTCTGTATGAGCTAGCAGTTGAACTTGGATGGATAAATTTGGTGGTTGTAGTTGTTATCCTAATATCTATGTTACTAGCCTATTTTGTGTTTAAGTCAGGGGAAAAAATGGCAATAAAAGCTCTAGAAAAAACCAAGCGAACTGCTTCTGGCTCATAACCTTCAGAAACATAACAAGGACATCAAACATCGCCCCCTGTGAGGGCTGGACTCGCAAAACCCGCTCGCTGTTTATGGCGGGCGTTATGTTTAATTGCTTAAAATCAGATGGTTACATCATTTTTGTTCACGCAGTTTTCAAGTTTTTCCATTGCCGGCAAGTTAACTTCAGCGATCGCTGTTTTCTGGACTCCAATTCGTGGGCGCAAAAAATTCAGAGAGTTGCCTCATTGAAATCCAGAGTTTAGGTGAGGTGAGGTGAGTGATTTTGATTTCAAAGTTAAAGCCCCGTTTATCGGTTTCTAACGTAAAACTCAAAGTCAGTACAATCAAATTTATGAGTTAATTCAGATTTTTAGCGTCTGGTTTTGGTTTGTAAAGGTAAGTCGAGTTAGGCTCTTGGTATCGCAAACTTCACCCTTTGAGCCTTAAACATAACAAGGCGTTCAAGTGGGATTCATGCCGCGTGGCATTTTTGGTATGCGGTGAGTTTTGGTGGTGAAAGTGGTCTGCGGAAAGTTGGTTTATGCGGCATTCACCCCTTAACGCAGCGTTATGCTTAATCAAATAAAATCAGTGGTTTATGGTTTTTCTTTGTTCCCGAGGCAGGCTGGTTTCGCGTTTGTCGGCAAGTTAGCTTCATTGGGTGCTGTTTTTCGGACACCTATTCTTTGGCGCTGAAAATTCAGAGCGTTGCCTCAATCAATTTTCGGTCAGGCGCGAAGTTAGGGCGGTTGGCTTAATCAGCAATTTGATCTTAGGCTTTTGAGTTTTAGCAGCCAAATTCCTAAGTCTGATTTTCAAAACTATGAGTCATTTCGGTTTTCTACGTTTTGGCTTTTGTTTGTAAATCAAAGTCGAGTTAATCTTGTTTATAGTAAAACGTAAGCCATTGAAGCTTAAGCATAACAAGGCGTTTAAGCGGGATTCATACCGCGTGGCATTTTTGGTATGCGGTGAGTTTTGGTGGTGAAAGTGGTCTGCGGAAGGTTGGTTTGAGCGGCATTCACCCCTTAACGCAGCGTTAGTTGCTAGAAGATAAATTCGTATCAAAGGAGAAGCAAAGTGGTGCATGCTTACGGCGCTGAGGAGACAAAAGCGTTCTGTTGTAACTGCAAAAAAGTTACGGTTCATAAGTATGAGAGCTTTTCAAAAAAAGAACCTAAAACTGAAGCAAGAGGTTTCTTTTCTGGGTTATTTGCTGCAATAGCAAGTGCTTTGATGGAAGGTGAGCCAACAGGTGATTATAAGTGCAAGGTTTGTGGCACTAACCTTAGCACGCCAGACCACTTGGACTAAGTTCTTTGGCAAACATCAGCTACGCAACTAACAAAGCGTTAAAGCGGGACTTGGCACGCGTGGCATTTTCAATTTGCGTTGGGTTTAGTGTTTAAGGTGTTATGCGGTCATTTTTGTATTGCGTGCCTGCGCCCCTTAACGCGGCGTTATGCATTACGAAGGGAATTACATTGAGCGAAGAATTTGAGAGTGTTCATTTCAAGAGTGGTGAGCTGAATATGAGTAAGCCTGAAACTTTGTACTTCGAGCTAGTTGGTGAGGAAGCTGAACTTGTTCAAATAGATGAAATGGTTAAAGATCATTTTTTGTGGTCAGATTCAGGTAATGGCTTCAGAAAAATATTTACTAGTGTTCTAGCGAGTAGGGAACATGATACACCATACGAGGCAGTCATGAGATTAGATTCCATTACTCGATACAAGGTAGTGCCAATAGGCGCTCGAGTTGGTTTAGGGCGCATGTTTTAAAAATGCATAACAAGGCGTTCAAGTGGGATTCATGCCGCGTGGCATTTTTGGTATGCGGCGAGTTTTGGTGATGAGAGTGGTCTGCGGAAAGTTGGTTTGTGCGGCACTCACCCCTTAACGCGGCGTTAGGTTAATCTATTCAACGTAGGGAGTATAAATGGAATTTGTCCCCGTAAATCTCGAAACGGACGGTACTCTCGATTTGTGTATTCAATTTCGTCGTGATGCACATCTCGTAAGTTTTGGAGATGACGCTAGCTTTAATGTCGGCGAGACTAAAGCGTGGTTTACAAGGCTAAATACATTTGTCAATTCTGGCTTTTATCATGTTTTCAAAAACAATAAGGTTATCGGTCAAATAGAATTCAGAAATGGCTTGTTGGATGAGCAAGGAGTGAAGTTTGGCTACATTAACTTGCTGTATTTGTTACCAGAATTTCGCAACAAAGGTTTAGGTAGTGAGCTAGAAGGCTTTATATTTGCTCAGTTCAAAAACGAGCAATGTGCGTATGCGCAACTGCGCTATATACCAGCAAATTTACAAGCAGTTAGTTTTTATCATAAGCATGGTTGGACTGATGTAGGTGATATTGGTGAGCGCGGACAATTAGCAGAAAAACGATTAACCTAACAAGGCGTTAAAGAGGGATTCATGCCGCGTGGCATTTTTGGTATGCGGTGAGTTTTGGTGGTGAAAGTGGTCTGCGGAAGCTTGGTTTATGCGGCATTCACCCCTTAACGCAGCGTTAGGTTAAATAAAGAGGAGCATAAAATGAATAACCTGTTATC
>NZ_JAKGCY010000032.1:0-5596 GCF_021852965.1 Vibrio floridensis | reverse complement strand
CATACAACCAAACTGAAAAGCTAAGGGAACAAAGAAAAACCATAAACCACTGATTTTACGTGATTAAGCATAACGCCCAATTAAGGGGTGAACAACGCCTCCAACCAAGCCTAAAGCATTGTGCCATAAACACTAAATTTGAAGTAGAAGCAAAAATACCAAGCGTTGAGAATCCCTCTTTAATTGTTTGTTATATGCCGTTTCTAATTTTTTACAGATTCGTCAGATACAGGATAACTAGATTCTAGTTCTAGAACTTGATTTCGAATTGTTGATATTTCATCTTTTTGATGGTTGTAGATTTTTAAGATTGCCTCATATCTGTCGGTACTGATATTTTTCGTAGCCAATACTGAGCCTTCAATTTCAGCCAACTTATCGTGTACCTCTTTTAACTCACTATCATATACTTCGGCTTGACTGACCAAAAGACTATTTTGCTTACTTAAATGACCAATCGTAGCACTTGAGGAAATACTACCGATAATTTGGAGAACAAAGCCCAACATAAGTAGTCCGAGTCCAAGTTTTGACCACTTCTTTACAACCATAATTTGTTTCTTTGAGTCCCTTACTATTTGATCGTAATTAGGACCACCGCCAACCACCGCTTCTTCCATCACTGCGTTAAATTCAGGGTGATCAATTGTTGCAGTTATACCAAACCTCCATAGAAGCCATGCACCGATAACATCCAGCACTAACCCTATATAAGGAAAGTAGTTTAAAAGTTCCATAATTCCTCATTATCCCCAAGGCATATAACGCCGCGTTAAGGGGCGCAGGCACGCAATACAAAAGTGACCGCATCACACTTTAACCACTAAACTTACCGCAAATTGAAAATGCCACACGTGCCAAGTCCCTCTTAAACGCTTTGTTAGGCCCTCAAGTCGCTTACAACCGTAGTCTCAATCTTGGGTAAATGCTTAGCTTCATTGACATAATCTATAAACATCGTACAGCTTTCAATGTTAGAGACTTTCCAAACCCCATTAGTTAAGGTCAAAGTCCAAATTGTTTCGACATCTTTGAATTTTTTACTCCCTTCAACAATTTTTCCTGTCTCTTTAACCATTAGGTAATCTTGAGTTTCTCCCGTAATAGCAACCACAACCATAGAACCTTCGTGTTCTACAGATTGATTCCTATGAACAAATAGTAACGGCTTAATTTTGGACAAATGGGTTACCTTACATACATTAACCAACCCTTGTTTTTTCCAATTCTCAAGATGTACTTGCTGCTGATTTTGCCAATACCAATCTGTCATCCAGTCTGAAACACTCGATAAGTCTTCACTATCCCAACCAGCATGCACTCGATAGAAACAATCCTTGACTCTTTCTTGTACTTTTAACCACTCAAACAGTTCACTATAGCAAGCCATAAACCTTAGATCTTTTCTAGCACGTTGCTCAGCTAGTTTCTCCTTGCAAAAGGCGTACACTATAAACGGTGAAAAAAAGACTAATAAACATATTATTATTACCTTTCCCCAGAATGTCTCAGATAATACGCTTGCAATTTTTCCTCCAGGGCCAGCAAATGCGGGCTCTGCTACCACTAAACATGCGACAACAATTGCCGACAAATAAACCACTAATTTACTCATTGAACTTCCTTGTATACTATTTGGGCCTAACGCTGCGTTAAGGGGTGAATGCCGCACAAACTAATCTTCCCGCAGACCACTTTCACCACCAAAACTCGCCGTATACCAAAAATGCCACGCGGCATGAATCCCGCTTTAACGCCTTGTTATGCTTCGACTTTCTATAAGCTCACAAATAGCTTCATAAACCTCTTCTTCGATTTCTTGTTTAGTTGGACTAATTTTCATCTTATTTAGTTTAAAAATCAGCCTGTCGTAAACAGAAATATCTACATAATGCAAGAAGAACGAAACTATCCAATATTTCCACACGTCATCATCACTACTTAAAATCAGCAACAAAGGTTCTACAAGCTCTAAATCTAACTGCAATAACCTTTGTGAAACAGGATCTGCAACTGGCCAATTCAAGTCCTGCAAACACTCAAGCAACTCGTAAACATAAGGTGCTATTTCTTCGTTTGACAAAAACTTCAGTTGCTCGCAGGTTTCTAGATCTAACTTGTGTTTAGGAACAATTTTACTCATTTGACGTCCGATTAGATGCATAACGCCGCGTTAAGGGGCGCAGGCACGCAACACAAAAGTGACCGCATAACACCTTAACCGCTAAACAAACTGCAAACCAAAAATGCCACGCGTGCCAAGTCCCTCTTTAACGCTTTGTTATGAGACTTTTACGCCCCAACTAGGTTAACATTTCGTTAAAAATGGCACCAAGTAAAGCGGAAATCACAGCGACACCCCATTTATTTGAAAAATCCAATGCACTATTTAATAATTGCCCCCGATTTTTTATATCCACAACTAACAGGTATTTTATAAATAGATGCTCATATAGCGTTGTGGTGTAAGATCCGTAAACACTTGATGCTCTTGTATAAATGATGAAACGATGCATGCACTTTTTAATAAAATCATCTGTAATATCGTCAGGAGATATACCGTGCGCAATTATTATACTCGTTTCCACTCTACGAACCCATTCCGACTTGTAGGGGCGAATAGTAACTACCACGTCCCCTTTAGGTGACAATGAAAAACATAGCCCTGCTCCTTTTTCAAAATCTAGTTTGGAGCCACCATTCGCTAACTTTTTAGTTATACCCGTATAATTGGATTCAGCAGTGATCTGAATCGAATCCAAATTTTCAAATTCATTATTATCTTGGCAAAATAATAGAAACGGATATCCAGTGTTTTTTGCAGACAGTATAAGCTCATTAAAATGAAATTTAATTTTATTCTTAACTTCAAGCTTCCAATTAAGTCGCTTTCGCTCTAGCTCAAAATGACTTCTTGCCAATTTCTTCGATTCTATTTTTAAGTTCATAAACTCCATACTTTCAGACTGGTCTCATAACGCACAGTTAAGGGGTGAAGCACGCAATGACCAAGCCTCTGCATAGCACTTCAACACAAAAGCCACCGCATACCAAAAATGCCGCGCGTGCTGAATCCCACTTGAACTGTTTGTTAGGCTAATTTTACGATCGATGATCTCCAATAAGTGATAAGCACAATCAGTAACATCCATGGCATCGCGTACCACCAAAAGTAAGACGCATCACTATCTGTCAGATAAAAATAGATAACCAAGAAAACACTTAAAAGCAACGATATTGTGTAAGCGAACCATAAAGCCACACACACATCATTACTGAACTGAGACATTGTCACTCCACGCTCAGCACAAGCCGCAAAAACTAAACCAAAACCAATTGCTCCACCAACAGTAATATGAACAAATGAAAGCGGTATTAAAACCCAAAGTGACATCATTCTCTCCCTGATTAGCCTAACGCTGCGTTAAGGGGTGAATGCCGCCTAAACCAACCTTCCGCAGACCACCTTCACCACCAAAACTAACCGCATACCAAAAATGCCACGCGGCATGAATCCCACTTTAACGCTTTGTTATATTTTCGATTTCGCTAACACTCAAAATGTCTTTACAGCGCTCTTTCTCAATACGCGAAAGTACCACATCTTGATGCTCTCTAACCAAGTTCCATAAGTATCCATCTGCCTTTCGATACTCGAACGCTAAATCAATACTACTAAAATACTTCGATTTCAAAAGCGGCTCTGACGGATAGTGTTTTTGAACTTCTGTAAGGCATCTTTCTGTGTTGACTATGTTAACCATCAAATCTATTGCCTCTTCGAGTTCAGAGCTAACAAACTTTTTTTGCGTGATATAAATATCGTGCTGTTGCTCCCAAAGAGTCACCATATGTAAGCCAACTTTTCTAAGCTCTTCAGCTTCAATTTCTGTGGCCAAGTACTCTTTGAACTCAAGAGCATTGTTCGAACTGGATGCCAAAGAAAGAGATGAAAATAGCAGACAAAATAAAATCAGAGTCCTTCCCATGTATCCCTTACCTCGAATGAAAATATAACGCTGCGTTAAGGGGTGAATGCCGCTTAAACCAGCTTTCCGCAGACCACTTTCACCACCAAAATTCACCGTATACCAAAAATGCCACGCGGCATGAATCCCACTTGAACGCCTTGTTATGGCTTGGACTTAACGCGTTCTTTACTTGCCTGATTCAATCATTTCTATGATTTTATAGGCTTTTTCGAAGTGATCTAGCTGGTGAGTTTGAATCCACCAAGTAGCTGCCTCCATTAACAACTCTGGATCGTCGTTTTTATTAGCGAAAAATGCATAGAATGAAACTCCAACATTCTCGCCCTTTTGTGCGATTTTCTTAGCACAAACATCTAACACTTTACGACGTAAGGGTTCACGCATTCATTATGCCCACTTAGATTGAAGTAAAAACAATACTTTACACAACGAATAGAGCACAAACAACAAATACTGTTTATCCAAACAGTGTCATTTTTTGAGGAAGCCATAACGCCCAATTAAGGTGTGAAGCACGCAATGACCAAGCTTCTGCATGGCACTTCAACACCCAAAACCTCCGCATACCAAAAATGCCACGCGTGCTGAATCACTCTTAAATTGTTTGTTAGGCGACTCAGTACGTTTCAAACTTTATAACACCAATTTCTATTGCTTCTTCATTTACGAATTTGAACCAAATGTTATTGGTAATATCAGCAACAGTCATTTCTTCAGATAAATCCAACTTCTGTTTTTCCTCTTCAGTCAATTCCCTTGTCAACCAGAAGCTTTTCACGTAACTATTACTGCCATCATTTGTAAGATCTAAAACTCCTCCTAAAAGGCTTTCAGATTTATTTTTTGAAACACCTAAACAAAATTCACCAATGCAAGTAGGTAACTCTAGCTTGCTTGGGCTACATTTCAATCCTGGATTGTCCAAATGAATACTCATTCTGGTAATAATGGATTGGGCTCCCATTGGGCCTGAACTAAAAACCGCATAAATACCATTATCAGAAACATAACAATAACCATTTTCATGGTGACCATATGGGATACTTTGAAATTGAGATTTACCGAGTTTTTTAGACACGTCATCAATTGTAGATTGATATATTTCAATTCCAACATAATCAGATGGTAAATTTACGGCTGCAACTGACCATAATGGCAATAATAAAAACAGGAATAAGATTCTATACATGACTTCCCTCGCCTAACGCCGCGTTAAGGGGTGAATGCCGCTTAAACCAACTTTCCGCAGACCACTTTCACCGCCAAAACTCACCGCATACCAAAAATGCCACGCGGCATGAATCCCTCTTGAACGCCTTGTTATGTTTAAGACTCAAAGGGCTAAGTTTTACGATACCAAGAGCTTAACTCGACTTACCTTCGCACACCAAAACCATAGGCTAAAAAACTGAATTAACTCATAAAATTGATTGAACTTGCATTGAGTCTTAACGTGAGAAACGAAAGCTGAAGCTCTAACTTTGAAACTGACCAACCTGCACTCACCTCATCCAAACACTGCAGTTAAATGAGGCAACTCTCAGAATTTTTAGCGCCCAAGAATTGGAGTCCAAAAACAGAGACCACTGAAGCCAACTTGCCGA
>NZ_JAKGCY010000031.1:0-5714 GCF_021852965.1 Vibrio floridensis | reverse complement strand
CGCTGCTCCGCGTTAAGAAATGCTGGGCGACCCGTTCTTGGTTTCTCTTGCAGTCCTTCAAGCCCTTCTTCAAGGAATATTTGTACCCATTTATTCACACTGGTTCTGCTTACCTTAAGGAACTTAGCAATTTGGGTTCGAGAGTGACTATCTTTAAAATGGGCCAATGCGAGCAATCGCATCTTCCTTTGAATAGATTTTTGTTGGCTAGCAAGTTTTTTGAAATCAATGTTATTGAGACTGTCCATAGCGTCATTTATCACGAAGAAGTAACAGCCTTAATTAGATCATATTTTTAGTTAGGTTGGTATTAGACAGTGTTGTATTGATCGACTCCATACTTCTTCTATTAGATTCTACTCTGGCTATTTGTGGGGAGGTTGAGTGAGACTGATGCTCTAAAACCCGTTCCTGTTTTTTCCCTCAGTCCTTCTTATCTTTGCTAGATGGCTATTAAACACCACAGGAGCTTGCTGTCATTCGGGAGAGTTACACATATAACAAAGCCCAACACGTCGTTGGGCTTAAGTGATGTTTTAATGTGCCGTCAATACTAGAGAATTCTCTTTAGTACCCCATCGGCTTTAATTCGAGTAATTTTGCGGACCAGCTTCTGAACCACTTCCGGATATTCTTCGACTTTCTCAAGTTGTTTGTATGTACATATTAACTGAGTGTGTTGGAGAATATTGTCGACCTCAGAATCAAACTGTTCCGTTAGCTGCGCAAAGTCGTCTCGGATTAACAGACCATTTTCAAGATCCAATGCCCAAGCTCTAGGGTTGAGATTGTTTCCAGTAAGCAGCATGTAACGTTTGTCAACCCAAATACCTTTAAGATGGAAGCTATTATCATCATCTTTCCAGAGTCTAATTGAAAGATTTCTTGCCGCTATCTGTGCCTCATTCGCTTTAGCAAATTTGCGCAAGTTTAACTCATATAGGTACGGCAGACCACCAATGGTTTTAAACTCTTTATCTGGGGATATATAAAAGTCATTGGCGGTCTTATCGCCCACAACGATCGTCACCTTTACGCCTCTCTTTAGTGCGCGCTTTATGCCTTTTGCTAAATCTTTAGGAAAATTAAAGTATGGGGTACAGATGAAAATTTCATTCTCGGCTACATCGATAAGCTTTGTGATATTTTGATTGAGGGTGTTACGCCTCTTACCTAGCCCAACGAGAGGGGTGATGGCAAACTTACCTTCGCAAACTACCTCGGGCTCGAACTGATATTTGGCTCGAGATAATGCTGAGCGAAACTGTCGAATTGCAGTCTTAATTTCTTTGGTCTCAGGTTTATCTTCGGCCGCTAAATCATTCACAGCTGGATTCGCAATCATTTCGCTTTGAACAAAATTGAACATTGAATCTGAAAGGGTCTCGCTGTGAATCACATGGTAACGGTCAAATCGGTAACGTTCTGCGTATTGAAGATAGACATTATTGAGGCTAGCTCCGCTGTAAATGACTGTATCATCGATGATGAAACCCTTTAGGTGAAGTACGCCGAAGACCTCTCGTCCTCTCACCGGAATACCATAGACAGGAATCTTGTGTTGATACTTGTTGGCATACGCCTTATACAGAGCGGCATTGCCTTCGGATGCTTCTGCACCAATGAGACCTCTTTGCGCACGATGCCAATCTACACATACGCTAATATCCAATCCCGGATTGCGCTGTTTTGCTTCATATAGAGCGGTCAGTATTTCTCTTCCTGCTTCATCATCTTCGAGATACAGCGCAACTAAGCAAACTCTTGACGTTGCTTTGGCGATTGCATCAATTAAACGAAGTCTGAAGTCTTTCGCAGTATGAAGAACTTCCAGGGCATCAGCATCCACAGCAACGCTGGGTAGTTGAGCAAAAGGATTCCTGCTAGCCATCATATGGGGTGTATTACCTTAGTTATGTGCAGTATTGCGAGCTGCAAATTCTACCAAATTTATTAAATCTAATACCAGAAAAGGACGCTTTCTTAGTCTATTTGTGCTCGATATTGCATAGGAACGAGATCTTTGCCACTTTCTGAATAGCGTAAGTACTTCTGTTTCAGTGTATTAGGTAGTTTATCTACGTCAATTTCTTGAAAACCATGGCAAGAATAGAAGTTTTCTAAATGGCGGTAAGAAAAACAAAAAACATCTTCATTCAGATGATTTGACGTGCAGTATTCCAGTAAAGCATGTCCGTAGCCTTTACCTCTGGCATTTGGTAGTGTCAACATGCCGGTGAGTAGCTGATATTGCTCTATATAACGCAGACGCACCACCCCTACGGTTTGTTGTGCTATCTGCGCAATAATGATCATTTCATCGCGTTTGACTTTAGCGCTTGGATAATGAGCTTTGTAAATTTTTTTGATTAACGGCAACTTGATTGGATCAAGGACTTCAAATCGAATTGAATGACTCATGGCACTGTGTCTAATGGATAAGTGATGTAGAATGTTGGGAGTTTAAGTTAATACGATTGTCCCATGCAAATTCAACGCAATGTATCATTAAAGCCTTACCACACATTTTCTATCGATCAAACCTGTGACTATCTCATTGAAGTCGAGAGCACGGCAGATCTTGTTTCAGTCTATTCTGATCCGCGATATCAGAACTTGCCTAAGTTGATTCTGGGTAAGGGTAGCAACGTTCTTTTCACAGAACCGTATCGTGGTTTGGTACTCAGAAATCGCCTAATGGGTAAGGTGTTAATAGAAAACACATCCCATTACTTTTTGCACATCTCCGCGGGTGAAGATTGGCCTAACTTGGTTAAATGGTGTGTCAACCAAGGCATTGGCGGATTGGAAAATCTTGCACTGATCCCTGGTTGCGCGGGTTCGGCGCCAATACAGAATATCGGTGCTTATGGCGTTGAGTTTCGCGATGTTTGCGACTATGTCGATGTTTTGATGTTGGATGATTTTTCTCATCAAAGGCTAAGTGCGGAAGAGTGTTTGTTTGATTACCGAGATTCAATTTTTAAGCATGATCTGTTTGAAAAAGCGATTATTACGGCGGTCGGTATCAAGTTGCCCAAAGTATGGCAGGCAAATATCTCTTATGGGCCGCTGCAAAAAATTGATGCAACTGAGCTTACGCCTAAAAGTGTTTACGAAACAGTTTGCCAAATTAGGCAAGAGAAGTTACCTGACCCGAATAAAGTCGGTAATGCCGGCAGTTTCTTTAAAAACCCACTGATCAGTCAATCCCATTGGCAGCGGATTCAAAGGGATTATCCCACGATAGTTGCGTATCCAGCGGGAGAAAAAATGAAAGTGGCCGCAGGGTGGCTCATTGATCAATGTGGCCTAAAAGGTCACAAAGTCGGTGGCGCTCAAGTGCACCCATTACAAGCCTTAGTGCTGACGAACATCGATCAATGTTCCGCACAGGATGTTGTCGATCTAGCGAGCTTAATTTGTGATGCCGTTTGGGATAAATACCAGATACAACTTGAGCATGAAGTTCGCTTTATGGGGGCAACCAGTGAAACGAATCTACATGCAATAAGGTCTTTGCGATGAAAAAGGAACACGTTGTCAAATTACATCTGCTCAAGAAACTTGCTGATGGCCAGTTTCATTCTGGGGAAGTGTTAGGCAGTGAGCTTGGGATTTCCAGAGCGGCGATATCAAAGCACATAAATGCATTGCAAGATTGGGGCGTGGATGTTTACCGCATCCAGGGGCGTGGTTATCAATTGGCTCAACCATTAAGGCTACTGGACAAAGAACAGCTACAAGGCGACAGCATTGAGTTAATTCCGGTCATTGATTCGACAAACCAATATTTGTTGGATCGTTTGAACTCCTTTGAATCGGGCCATGTTTGCTTAGCTGAGTATCAATCTGAAGGTCGAGGGCGTCGAGGGAGACAGTGGTTTTCCCCTTTTGGATCGAATCTTTATATGTCAATGTACTGGAAACTCGATGCGGGAATGGCGGCAGCGATGGGTTTGAGCCTTGTTGTTGGTATCGCAGCAGTTGAAGCTTTGGAGTCTCTGGGGATCGATGGTGTGAAGCTAAAGTGGCCAAATGACGTTTATTACCAAGATAAAAAACTCGCTGGTATTTTGGTCGAAATGAGCGGGCAGGCAGGAGGAGCTGCGCATTTGGTGATCGGCATGGGGTTAAATATCCAGATGGCGATGGCAACAGATAAAATTGATCAGCCTTGGACGGCGTTGAATAGTATTGATAGCGCGAAGGATATTGATCGTAATCAGTTGGCTATCGCGCTTATCGCTAAGTGGCGTGATGCACTACGACAGTACGAAAGTCTTGGACTAAATGGTTTTATTGAGCGTTGGAACCGTTTGGATAACTACCGTGGGCGGCAAGTAAGATTGCTGATGGGGCCAAGAGAAGTCATTGGTGAAGTGCAAGGTATCGATAACCTAGGTGGGGTTGTAATAAAAAACAGCGAGGGTACACAAGCCTACGTTGGCGGTGAAATATCTCTGAGAGCAAATGATTGACCGATGAAATTGGAGCCTAGTGTCATTTACGCAGCAGGATCTCTTCAACTAAGTGATTGTGACCTTTGCGCAAAATTAGCTGCGCTCTTTCTTTTGTTGGCAGAATATTCTGTACTAAATTAATGCCATTGATATCACGCCAGATCTCTTTTGCTTTTTGGATGGCTTGCTGCTCATCGAGTTTCGTGTAGTGACTGAAGTAGGAGCCTGGCTTGGTAAACGCACCTTTTCTGAACTTTAGAAAGCGTTCAATATACCACTGTTCGATCGTTTCACTTTCCGCATCGACATAGATAGAAAAATCGAGGAAGTCAGAAACAAAGACACGATGAGGATCGTGCGGGTAGTCCATGCCACTTTGTAGTACGTTTAGGCCTTCTATGATCAAAACATCGGGGCGATCCACTTTCTTTACTTTCTCCGTAATGTCGTAAGTAATATGCGAGTAAACAGGAACCTCAAGCTCTGGTTTACCTGCTTTGACATCGGAGACAAACTGCACCAGCTTCTTCATATCATAAGATTCAGGAAATCCTTTTTTATGCATGATGCCGCGTTGATTGAGAACCTTCTTTGGATAAAGAAAACCATCAGTGGTGACCAACTCGACTTTTGGGTGGTTTTCCCATCGAGAAAGTAAAGCACTTAAAACACGCGCGGTCGTACTTTTACCCACCGCGACACTACCTGCGATGCCGATCACAAATGGTGGTGGGTTTTCGTCATTATTTAAAAACTGATGTAATACGGAATTACGACTCTGACGAGCTTGTACGTAAAGATTGAGAAGACGAGAGAGAGGTAAATAAACCTCAACAGCTTCCCTCATCGTCAGATTCTCATTGATCCCTTGCAATGCCTTTAAGTCATCTTCAGATAATGTCATCGGCACTGAATTTCGTAATTCAGACCAATCGGCGCGACTAAATGACAAAAATGGGCTCATGAGGCTCTGTCCTATCCTTGTGAATCAGGGAAGAGCAAGCAAAATACATCATGAGCTAAAGAAAGCAAATGACAATGACAAAACGGCAGTGAAAAAAGAGAGAGTTGTATGTTTTTGCACCACGAGCTCCTCTTTTGCCAAAAAAAACGTTTTTTTTGGCAAAAAGCTATTGCAAGCAAAGGAATGATTCAATAGAATGCGCTCCACTTATGCCGACTTAGCTCAGTAGGTAGAGCAACTGACTTGTAATCAGTAGGTCACCAGTTCGATTCCGGTAGTCGGCACCA
>NZ_JAKGCY010000030.1:0-6382 GCF_021852965.1 Vibrio floridensis | reverse complement strand
ATTTGGAATAGATTAAACACTGCTGCTGCAAACATGCACCCAGCCACATAGCCAGACCACATTTGTTTGTCAGGCTGGTATAACGTGTTGAAAGATAGAACAAAGAAAATGAGGCTAGAGAAACTTAATAGGTACTCATTACAACTATATAGGTACGAATTTGTCGAATAGTCATATTTGATTGTGACTTTTCCGCCTGCTCGAGCCAACTTTAGGTGCAGTGAGTTGCCTACAGTTTTATAAGATAAATCATTTCTATCAAGTACTTGCTCTACTTTTTCCAACATTCTTCAATGTCCTCCATGACTATTGGTTTAGCTGTACCACTAGCGTTAGTACTGCAATTTCTACAACTGTGTACAATATGTACGAGGCTCATAACCCCAGCGTTAAGGGGTGAGTGCCGCATAAACCAAGCTTCTGCAGACCACTTTCACCACCAAAACTTACTGCAAACCAAAAATGCCACGCGGCGTGAATCCCGCTTAAACGCCTTGTTATGTTTAAGGCTCAAAGGGTTAAGTTTGCGATACCAAAGCTTAACTCAACTTATCTTTGAAAACCAAAACCAGACGCTAAAAAACTGAATTAACTAATAAATTTGAATTTACTGATATTGAGTTTTAGCGTGAAAAACCGAAAACTGGAGCTCAAACTTTGAAACTAAGATCGCGTCATTCGACTCAAAAACGCACTGAACTTAAATGAGGCGACTCTCTGAATTTTTAGCGCCCACGAATTGGAGTCCAGAAAACAGCGACCACTAAACGTAACTTGCCGACAAGACCAAAATTAGAAAGCTGAGAAAGCAAAGAAAAGATGCAACCAACTGATTTTACGTGATTAAACATAACGCCGCGTTAAGGGGTGCCGGCACGCAATACAAAAGCTACCGCACAGCGACTTAATCACTGAACCCAACGCAAACCGAAAATGCCACGCGTGCCAAATCCCTCTTAAACGCCTTGTTAAATTGCATCACCAAGGGAGCACACCAGTTTCTACACTTATATAGTCACGATTGTTTAATCGCTTGTTCTCTACTAGATCAAGAATTTGACTAGCTGATTTCTTTGGTGACATATCCGCATCACTTGAACCCATTGCGGTTAGAAGCCTTCCGGGGTGTATTGCTACTACTTTGATACCTAAGTCTTCGAGATCATCTGCAAGACATAGGGTCAGCATGTTTTGTGCTGCTTTGCTTATACGATAAGAATATGAACACCCTGAGCCCTTCGCAGCTAACTCAGACTGCATCTTAAGTGATCCTCTACGAGAGCTGATGTTTATGATTAATGGCTCTGCTGAACGTTGTAATGAATCTAAACTTCCTTTCACAGTAGACAAGACAGCAATACAGTTAGTCTCAAATTCTTTCCTCAGATACTCTGGACGAGTAGATTTTAACGTTGGCGCTTTTGTACCCGAGCCAGCGTTGTTTACCACTAAGTCGAGAGTCACTAATTCTAGCCACTCACTTAGCTTTGATTCATAACTATCACATGTAACATCGCTGACTAGGATTTTAGCTTGTGGGAAATCTCTAGCTAATTCAGACTTAGCGTTATTCGTGCGAACAACCAAGTACAAACGATAGTCATGTTTGTCAAATTCATGAGCTAGAGCTAACCCTAATCCACGATTTGCACCTGTAATTAGTACGCTTTTCATGTCACTCCATTGCAATTTAACGCCCGCTTAAGGGGCAGACAACGCTACAACCAACTTTCGGCATAACTTCGTAATCACAAAAACCAACGCATGGTAAAAATGCCGCGCGTTGGCTGTCCCTCTTGAAGCGTTTGTTAGCCGATTTTCAGATCTAGCTTGAAATTACGAATAATTTTTTCATCCAAACAGCTACGTAAAAACTTATTCATTGCTGTCATGTCATTAGAAGAATAGAAGTCGAGCATGAGCGTATTAAACTCTTGCTGACGCTTGGCTTGCACATTAATGATAGGGAAACCGTTAGCTAACAAAATACCGTTCATCATGAACCGGCCTGTACGTTTGTTAACATCCCAAAAAAATTGAGCGCGTGCCATTTGTAAAAATGCAGTAATTGCTTGATCGTAAACATCAGATTCGCTATTCACCTGACTCTCAACTTCAAGCCATTTTTCGTCCAACGCATCTGGAGCCGGAGGCTCATACTCTGAACCCGTAATAGAAACGTAACCAGAGCGAAATTTACCCCACTCTAATGCTTCTTCTTTGCCAGCGATATTGTGGATTTTTAAGGCGGTTTCTTTATTAAATTGAAACTCACCTTGATCAACTAAGCCAAAAATGAGCTCCCATGCTCGAGCTTGGTTCATTGCCATATTTTGATCACTAATACGATGGCCACCTACGGTGATCCCATCAAGAATGGTTTGCACCTCAGGTAAAGTCATTGCAACACCCTCGAGGTTAACAGCGTCATAAACCAAAGCTGGTACATCTCTTTTGGCAAGTTGTTTAGCCAACGGTATATTTGGTTTCATATTCCACATGTTATCTGTCAATGCTGTCATGGTGTTCTTCTTCAATGTAAGTAAAACTTGGCTAAGTATACACTTACTGATGAGTAAGGTGGTAGAAGTCGGCTAACGCTGCGTTAAGGGGTGAATGCCGCATAAATCAGCTTTCCGCAGACCACTTTCACCACAAAAACTCACTGCAAACCAAAAATGCCACGCGGCATGAATCCCGCTTAAACGCCTTGTTATGGCTTGGACTTAAGGTGTTCTTTACTTGCCTGATTTAATCATTTCTATGATTTTGTTGGCTTTTTCGAAGTGATCTAGCTGGTGAGTTTGAATCCACCAAGTAGCTGCTTCCATTAACAACATTGGATCGTCGTTTTTATTAGCGAAAAATGCATAAAATGAAACACCAACATTCTCACCCTTTTGTGCGATTTTCTTAGCACAAACATCTAGCACTTTACAGCGTAAGGATTCACGCATTCATTATGCCCTCTTTGATTAAAGTAAAAACAATACTTTACACAACGAATAGAACACAAACAATAAACACTGTTCATCCAACCAGTGTAACTTTTGAAAGAAGCCATAACGCCGCGTTAAGGGGTGCAGGCACGCACTACAAAAGCTACCGCACAGCGACTTAATCACCGAACCCAACGCAAACTGAAAATGCCACGCGTGCCAAATCCCACTTAAACGCTTTGTTATGCTTAAGCTTCAATGACTTACGTTTGACCAGAACCAAGATTAACTCGACTTTGATTTACAAACAAAAGCCAAAACGTAGAAAACCGAAATGAATCATAGTTTTGATAATCAGACTTTGGATTTTGGCAAATCTGGTTTGAAGTTTGAAAACCTAGAAATGGATTTCTGATTGAGCCAACCGCCCTAACCTCGCGCTTGCCCAAGAATTGAATGAGGCAATTCTCAGAATTTTTAGCGCCAAAGAATGAGTGTCCGAAAAACAGCGCTCAAAAAAGCCAGCTTGCCGACAAACACAAAACTGAAAAGCCTAGGGAACAAAGAAAAACCATAAACCACTGATTTTAGGTGATTAAGCATAACGCCCGCTTAAGGGGCAGACAACGCTACTACCAACTTTCCGCATAACACCGTAATCACAAAAACCAACGCATAGCAAAAATGCCACGCGTTGGCTGTCCCTCTTGAAGCGTTTGTTATGCCACTTTGCTTTATAGTAACGCTCGGGCTAAACCACTGCGGTCTTCATTGATCACCAAGAAACGCTTGTATTTCAGTGGCATATAGTTTTTCAATAACTGTGAACCAACATTACTATTCTCTTGAACACTTTCCAGTAAACCTATTAAGACCAATAGGAAACATGCAAGTACTTTCGCCTGATCAACAACAACTGTTTCTTTGAGTAGTTTGGACAAGGGATATTGGGAACCGCTTTGATTGAATACACTCCAGTGCCTTGCCCCCTTCTTGAAGCACACTAAATATTCAGAGTCTTCACTTGTATAAAATTGTTCATCGCTATCTTCGAAATGGCACAGGCTTTCTTCCGGCACGCCAGTTTCTATTGGTGTCTTTATAAAACCATGGTCGAGCATAAATATGTAAGGAATTTTGAACCCGATGTTTTCCTTCTGCCATTTGTTAACAGTTTCCAAGCTTTGGACATTAGATTTAAATGAGAAGGCGATGACGGCTAGCTTATGACCTGGGGGCATAATATCTTTCACAGAGCATAGATTTTCAGTTGCTTTTGCAAAAGCATCTTTAGTTAGCGTTGTTTTCACCTCTATGACTACCAATACACTTTCAACAGGAAAATACTTAGTTTCAGTAAGACTCAAAAATCGCGGCAATAAACTTTTTTTATAGATAATTATGTCGGACTGCCTAGCCTGTTCTCCTGATTGATTCACAATAATGCCTGTATCAATTCCATATTCGTCAGGCAAGAATTTAGCCAGCAAGTTCATGAGAGCTAATTCATTCCCTGAGCCTTTTACGCCTTCATGCTGAAAGCTGCCATTTATCAACTCAACTTCAGTTAATAACATATTAGCAATGGCAGTATAGTAATTTTCCAAATAGTCCTCCTGTGACTAGCCATCTCTAGTGGCATAACGCCCGGTTAAGGGGCAGACAACGCCACTACCAAGCTTCCGCATAACATCATAACCACAAAAACCAACGCATAATAAAAATGCCACGCGTTGGCTGTCCCTCTTGAACCGTTTGTTAAGTTTATTTCCAAAGCGCACTCATTTCATCTTTTAGATCAGCTTGCATTTGGATCCGATAGTTAGACAATTTGGATGAAACTGAATTATAAAATACTGGAAATGCTTTCTCTTGATTCAAATAACAGCAATAAAGTTTTTGCTCAAGCTCATCTAGATGTTTTTTAATTTCTGTAAACATCAATGATTCTGGAAGTGGATATCCAAACGATGACTGATAGTTATCTAAGTTGAACGTGTACTCTTTAATCGCTTCATTAAGTTCATGAATGTGATTGCATTCATATTCTTTCTTATTGTTCAGATATTGTTCACAAGGATTGAAACTATCTAGTAAATCGCCTACGTCATTGCGTTTTTGGTCATATACCCTCAATAGTTTTGTATTAAACGCACTTATTAATACATCGAGTTGCATTCTTAAGGTTTCAATTTGTTCGACCCGCTTGGAGTGCTTTAATTGAGATTTCCATACATTTAATGCCAAATATGCAATTACCGCCATAGCAAGATTGGAAACTGAGGACAATATGTCTGTCCATTTAATATCACCTTCGCTTGGAAGGTTTATCCCAATCAGGAGCCCAAACGAGATTAAAACTATGGCTGAAACATATACGACTGTAAAATCTGATTTTCCGATCAATTATTGAACTCCATTATAAACTTAACGCTGCGTTAAGGGGTGAATGCCGCCTAAACCAACTTTCCGCAGACCACTTTCACCACCAAAACTAACCGCATACCAAAAATGCCACGCGGCATGAATCCTTCTTGAACGCCTTGTTATGTTTAAAACTTAAAGGGTTAAGTTTTACGATACCAAGAGCCTAACTCAACTTAGCTTTGAAAACCAAAACCAGAAGCTAAAAAACTGAATTAACTCATAAATTTGATTTTACGAACATTGAGTTTTAGCGTGAAAAACCGAAAACTGGAACTCTAACTTTGAAATTGAGAACACTTCACTCACCTCGCCAACACACTGGATTTCAATGAGGCAATTATCTGAATTTTTCGCGCCCGCGAATAGGAGTCCAGAAAACAGCGACCACTGAAGTTAGCTTGCCGACAAGGGAAAAACTTGAAAGCTGCGTGGACAAAAAAGAGTGCAAACAACTGATTTTACGCGATTAAACATAACGCCCTGCTAAGGGGTGAGCAATGCACTACAAAAGCTACCGCACATCAACTTAATCACAAAACTCACCGCATGCTAAAAATGCCACGCATTGCGAATCCCACTTAAGCAGTTTGTTAGCTTAAATTTCAGCACCTTAGATTTACTAAGCCCGAGATTAACCTGATTTGGAAAACCAACAAACCACTTGAGTTTTAAACCCCGAATTGATTCAAACTTTGTAGCCGTTCATTTGCTTTGAAACCAGCAAATTTTGAGAATTCATCTTCGGAGAACTCAAAGCGAAAGCAAAACTTCCAAAGCGACTTTAAGCCAAGCTTGCTAACCTCGCGCAATCCTAAAACTCCATTGAGGCAACTGCTCAAAACTTGCGCTGGCAAACAATGCTGATTTGCCGAGAAACCTGAACGAATGGCCAAAGGAAGAAAGAAAAGACCACAACCCGTTGATTTTAATTGTTTTAAGCTAACGCCGCGTTAAGGGGTGAGTGCCGCACAAACCAACTTTCCGCAGACCACTTTCACTACAAAAGTTACCGCATA